>JAZNXM010000105.1:0-48051 GCA_045593865.1 Acetatifactor sp. | reverse complement strand
CTGTTGCGAAGTAACGCTTAACGTCTCTGTCATGAAGAGCCATTTCTGCTCTCTCATAGCAGTACTTGTCATGCATATAGTGGATGATGTTCAAAGTATTTACATAAACACCAGCCATCCATTCGATCATGTCAATAAACTTGCTGTAAACATCATCAAAGTCAAGTACATCACCAACTACGGGACGATATTTAGGACCAACCTGTTTCTTGGTAACTTCGTCAACACCACCGTTCAGAGAGTACAGTAAACATTTAGCAAGGTTAGCACGTGCTCCGAAGAACTGCATTTCCTTACCGATAACCATGGAAGATACGCAGCAAGCGATACCGTAGTCATCGCCGTGATCCACTCTCATGATCTCGTCGTTCTCGTACTGGATAGAAGAGGTATTGATAGAGGTCTTAGCACAGAATTTCTTGAAAGTCTCAGGAAGTCTTGGAGACCAGAGAACAGTCAAGTTAGGTTCCGGTGAAGCGCCCAGGTTATATAATGTGTTCAAGTAACGGAAGCTCATCTTTGTTACCATGTGACGTCCGTCAACACCAACACCAGCTAAGGATTCGGTTACCCATACAGGGTCACCAGCAAAGATCTGGTTGTATTCCGGTGTACGAGCGAACTTGATGAGACGTAACTTCATGATGAAGTGGTCAACGAATTCCTGAATCTGCTCTTCCGTGTAGGTTCCGTTAGCCAAGTCTCTTTCAGCGTAGCAGTCGATAAAGGTAGAAGTACGTCCAAGAGACATAGCAGCACCCTTCTGCTCCTTAACTGCACATAAATATCCGAAGTATGTGAACTGGATAGCTTCCTTAACATCCTTTGCAGGCTTAGAGATGTCATAGCCGTAAGAAGCAGCCATAACCTTCATCTGCTTCAGAGCAACGATCTGCTCAGAAAGCTCTTCGCGAAGACGGATGATATCATCTGTCATAACCTTGCCGGTAGAAGCCTTCTGTTCAAGCTTGTCTTCGATCAGACGGTCGATACCGTAAAGAGCAATCCTTCTATAGTCGCCGATAATACGTCCACGTCCGTAAGCATCCGGAAGACCTGTAATGATGTGAGAAGAACGGCAAGCTCTCATCTCATCGTTGTAAGCATCAAAACATCCTGCATTGTGAGTTTTTCTGTGAGTAGAGAAGAACTCGCTGATTTCAGGATCAACCTCATATCCGTTGTCAGAGCAAGCTTTTTCTGCCATTCTGATACCGCCGTAAGGCTGTAAAGAACGTTTGAAAGGCTTGTCAGTCTGGAAACCTACAATTGTTTCCTTGTCTTTGTCAAGGTAGCCGGGGCCGTGAGAAACGATTGTAGATACAACTCTGGTATCCATATCAAGAACGCCGCCTGCTTCTCTTTCCTGCTTCTGCAGTTCAAGTACCTGTGCCCATAAATCTTTTGTGTTCTGTGTAGGTCCTGCTAAGAATGCTTCATCGCCGGCATAAGGATGATAATTCTTCTGGATGAAATCACGCACGTTGATTTCGCTCTCCCATTTGCCGCCTACAAAATCTGTCCATTCTGGTCTCATTTTGAATAGCCTCCTATTATTTGAATTAGTGAAAATAAGTGTTAATAACTTCTAATCCTATGGCTTTATTATAGGAAAAAAGGGTAAGCCAGTCAAGGTCGGCAGTGTACTTTTTTCTATACAAAAGAATAAGATTTCCTTTATTTTATAGTATTTTTACAAATATTGTGTGTAGGAGTGGCTTGTCAGAATGGAAGATACGTATTATACTGTTAAATGGCAATGGTTTTTGGTCAAGTCTTTTTGCGACAGGCTGCCGAAAAAGAAACATTATGTCCATAATGAGATCAAAAGATTAAGATAGGAGGTATTTACCATGAGTAATATAACCAAAGATATGACAATCGGAGAAATTCTGCGCACGAATCCTGCAGTAGCACCGGTTCTGTTAGAAGCAGGTATGCACTGCCTTGGATGCCCTTCCGCTCAGGCTGAGACACTGGAAGAAGCTGCCATGGTACACGGCATTGATATCAATGTGCTGATGGAAAAGATCGCAGAAGTATAAGAGAAAAGTTTAAAAGGAAACGCTTAATAGTAAACGTTAGAAAGCCCCGCTGTTTTCACATTTTAAAACGGCGGGGCTTTCTCTTACGGTTCGCGATAGGATTATCTGCTGATACCTGACAGTACCTGCAGTGCATTGAAGGCAATTACCACACTGTAATGCTCCTCCAGATAGGAAGGAGTGGGGGGAAGTACCTTTTTCAACACACCATATTCGGAAGCAATGTTGCAGAGCTTGTTGAACTGCTCAGCAGAATCGCTGTTGTGTGAAACCAGAAGAAGATATTTATTATCCCGAAGCCCTTTATACAGAGTATTGTTTCCCTCGTAGCGCCCGGCAACCTGGCCTGCAAGCTGCAGCAGTGTGTGGAGGGAATCAAACTGGAAAAGACGCAGCAGCTGTGGAGCTTCCTTGCCCGCAGCTGCTTTGGCAGCTTCACTGACAATTGTATCGGCAGCGCTTTCGCTGGACTGTATCTTTTTGAACAAATCGAGAACCTCTTCCTTGATAGGGTCTGTATCAATGCTTTCCATATCCTCATCTTCATGCACGGATGGAGCAAAGCGGGAAAAGCGCGTGTCCAGCTCATCCGGGTCTTCCACCTTGGTAATGATCAGGACGATACATTCCGCATTCATGGGGATGGCCTCGATCATAAGAGGAATATCATCAGCCTCAAAGCCAAATTCAAAATTAGCCTGCTGCATCATATCACGAAATAAACTCTTAGCCTTTTCTGTGCCGTATGCCAATTCACTTATCTTAAGTTCGCGGCTGGCCAGATCTTCCTTGGTAAGAGTACAACGAATCTGATTTTCATTTACTTTTTCAATTTTCATACGACAACCCATCCTTTCTGTGCCTGTAAAATGGTACATACGTTGTTTACAGACAACGACTTGGCGCAATAGCTTAGCCATATGCTTTATCGGCATTTCCGGCTGGCATGGATAAACCACCGCGTTTTATCTGGAATAAGTGTATCTTATACGCTCGGGGGTTTTAAGTCAATAGAACCTTGAGAATTTAAAAAAATTTTATACTTGTAAAATTTGGGATATTACAATATAATAATGCCTAGAGATACTTCCGGCAATCTGTACCGGAAGGAGGCTGGATTTCAAGTATTCTAATTTATGGAATCAGGGACAATCGTTCCAATCATCCCGATTTATTTTTATTATATGTCATAAAGTAATGTTGCGATAATATCAGGATGTCTTACAGGTTATATATTTATACTGCCTGGTCGGTTATATATTTCCCCAAAATAAATTTTATAATCAACGAAATAATTCAATCTATTAATAGTTCAAATCAATGATTAATCTATTGCTTGATGTACGCCGGAAGTTCTCTGACAATCTGTTCCTGTCATCTTTTTACAAAATGTTCTTGACCTGATATATCACGCCTTTTGGTCCTGTAAATGAAAGAACATGAAAATACGGAGGAATAAGTAAACAGATGGACAATAAAAAAACTGAGCAAGCGCGTCGTTGCGAGGAGCTGCGCGAGAAATACAATAAGCTGCACAAGAGCGGTGCAGGGTTATATATCAGCGCAACACCGGACGAAGTCGCCAGTCTGTGTGTGCGGGAGGACTTGCCCTATATGCCTGACTATATATATGACGAAAACGGTACGCTTATACAAATTATGTTCGACAGAATCGATCAACAATAAAACAAAAATGGTCAATGCCCCGCTGCGCAACATTATCAGTATAATGCCAAGAAAACAGGAATGCCTCTCATGTGGACTGGCAGCGGGAAAATAAATGAAAACGGTTAAAAAATTATGATGACGTTAACGGAATAGTTTGTTATACTGTAATACAGTGGGGGGGAATGGCGACTTTTTGTCGCTGTTTTCCTGCCGCTGGGTTACATTTGGAAGAGAGGGGCTTCGGATGAAAAAATTTATTCCGGTATTGATTGCAATTTTATTGATTATAATCATCGGTGGGGTAACAGCAGTCGGGATACTGCTGGAAAAATATTCCTACTCCAAGGAAAGAGCCGACCTGACAGAGTATTTTGGGGTTCAGGGTGAGGAACTGGCGATTGTTCTGCAGGATGAGATGATAGAGGAAAAAGCTGTTGTGAAGAATGGCCTGTGTTATCTGAACCTAGAGACGGTTAAGAAATATTTTAATGAAATTTTTTATGTGGATATGGAAGAAGCGCTTCTGCTCTACACCACTCCTACGGAAGTGATTCGGGTGGCATTTGGCGGTATGGTCATGAATGTGGACGGTGTGGATACGGAACTTGGGTATGAAGCTGTATATAGAGAAAATGATACCATTTATGTGGCGATGGATTATGTGAAGAATTATACCAATATGTCCTATCAGGTATTTGACCGGCATATGCAGGTCTATAATGTATGGGGAGAGAAAACAGCTGCCACAGTAAAGAAGGATACGGCTGTTCGATTAAAAGGCGGTATCAAGAGCCCGATTTTGAGGGATTTGGCAAAGGATGAGCAGGTGGAAGTGCTGGAAGAGATGGAGACCTGGAGCAAGGTAAAAACGTCCGATTCCATTATCGGTTATGTGGAAAACAAGATGCTGATCGATCCGGCAACCTTACAGGAAACACCTGTGACAGATTATGCAGAGCCGGAATACACCACCAACCAGCTGGAGGGCAAGGTGTCCCTGGGGTGGCATTCCATCGGCGGCGTGGGCGGCAATGATACACTGGACACCATGGTGGCAGGAACCGTGGGCATGAATGTAATTGCACCTACCTGGTTCAGTCTCTGCGATAGCGAGGGCAATATTCAGAATTTCGGCGCCAGGGCTTATGTGGACAAGGCTCACAATTATGGCTTGGAGGTCTGGGGGGTACTGGACGATTTTAATTACAGTAATGCGAATGATGTGGAAATTGATATATATAAGGTGCTGTCCTCCACCACAAAGAGAGTTCATCTGGTAGAAGAAATAACGGCAGCAGCCCTTGCACTGGGTCTGGATGGCATTAATTTGGATTTTGAGAGGGTAAAAGAGGAGTGCGGAGAGCATTTTGTGCAGTTTATCAGAGAATTGTCCATTGCGTGCAGGGAGAATGATCTGACCTTCTCCATTGACAGTTATGTGCCGTTCCACTTCAATGCTTATCTTCGAAGAGATATCCAGGGGAAGGTTGCAGATTATGTGATCATTATGGGTTACGATGAACACTGGCATGGCAGTGGAGATCCGGGAAGTGTTGCCAGTATTGATTATGTAAGCAATGGTATCGAGAATACGCTGAAGCAGGTTCCAAAGGAAAAGGTAGTGAACGGTCTGCCCTTTTACAGCATCCTTTGGAAGACGGAGGGGACTCAGGTCACGGATGATTATCTGACCCTGAACAACACGCAAAGCTTCCTTGATCGTGTTCGTGTGCAGGGAGAATGGGATGAGGAAACCCAGCAGATGTACTATGAGTGGAAGAGCGGCAAGGTATTGTATCAGCTGTGGGCGGAGACGAAAGAGTCGCTGGCGGTCAAGATCAATGTGATGAAGATGAAGGATATTGCCGGTGTGGCTGTGTGGAGACTCGGGTATGGAACCAAAGAGGTATGGCAGATGCTCAATGCTTATGTGAATACACCGTAGGATTTCTGGTATTCGGGGGAGGCAATAGAGAATCATTTTCGCCGCGGACCGGAATCAGAGATATTTCATGCCTAAGTATGTTTCCTGCTTCCTGACATGATAGGAATGACCTGCAACATATTTGCGGCGAGGGAGGGATGTCTGCTGGAATGAATGTCCCCAGACATGCATATGTATATAAAGATAATATATACATAGATGTATGGTGCTGTATGGAGAATGAAACAAGAACAAAAATATTATCCCTGGCAACGGGGTTATTGGTGGCCTTTTCCATGATATTTACGGCTGAAAGAATCGGAGCCGTATATACCATGGGAGAGGCTGCTTTGTCTCAGAAAGAATCTTTTGTAGTGGTGGTGGATGCCGGACACGGAGGATTTGACCCCGGCAAAGTAGGTATCAACGGTGCTCAGGAAAAAGATATCAATCTGGCAATTGCAAAGAAGGTAGCCAGTTATCTGGAAGCGGGAGATGTGGAGGTGATCATGACCAGAGAGAACGATGAGGGTCTGTATGATGCGGATTCCCATAATAAAAAGGTTCAGGATATGAAGCAGCGAATCCAGATCATGGAAGAAAGCCAGCCAGATCTGGCGGTAAGCATCCATCAAAACAGTTACCCGGAGGAGTATGTGCGTGGGGCTCAGGTGTTTTATCATAAGGACAGTGGGGAAGGGCAGAGGCTGGCTGCTTTTATCCAGCAACAGTTTGTCAAATCCGTAGATCCGGAGAATAAGAGGCAGATTAAAGCCAATGACAGCTATTATCTGCTGAAAAAGACAGGGGTTCCCATTGTAATCGTGGAGTGCGGCTTTTTGTCCAATTATGGGGAGGCCGAGAAGCTTGCCAAAGAAGAATATCAGGATAAAGTGGCATGGGCCATTTATATGGGGATCATGAATTATTTGAATAGTAATGGGGCCTGAGGACAGAAAAAATCTGTTATTTGTAAAAATAGTAATTTTTTGACGAATACGAGAATGTGTAGTATAATTCGGGTAAATGAAAGGGATAGGATACGCATAGATGTAATATGTCTGGCACGGAGCAGTTGCCAATATGCTTTTGCAAGACTGTGGAGGAATGTGGAATGGATAAAAAAGATTATCCCTTGGCCAGGGACAAACGGGTCTCCAGGAATAAAGTGATGAGAAAGAGGCAGATTTGCGCCATTCATTATCATGAAGAGTATGAGCTGTATTATATGTTGGATGGAAAAACCACTTATTTTATAGGAGATGAGATATTCTGTATTGAAAAGGGGAATTTTGTATGTATTCCCCCGGAAATCCTGCATATGACAGATAGTAGGGAGTGTATGCGTAATGAGAGGATTCTTCTGCATTTCAGAGAGGAGCTTTTTGATGAAAAGACGGCTTCCTTGCTGGAGGCGCTGTCTTCTTTAAGGGTCATTTATATTCCGGATCATTATTTGCCTATATTGGAGGAACTTCTGTTTAAAATAGAAGCAGAGTTCAATCAAAATGAAAAAGGGAAGGAAATTCTGCTGGATCTTTATATTCTGGAGCTGCTGACACTTCTGTGCCGATACCGGTGTGCGCAGAAGGCAAATATAAAGGAGTCCGACACAATCATTTATAGAATTTCTGAATATATCCGTGACAATTTTGAGCGGGATATTACTCTTCAAAGCTTAAGTAAGACTTTTGCGGTCAGCCAGGGATACCTTTCCAGAAAATTCAAGGCGGTAACAGGTATGGGGCTGAACCAATATATTACCTATGAGAGGATCGCCAACGGGGAACGGCTGCTCAGGGAAACCGGTAGATCTGTCACAGAGGTCGCAGAATTATGTGGATATAATGACAGCAATTATTTTGCGACGGTCTTTAAGAAGATGAAAGGAGTCACACCCTTAAAGTATAGAAAACAACAGGAGCTGCGGCGGTGAGAGGTTGATGTTTTCTGTTTGCGTTTTCTGGGTCTTTGCTTGCGAAATTAGTATGTATATGGTAAGATTATAGCTGAATGAGTAGAATAAGCAAAATATGTGTAGACAAAACGGCAGCATTATGGAAAGCGGCGTTGCATATGCAACTTTAAGCTCGTAATATCTGTCGAATAAGACAGAAGTGCAATATGACCGGGGAAATGGAGAAAAACATTGGAAACAAGAATAATATCCGTTCGGGAGGAGCAGATTGATGAGAAAGATGCTTTGCTGCGTCAGGCAGGTGAAATCCTGAAAAGCGGCGGCCTGGTGGCGTTCCCCACAGAGACAGTATACGGTCTTGGGGGAGATGGTCTGAACAGAGAATCTTCCAAAAAAATATATGCAGCAAAGGGACGTCCATCGGACAATCCTTTGATTATTCATATTGTAGATATGAAAGCTCTGGCGATGATCGCAAAGGAAATCAGCCAGACGGTTGAGAAGGTGGCCGAAGCCTTCTGGCCGGGACCACTGACCATGATTTTGCCTAAGTCGGACAAGGTTCCCGGTGAGACCACAGGTGGTCTGGACACAGTGGCTGTGCGTATGCCTTCCCACAGGGTGGCCAGAAAGCTGATTGAATATGCAGGGGGCTATGTGGCAGCACCCAGTGCGAATGCCTCCGGAAAGCCAAGCCCTACGCTGGCCAAATATGTCATTGAAGACATGGCTGGCAGGATTGATATGATTATTGACGGAGGAGAGGTGGGCATCGGACTGGAATCCACCATTATAGATATGACAGTGAATCCGCCTCAGATATTGCGCCCCGGATTTATTACGGAGGAAATGCTGGCACAGGTTCTGGGGAGGGTAGATATTGATAAGACGATTTTTACCAATGATACCAAGCTGGCACCAAAGGCACCGGGGATGAAGTATCGTCACTATGCGCCAAAGGGGCAGCTGACTATTGTGACAGGCGAGCCTGAGAAGGTGGTTGCGTACATTAACGGGCAGGCTGACGCAGCCAGAGGCAGTGGCAAAAAAGTGGGCATCATTGGTTCAAAGGAGCAGATGGAGTTATACCGGGGCGATTTTGTGAAGAGTGCAGGACACCGGGATGATGAGCAGGCAATTGCCCACAATCTGTATCGGATCTTGAGAGAATTTGATGATGAGGGGGCGGAGGTCATCTACTCGGAAGCCTTTGAACACGGGGGCATGGGACAGGCAATTATGAACCGGCTGCTGAAGGCGGCAGGACATAGTGTGATAAATGTATAAGAAGATGCTTAAGGCATCAAAACCATGATTGGAGCTGCAAATTGTCAGGCTTCATGGGGCAGAAAGAAAGGAAAAGGAGAAGATCAATGGTTTCATTAGGATGCGATCACGGCGGGTTTGATTTAAAGGAAAAGGTAAAAAAACATTTGGAAGAGAGAGGGATTGCGGTTAAGGACTGTGGCTGTTACAGCAAGGCATCCTGTGATTATCCGGAATTTTCCCGGGCGGCAGCCAATGCCGTTGCTTCCGGCGAGTGTGAAAAAGGAATTGTCATCTGCACAACCGGTATTGGCATCAGCATGGTTGCTAACAAGGTGGCAGGTATCCGATGTGCCCTTTGCGCAGACAGCCTTTCTGCAAAGATGACAAGACTTCACAACAATGCCAATATGCTTGCATTGGGCGCAGGTATTGTGGGGGAGAATCTGGCAATGGAAATCGTGGATACCTTCTTGGATACCAAATTTTCCAACGATGAAAGACATATCAGAAGAATTAACCAGATTGAAGGTTAAAATGTTTAACAAAACGAAGGAGAGCAGCTATGACAAAGGTAGTAGTAATGGATCACCCATTGATCCAGCATAAGATCGGATTGATCAGAAGAGTAGAAACAGGAACCAAGGATTTCAGGCAGACCATCAGTGAGATTGCCATGCTGATCTGCTATGAAGCCACCAGAGAACTGAAGCTGACAGATGTAGAAATTGAAACGCCTATCTGCAAGGCGACTGTAAAAGAGCTGAAAGGTAAGAAAATGGCAATCGTACCAATCTTAAGAGCCGGTCTGGGGATGGTAGATGGTGTACTGGAGCTGATCCCTGCTGCAAAGGTGGGACATATCGGCTTGTACAGGGATCCTGCTACTTTGGAGCCGGTTGAGTATTATTGTAAATTGCCGGCTGACTGTGCAGAGAGAGATGTCTTTGTAGTGGATCCTATGCTTGCAACCGGCGGATCTGCAGTGGCAGCTATCCAGATGCTGAAGGATAAAGGCTGTAAGAATATTCACTTTATGTGTATCATTGCGGCTCCGGAAGGACTGGAAAAAATGCAGGAAGAACATCCCGACGTAGATGTATATATCGGTGCAATGGATGAGAAATTAAATGACCATGGTTATATCGTTCCGGGTCTGGGCGATGCAGGTGACCGTATTTTCGGTACGAAATAAAGGAAAGGTTTGTTACAGGTATGGGCGGTAAGAGGAAAGATTATATCAGTTGGGATGAGTATTTTATGGGGGTTGCGCATCTGTCAGGCATGCGTTCCAAGGATCCCAGTACCCAGGTGGGCTGTTGTATTGTAAGCGATAAGAACAAGATTCTGTCCATGGGTTATAATGGACTGCCTGCGGGATGCTCCGATGAGGATTTTCCCTGGGCAAGAGAGGGAAGTGATCTGGAGACAAAGTATCCCTTTGTTACGCACAGTGAGCTGAATGCGATTTTGAATTACAGAGGCGGTTCACTGGAAGGAACCAAGCTGTATGTTTCCTTATTCCCGTGTAATGAATGTGCCAAAGCAATCATTCAGGCTGGTATCAAGACGGTGGTTTATGACAGTGACAAATATGCCGGAACGCCTATGAACATTGCGTCCAAGCGTATGTTTGACGCTGCCGGTGTCAAATATATCAAGTATCAGAATACGGACAGAGAAATTAAGATGAAATTATAAAAACATAAGAGAAAGGCGGATTGCCCACAAGTGTTATGGAAACTGGGAAAAAGATTTGTAAGAATAGGTTGTCTGCTCTTGACGGTGGTGCTGCTGGCCGGCAGCGTACCGTCTGTTTCCTATGCAAAAAAAACCACTGCTCAGCAGATTAAGGATAAGGAAAAGGAACAGAATCAGCTCAAAAACCAGATGGAGAAGAATGAGGAGAATCTGGAGAACTTAAAGGGAGAGCAAAAGTCCCTGAAGGCAGAACTGCAGGATTTGAACAAACAGTTGACCGAAGTTTCCGACAGACTGGCTCAACTGGAGGAGCAGATTAAGGACAAAGAAGCTGAAATTTCCCAGACACAGACAGATCTGGAAGCTGCCAGAGAAAAAGAAGTCTGGCAGTATGACTGCATGGAGAAACGCATCCGGCTTTCTTACGAAATGGGAAGCAGTAGCTTCCTTGCAGCGTTGTTTCGGGCAGAAAGCTTTTCGGCAATCCTGAATCTGGCGGATTATATTGCAAGTATGGTTGCCTACGACAATAAGATGCTGGATCAGATTATTGAGACCAGAGAGTACATAGAGTCCGAAGAGGCAAGGCTTTTTCAGGAAAATGAAGACTTGAAGGTGCTGCGGCTTCAGGCGGAAGCAGAGCAGAGTAAGGTAAATTCACTTATTTCTCAAACCAGCAAAAGTATTTCAGCCTATGGGGATCAGATTGCGGAAGCAGAGCAGGCGGCTAAAGCATATGAAGCCAATATGAAGGCGTTGCAGAATGATTTGGCGGCTTTGAAAAAACAGCTTGAAGAAGAACTGCGATTATCCCAGAGTGCAGCCAATGCTGCGTGGAGAGATATTTCGGAAGTTACTTTTGCGGAAGGGGACCTGAAGCTTCTGGCAAATTTGATTTATTGTGAAGCCGGCGGCGAACCCTATGCAGGAAAGCTGGCGGTTGGTGCGGTGGTAATGAACCGTGTTCTGAGTTCCAAATTCCCGGATACAGTGGTGGGGGTTATTTATCAGAGGAAACAGTTTTCACCGGTTGCCAGCGGCAGATTGGATATGTACCTGGCCATTGATAAAGCCAACGCGGATTGCTACAGGGCGGCTGAAGAGGCTATGGCAGGCGCCACCAATGTAGGTAACTGTCTGTTCTTCAGAACACCAATTGAAGGCTTGACCGGTATCAATATCGGCGGACATGTATTTTATTAGTTCTAAAGAAAATAACAAAAACCTCGGGCTCATAACCCGAGGTTTTCTATTACAGTCTGTAAATGATCAAATTTATCTTTGTATATGTAAGTCAGGAACCGGTTTAGTTGGCGAAGGGCTTTCTGCAACTGTTCCTGGGTAATCAGCCCCAAGCTGCAGGCATCCGCAAGCTCGTCCAGATCCATGACCTTGGTGCGTCCGTCAGTATATACGATCACATCTGCCAGCAGGTCCGTAACGATCAGGCTTGTCCCATCCTCACTCCAGTCATATTCCACAATATCACAGTACCAGTAAAGCAGGGAACCGTCATGTCTGTAGAATTTACTTAATTTAAAGCCCTCCTTCAAAAAATAGCAGGAAGAACCATGGTGAAACGTGGGTTTGGGATTGAGCGTGACCCATTTGGTAATAATATAATCGTCGGAATGAAAAACAATCACATCACCTTTTAGTAGGATACATTCATGGGGAATCAGTCTTTTACGAAATAATTGCAAATGATTCATAGCTACTCCTTCGAGGTTTGTGCGTATATTTACCCATAATACCTTTACAAAAATACTATAATGGTGGTATTATAATGTCAATGCTTTTTTAAAATCTTTGCTGAATTTTAACCGAGAAGGACAGGAGATGGGCTGCAGTGAAAAAGAGAAAGAAGCTGGGTAAAGGTTTTTATCGATCTTTAGCCCTTATTTCACAGTCAGGTATCCATATGCTGGTTCCTATTGGGCTGATGCTCTGGCTTGGTGTATGGCTGGACAGGAGGCTGGGAACATATTGGCTTACCATTCTTTTCTTTTTTCTGGGAGCCTTGGCCGGTTTTCAGAATATATACAGGATGGCAAAGAAACTTATGGATTCTGAGAAGGATATGAACTCCGAGAGGGATATAAATTCCGGAAAACGAGAGGAGTTAAAGATGCAGGAAAACCAGAAGGAGATCAGATGATAAAAAGGCTCAAAGAGATCCATCGCGGGTTGTTGGAATTATGTTTGGGAATCCTTTTTCTGGGGATGCTATGTCTTATAGTGGGCATTTTCCTGGTAAAGGAGCCTGTGTTATATGCTATTGCACTGGCAATCGGAGTGCTTCTGGCATTGCTGACGGCGCTGCATATGTACCGGATGCTGGAACGAACACTGGGGCTTGGGACAGATGCGGTCAAGGTGGTAACTGCAGCAAATCTGATAAGATATGTCTGTATCGTTATTGTTTTTATGATCGTATGGCTGACAGGTAAGCTAAATCCGTTTTTTACGTTTTTGGGTTTGATGACTCTGAAGGCAGGTGCTTATATGCAGCCGCTTACGCACAAAGTCTGTCGTAAAATTTTTCGCGAATAAGGAGGTAAGTATATGCCACATGAAATCTTGTTATCTGCCGGAACAGACATTGATATTATGGTTCATGGTCTGCTGAAATACCGCTTTTTTGGGCACGAGGTGTGGATAACAACAACCCATGTATGTATTGCACTGGTTCTGTTGATCATTATGGGACTGTGTCTGGTTGCAAACAGGGCGATCAGGAAGGCCTCTGAGGTACCGGGAGCAGTACAGAATGTTGCCGAACTGGTGGTGGAAATGCTGGACCGTATGGTGGATGGAGCCATGGGGAAAAGCGCCCCTAAATTCTATAACTATATCGGAACGGTATTCCTTTTTATTTTAATGAGTAATATTTCCGGGTTACTGGGGCTGAGGCCTCCTACTGCAGACTATGGTGTGACTTTGCCGCTGGGTATTCTGACATTTGTTCTGATACATTTTAATCAGTTCAAGTATCAGAAGCCAAAGGAAATATGGAAAGGAATGTGTTCTCCGCTTCCGCCGTGGCTGCCAATCTGGTTTCCCATCAACCTGATCAGTGAGATAGCGGTACCCATTTCCCTGTCCCTGCGTTTGTTTGCCAACGTATTGTCCGGAACAGTTATGATGGCACTGGTATATGGTTTGCTTGGCTGGTTTGCCACAATCTGGCCTGCAGCTTTACATGTATATTTTGATTTGTTTTCAGGAGCAATTCAAACATACGTATTCTGTATGCTTACCATGACCTACATCTCCAATGCAATCGGGGATCAAGTTTAACATGTATTGCGCAGCTTGTAAGGAATAGAAACAAGTGCAAGCTATTTCAATGCAACGTGCGCGGTTAACTATTTATTATTTATAATTTAAGGAGGAAAATACAATGGAATTCAATGAAAGCTTTATCTTAGGATGTTCTGCAATCGGTGCAGGTTTGGCGGTTATCGCAGGTATCGGACCCGGTATAGGTCAGGGTATTGCAGCGGGTCATGCGGCAGCTGCCGTAGGACGTAACCCCGGTGCTAAGGGAGATATCATGACAACTATGTTGCTGGGACAGGCTGTTGCGGAGACAACAGGTCTGTATGGTCTGCTTATTGCATTCCTGTTACTGTTCTTAAAACCTTTAGTATAGGAGGTTTCCAATGGTACTATTAACGGAAGGACAGTCCATGGAAAGATTGTTCGATCTGGATTTTCAGCTCATTGCGGATTCCGTCCTTACCATTATTGCGGTAGCAGTTCTGTTCTTTTTCCTAAGCTATTTTTTGTTCAATCCGGTCAGAAAGCTTCTGGAAGACAGGCAGAACAAGATTCGGACGCAGCTGGAGGATGCCAGGACGAATATGGATCAGGCTCAGAGGCTTCGGGAAGAATATGAGGCGAAGCTTAAGGATATCGATAAGGAAGCGGAACGCATCTTAAGTGAAGCCAGACGTCATGCCATTGCCAATGAAGGTCAGATGATAGCCAAAGCAAAGGAAGAGGCTGTACGTATTGTAGAAAGAGCCCATATGGAGGTGGAGCTGGAAAAGCGTAAGGCGGCAGATGATATTAAGAAAGAGATCGTCACAGTTGCCGCTGCTCTGGCAGGTAAGGTGGTAACGGTATCCATGAACAGTCAGATTCAGGCCCAGTTGATTGATGAGACTTTGAAGGAAATAGGTGATGGCACATGGCTAAGCTAGTGGCAAAAACATATGGAGAAGCGCTGTTTGAATTGGCCATGGAAAAGCAGGAGCCGGAGAAACTTTTGCAGGAGACGCAGAGGATCCTGCAGGTTCTTGAGGAAAATCCGGAGTTTGACAAGCTGATGAAGCATCCCAACATTTCCAAGGCGAAAAAAGAAGAAATTGTGGAGAATGTCTTTTCCGGACGTGTAAGTAAAGAAGTGACAGGCTTTTTAAAGCTGATCGTCCAGAAAGAACGATACAATGAAATAAAAAATATCATTGGCTATTTTGCAGAAAGGCTGCAGGAAGAAAGAGGCATCGGTGTGGCTTATGTGACCACAGCAGTAGAGCTGACGCAGAAGCAGAAGGTTGCTGTGCATGACAGATTGCTGGCGATTACCTCTTATAAAGTGATGGAGATGCGTTATGCAGTGGATGCCTCCATAATCGGCGGAATGATCATTCGTATCAAGGACAGAGTGGTAGACAGCAGTATCCGTACGAGGCTGGAGAAGATAAAAAAACAATTATTACAAATTCAGTTGGAAGAATCCGGCTGGATAGAAAGGGAAACCAATTCATGAATTTAAGACCAGAAGAAATCAGCGCTGTGATAAAAGAACAGATAAAAAGATATGCGTCTGAATTGGATGTTTCCGATGTAGGCACCGTGATCCAGGTGGCGGACAACATTGCCCGTATCCATGGTCTGGAAAAAGCTATGCAGGGAGAGCTTTTGGCATTTCCCGGTGATGTGTATGGCATGGTGCTGAACCTGGAAGAGGACAATGTAGGTGCGGTGCTTCTGGGAAGTGCCAGAAACATCAAAGAAGGCGATACGGTCAGGACCACCGGTCGCGTGGTGGAGGTGCCTGTAGGGGACGCGCTTCTAGGACGTGTTGTAAATGCGCTGGGACAGCCGGTGGACGGCAAGGGTCCTGTTCAGACTGATAAATATCGTAAGATTGAAAGAGTTGCAAGTGGTGTTATTACCAGAAAATCTGTAGATACACCATTACAGACCGGTATCAAGGCCATTGACTCTATGGTACCGATCGGAAGGGGTCAGCGTGAGCTGATCATCGGCGACAGACAGACCGGTAAGACGGCGATTGCGCTGGATACCATTATCAACCAGAAGGGCCAGAATGTAAAATGCATTTATGTTGCTATCGGCCAGAAGGCTTCTACCGTTGCAAATATCGTAAAAACACTGGAAGAATACGGTGCAATGGCTTATACCACTGTGGTTGTATCTACCGCAAGTGATCTGGCACCATTGCAGTATATTGCACCCTATGCAGGCTGTGCCATCGGTGAAGAGTGGATGGAAAACGGCGAAGATGTGTTGGTGGTATATGATGACTTAAGTAAGCATGCTACCGCTTATCGTACCCTCTCCCTGCTGCTTCGTCGTCCGCCCGGACGTGAAGCCTATCCCGGTGACGTATTCTATCTTCATTCCAGACTGTTGGAGCGGGCTGCCAGAATGAATGATGCGTACGGCGGAGGTTCCCTGACAGCACTTCCGATCATTGAAACACAGGCAGGTGACGTGTCAGCATATATTCCCACTAATGTAATCTCTATTACCGACGGACAGATTTATCTGGAGACGGAAATGTTTAATGCAGGCTTCCGCCCTGCAGTGAATGCAGGGCTGTCCGTGTCCCGAGTAGGCGGGTCTGCTCAGATCAAGGCCATGAAGAAGATAGCGGCTCCCATCCGTGTGGAGCTGGCTCAATATCGTGAGCTGGCAGCCTTTGCACAGTTTGGCTCCGAGCTGGATAACGACACCAAGGAGAAGCTGGCACAGGGTGAAAGAATCAGGGAAATCTTAAAGCAGCCTCAGTATAAGCCTATGCCTGTACAGTATCAGGTCATTATTATCTATGCAGCAACCAAGAAATATCTGCTGGATATTGCGGTGGAAGATATTACCACATTTGAGCGGGAGTTCTTTGAATTTTTGGATACCAAATATGCAGAGATTCCCAGAGTCATCGCGGAGGAGAAAGTCATTTCCGATGAGACCGAGACGCTGTTAATCAAAGCAATCGAGGAATTTAAGGAACAGTTTAAATAGTCGTTAAGCCTGTGATAAACACTGTGCAGAAGGAGTAAAATTATGGCATCAATGCGAGACATAAGGCGCCGCAAGGCAAGTGTCCAGAGCACGCAGCAGATCACCAAAGCCATGAAGCTGGTTTCCACTGTCAAATTACAGAGGGCAAGAGCTGCTTCAGAACGCTCCAAGACCTATTTTGAGTATATGTATGGGACGGTTAGCAGTATTCTGGCTCGTGTGGATTCCATAAAGCATCCATACCTTCAGTCGGGAGAATCCGGAAAGAAAGCGGTTATTATTATTACCTCCAACAGAGGTCTGGCAGGGGGCTACAATTCCAATATTGTAAAGCTGATTACCGGTCAGGAAAGCTGGCAAAAGGAAGAGGTGGTAATTTATGCTATCGGCAATAGGGGACGGGATGCTTTGGCGAGAGCCGGCTATGAAATACGGCAGGATTGGTCCCATGTGATTGAGGAACCGGATTATGGGGCTGCAAGGGAAATCGCAGCTGCATTGCTGAAAGCTTACCAAGCGGGGAAGATTAGTGAGATTTATCTGGCCTATACTTCTTTTGTGAATACCGTCAGTCATGTCCCGACTTTGCTTAAGCTTCTGCCTGTAGAGGTATCGCAGCAGGAGAGTGAAGAAACCGGGGCTCATGCGATTATGAACTTCGAGATGGATGAGGAGGAAGCGCTGGATCTGATCATTCCCCAATATGCAGCCAGCCTGATCTATGGTGGTTTGGTGGAAGCGGTAGCCAGTGAAAACGGTGCCCGTATGCAGGCAATGGACAATGCTACCAGCAATGCAGAAGAAATGATAAGTGATTTGACACTGAAATATAACAGGGCAAGACAAAGCTCGATTACACAGGAGTTGACAGAAATCATTGCAGGAGCGGAGGCAATTTCCTGATGAGTCTTTGGCAATGTCCGCTTCCTCATGTATGGAAAGAAAAGAGCAGAGGATGGAAGTGCAGAAGTTGCGTTTAAAAATGTTGCGTTGCCTTTGCGGTATAAATGCAGGAAATAGCAGCGCGGAAATGAGGTAAAGTGTGAAAGAGACCAATAAAGGAAGGATCAGCCAGATAGTAGGTGCGGTTTTGGATATCCGTTTTTCAAACGGGAAGCTTCCTGAAATAAATGAAGCAATTCAAATTCCCAGACAGGATGGAAGCGAGCTTGTGGTTGAAGTATCCCAGCATCTTGGTGATGACACCGTAAGATGTATTGCGATGGATACCACAGACGGTCTGGTTCGCGGTATGGATGCGGTTGCCACAGGTGCCCCCATCTCTGTTCCTGTGGGTGAGAATACATTGGGACGTATTTTTAATGTTCTGGGTAAGCCTATTGACAATAAGCCGGCTCCCGTGAATGTGACCTACGAACCCATTCACAGACCGGCACCGGAATTTGCAGAGCAGTCCACAGAAACAGAATTGTTGGAAACCGGTATTAAAGTCGTTGACCTTCTCTGTCCTTATCAGAAAGGGGGGAAGATCGGTCTTTTCGGTGGAGCCGGTGTAGGCAAGACCGTATTGATCCAGGAGTTGATCCGTAACATTGCAACGGAGCACGGCGGATATTCCGTATTTACCGGTGTAGGCGAGCGTACCCGTGAAGGAAATGACCTGTATCATGAAATGATAGAGTCCGGAGTTATTGATAAAACCACCATGGTGTTCGGGCAGATGAATGAACCACCGGGAGCGAGAATGCGAGTGGGTCTGACCGGACTTACCATGGCAGAATATTTTCGCGACAAGGGCGGCAAGGATGTACTCCTGTTCATTGACAATATTTTTCGGTTTACTCAGGCAGGCAGTGAGGTTTCAGCACTGCTTGGGCGTATGCCCTCTGCGGTAGGTTATCAGCCCACCCTGCAGACAGAGATGGGTGCTTTGCAGGAACGGATTACCTCCACCAAGAATGGGTCTATCACTTCCGTACAGGCAGTATATGTGCCTGCGGATGACTTGACGGACCCGGCACCTGCTACAACCTTTGCACATCTGGATGCCACTACCGTACTTTCCCGTTCTATCGTAGAACTGGGTATTTATCCGGCAGTCGATCCTTTGGAATCCACATCCCGTATTCTAGATCCCAGAATTGTGGGAGAAGAGCATTATCATGTGGCTCGTGGCGTACAGGAAATCCTGCAAAGATATAAGGAATTGCAGGACATTATCGCCATCCTTCGTATGGATGAATTGTCCGAAGCAGATAAATTGGTGGTTTCCCGTGCAAGAAAGGTGCAGAGATTCCTGTCTCAGCCATTCTTTGTGGCCGGACAGTTTACCGGTCTGGAAGGAAAATACGTGCCCATCAGTGAGACCATCCGGGGCTTTAAGGAGATTCTGGAAGGAAAGCACGACAGCATTCCGGAGAGCTATTTCCTGAATGCAGGAAGCATCGATGATGTGCGGGCTAAGGTAAAATAAAGGGGAGTAAAGAAAGGGAGAGATGTATGGCGAAAGATTTGCTTGCTTTGAAAATTATTACTCCTGACAGACTGTTTTTCGAAGGCAGTGCCCAGATGGTGGAGATGAACACCACGGAAGGAGAAATTGGTGTGTATCCGAAGCATATTCCCATGACCGTTATCGTTCGCCCCGGTATTTTGAATATTTATGAAGAGAGCGGGGAAGTCAAAAAAGCGGCTTTGCACTCGGGTTTTGCAGAAATCCTGCCGGAGCGGATTACCATTCTGGCAGAGATTGTTGAATGGCCCGAGGAGATTGATGCCCAGCGTGCCGAGAAGGCAAAAGCCAGAGCAGAGAAGAGGATCCGCACAAAGGCGGAAGGCATCGATATCATGCGGGCAGAAGCAGCGCTGCATCGAGCGCTGACACGCATTCACGTTCTGCGAGGATAACATCTGTGGCACATTCGTTTGCTGCGGGGATAGTTTCTGTGGAGCAGAGAACCCATGATAAAGGTGGCAGCTTGCATGAATAGAGCAATTGTCCGGTATCTGCCCGGCAAAGAGGAAGTCACAGGCAACAGATGGATTTCATATGATATACAAAAAGGTGTTTTATCATATGGATTTTAATCGCAGAGTGCTTCCTTTTTTTATGACATACCCCGGCATAGGGGAAAATACAAACCGGGATATGATGCAGGATCTGGAATATCTGCAGCAGATGTATCCCAGGGAAGTGAAACATTATCAGATGAGAATTTCTGAAATGCTGGATAAGATGGATTATGACGGCAGTATGATTTATGATGAATATCCGGATCGTTTTTGTGTGGAGCGGCTGGCTGCCTCCATGACGGATGTTATCAGGCGTGAGGAGATGAAGAATCATCCGGAGAGGGATTACCCTCAGGAGAAATGGGAGAGCTTGCAGGAGCTGGTCTTTGTGCTGCTAAATAATGAGATTTATAAAAGACGAAACGGCAGAAGAAGAGGTTTTATAAAATTATAGTTGAGCTTTGTGAATAAAGAAAGTACAATATAGTCATGGCAGTGCCATGACTATATTTATGGGTAAGTGAACCCACAGACGGCGTGAGGACGAAATGGAAGAATTAAAGATATTGCTATGGAATACAATAAATGACGGCTTGAAGCAGGTAATCTTGAGCAATTCCCAGGATAAGGAGTATGCTTCCAAGGTAAAGATAAGACCTGTTATGATAAAGGATACCCTGTATTTTCAGGAGACCATATATCGGGGCACACAAGTGTTTCATGAGAACTTCGGAAAGGAAGAGATCATAGAGCGTATCGTGTCTCTGGTGCAGAATAAAATGAAGCAGTGCGAAATATGGGGGGACAGTACAAGTGCTACGATTCTGGTAAGTAAACGGGGTAAGATGACCATTAAGAACAGAAAGGTTGGCAGTAGTGGTCTAAAGCAGGAGAAGGCAGCGGAGGCGGAAGCTGCATGGGGCAGCTGCGGTGTATCAAAGATGGAGGCAGGCTTAGGGCGCAATCTTTCCCACAACCGGGAAAAGCAGTATATCCTGAAGGAGGGAGTGCCTGTGGATTTCCTGGTGGGGCTGGGTGTGCAGACACCGGATGGCCGTATTGCCAAAAATCGTTATGATAGGTTCCGTCAGATCAACAGGTATCTGGAATTTATTGAGGATATTCTGGAAAAGCTGCCGGCGGATCGAACCATTCGTATTATTGATTTTGGTTGTGGCAAGTCTTATCTGACCTTTGCCATGTACTATTATCTTCATGTGCTGCAGAAAAGAGATATTGTCATTACGGGACTGGATTTAAAAAAAGATGTGATCGCACACTGTAATCAGCTGGCACAGGCTTGCGGTTATGACAGGCTTACCTTTGAGGTGGGAGATATCAGTACCTATGAGGGGACGGATGCGGTGGATATGGTAGTCTCCCTGCATGCATGTGATACGGCCACGGACTATGCCATTGAAAAGGCAGTCTCTTGGGGAGCGGAGGTAATCATGGCGGTTCCCTGCTGTCAGCATGAGGTAAACAGGCAGATTTCCTGCAAGGAGCTGCAGCCGCTGTTAAAATATGGTCTGATCAGGGAACGTATGGCGGCACTGATCACAGATGCAGTGAGAGCCAACCTTCTGGAGGAGTTGGGATACGATACCCAGATCGTGGAGTTTATCGATATGGAGCATACACCCAAGAATCTGCTGATTCGGGCGGTAAAGCGGAGTAATCCAAAGCGTATAAAGAGGGAAAGAAGTGTGGCAGAGACCCTGGAGTTTCTGCACATAGAGCCAACTTTAAAGAAATTGCTGGAATCCGAAAAGAGGTAAGAATGAAGAAATTACTTATAAGGACAGGAGTTTTTCTCCTGACATTTATTACAACCATGGTAGTTGCAGGTAAATTTATGAACCGGGGCAACCATGACATGACCATGAAGATGGGGGCGGCGACCTTGCCCCTGGTAACCTTTCTGCAGGAGGAGCTGCCAGTCAATGAGCTCCACGGACATACTGTAAAGATGGATGTAAGCAGTATGGCATCCAATCTGATACAGCTGGGAGAAAACCGGGAGGTTTCCTTTCAGATTGA
The DNA here is from genome assembly GCA_045593865.1 of Acetatifactor sp. GTDB lineage: Bacteria > Bacillota > Clostridia > Lachnospirales > Lachnospiraceae > Acetatifactor. The sequence continues at coordinate 26,237 of JAZNXM010000105.1, read as the reverse complement.
GGTGTTTGACAGCCGGATTGAAAGAATCGTTCTGGAGGTAAGAAGCTGCGATGGGAATCGTCTGATCGAGCAGGCAGAGATTACCGGTTTTACACAAGAACAGGGATGTATCCGGGTTGATACTGCTCTGAAGGATCTGCTGGAGAAGGATACGGAGTATGCCATTGTGGTGGTGCTTACGGACGAGAGCAGCAGAGAGGTACGTTTTTACACCAGATGTATCTGGGGGACGGAGACCTATGCTACAGAGAAGGTTGCTTTTGTCAGGGATTTCCATCAAAAAACATTTGATAAAGAGGCAGCAAAGGAATTGACCAAATATCTGGAAAGCAATTCCACCGGTAACAATACTACCTTGCATAAGGTAAATATTCACAGCAGTCTGAAGCAGGTAACCTGGGGGGATCTACAGGTTTCACAGGTTACGGAGCCGGTAATTGATATTCAGGAGCTGGGCAAGGATACAGGTTCCTTTGTGCTACGAAGTCTGGTGTCTTCCGGTAAGGGGACGGACATTACTTACTATACAGTGGAGGAATTCTACCGTATCCGGTATACTGCCACCAGGATATACTTGCTGGATTTCGAGAGGACCATGACCCAGTTGCCGGAAGTAGAAGGGGATATTTATGCTAATAACAAGATTATGCTGGGAATTGCGGGCACTGATATCCAACTTGCCGAAAGTGAGGATGGCAATTTTCTGGCGTTTGAGATTGCCGGCAGACTGAGCAGCTATAGTGTGAAGAACAATAAAATATCCCTGCTGTATACCTTTTACGATGGGGAAAACCGGGATGCAAGAACCTTATATGATGCCCATGATATGAAGATTCTGAACATTGATGAGATTGGCAACGTAAAATTTGCGGTGTATGGTTATTTTAACAGAGGCAGACACGAGGGCGAGACCGGAATCGGTGTGTATGAGTTTGACAATGCCCTGAATACGATTGAAGAGCTGGTTTACATTCCTTATGACAAGTCCTGGGAAGCGTTGAAATATGACGTGGAGAAGCTGTTATACCTGAATCAGAATCATAAATTATATGTATATCTGGAACAGCGTGTGCATCAGGTGGATATGGAGACCGGTACGGATACCCTGCTAGTGCAGCTGTATGCAGATGATACCATGCATGTGTCCCCCAATCACCAGATTGTTCTATGGAATCAGGGAAGTGTATTACAGGTTTGGAATCTGGAAACAGAGAATTCTATTTCCATCCCGGTACAGACAGGGGAAGCCATGCAGGCACTGGGCTTTATGGGAGAAGATATTATCTATGGAGTGATTCGGGAAGTGGATATCATGGAGGATGCATCAGGGAGAGAGATTTATCCCATGTATCAGGTGGTTATATGCGATTCTGACGGGAATGTATTGAAACAATATGAGGAGGCTGGTGTTTTTACACTCTCTGTCAATGTGGTGGATAATCAGATTACCTTAAATCGCGTGAAAAAGACCGATGCCGGAAGTTATATAGATACCGTGCCGGAGCATATTGTGAACAATGAGGGGCAGGTAACCGGAAAGAATAAGCTGGTTGTTGTGGCAATTGATATCTATGAAACCATTACCCAGATACAGGTCAAGAGTAGCATCGATGCCAGAACCATTCAGCTTCTGACTCCCAGGGAAGTGGTTTTTGAAGGTAACAGAGATGTGGAATTGGTAGCAGTCCCCGCAGTATCGAAAGAAAGTCCGGAGGATGCATCAGGGGCACAAAAGCTGTACTATGTATATAACCGCTATGGTGTGGATGAAGTATACTTTGACCCGGCCAGAGCGATTGCGTTGGCTTATGAGACCTCCGGCAGAGTGGTGGATGAAACCGGCAAGACGGTTTGGTTTAAAGGAAACCGGGTAACCAGAAACCAAATCATGGCCATCAAAGAGCCGCAAAAGACCACGAAAGACGCCAGTCTGGCTGCCTGCCTGGATACTATACTAAAATTTGAAGGCATCACTGCCCAGACCCGGCTAATGCTGGAGGAGGGAAAGGATGCCCTGGAGATTCTAAAGTCCCAGCTGGTAAATGTGGAAGTGGCAGACCTGACCGGATGCCCCATGGATGCGTTGCTTTATTTTGTGAACAGGGATATCCCGGTACTGGCAACACTGGCAGATGGAGAAGCGGTTCTTATTACCGGATTTAACGAGTTTAATACGGTAATATTTGAGCCGTCCACAGGAAAGCTATATAAAAAGGGTATGAACGATTCTGCGAAATGGTTCGAGGAAAACGGGAATCGGTTCATTACGTATTTTGTGGAAGAGTAAAGTGGAAATGTTACTTGTGAAAGGATATCTTCCATCCATCGGGCTGCAACCAGAATGGTTTTGTCCGGATAATCCTTCATGCATTTGTTGAGGGCAGCTTCTGCCCGTTTGAACAGCTCCTCATCCTTTTAGTAGGTACGAAAGATGTATTTTGCATGGTTTTTAAGCAATATATACAGTACACATCCTAACACACCGCAGGAAATGATTTCTCCCATACCTACGGTGAACATAAAATAGGCAAGAGAACCTTCAAATTGATATGCGTATGCCAGTATAAAAGGTACGATCAGTACGTTAGCTGCGATCGGTGGAATTGGTGCAAGCAGAGGATGCTTCTTGCGCAGTAAGTAGGTGCCAAGAGCGCCAATCAGGGTGGCAATTGGTCCAAATACAATATCCCATGCGATGCAGCCTGTCAAAATATTGCTTAAGAGACAGCCGATATAGAGACCGGGTATGGCAGCGGGTGTAAAAAGGGGCAGGATGGTCAAGCTTTCCGAAAAGCGGACCTGTACGGCAAAATTAGCCAGTCCCAGAGCGTTGGCCAGTAGTGTCAACACAACATAGAGTGCAGCTATGACAGCTGCATGTGAGATAAAAGTTCCTTTTTTCATTTTAAAACTCCTTTAGTTTTGTTTAACGAGAAAATCAACCTTTGTCTAGGATTGGAAAATCCATTCAGGAAATCAGAGAGTTACAATAAATCGCCCCCAATCTTTTTTGAATGGCGCGGCTCAGAAACAGTGCTGTAAATGTTTTTATTATATCAAAGGGAATATAAGGGATGGCTCCTGCCCAGAGTGCAGCGGTAAAACCAAGCTGTGCCTGCATCATCAGCCAGAGTGTGCCTGTCAGATAACAAATAAGTACACCAATAAAAAGCCCCAGTGCCTGCGGCAACAGGGCCCTGCGCCATTTATTTGTGAGCCAGCCTCCGATCAGTGCCAGAAGCAGGTAACCTATCATATACCCGCCGGTAGTCCCCAAAAGCTTTCCGGCACCGCCTGTAAAGCCTGTGAATACCGGAAGTCCGGCAAAGCCAATCAGCAAATATAATATTGTACAAAGCAGTCCGCTTCGTGTATCCAATATGGTACATGCCAGCATTACTCCAAGCGTGCCCAAAGAGAAGGGCACGGGGCTGAAAGGAAGCGAGACAGCTATCGGTCCCAGTATGCATAAAATTGCCGTAAACAGACCGATGGAGGTTAAGTGTCGTGTTTTCATATATTCTTAAAGTTTCTGTATATGTCCTTTATAGGTAATTCGGAAAGAGTTTTGCAATTGTCTAATATTTCTTAGAAGAAAAGGAGCAGATTACTCTGCTCCTGTATATTTGTTGTTAGATCCGTTCCCCGTTCTTGTATCTGCTGACAATGCTCTGGATCCTTCCCACAGGATTCAACAGGTCGCTGATAGAGGAATCATGATTCAGAGTATCAATGATGTAAGCAATGTATTTGCTCATATCACAGCTGATATACCATTCGCGCTGTAAAAGCTCAGGAGTCTGATAAATCAGGTTGGTAGTCAGGATTCTGTCAATAATGCCTTCCTCGTAAGCCTTGTCAAATTTTTCCAGACCATTGGTAAAGAGGCCAAAGGTAGAGAAGACGAAAATTCGTCCGGCTTTTCTTGCCTTTAAGGCAGCAGCGGTTTCGATCATACTTTCGCCGGAGGAAATCATATCATCGATGATAATCATATCCTTGCCTTCTACGCTGGAACCCAGAAATTCGTGAGCGACGATAGGGTTACGTCCGTTGACAATTCTGGTGTAGTCACGGCGCTTATAGAACATACCCATATCCAGCCCCAGTACGTTTGCAATATAAATTGCGCGCTGCATACCACCCTCGTCAGGGCTGATAACCATCATGTGCTTAGAGTCGATCTGCAGATCTTTTACATTGCGCAGCAGACCTTTGATAAACTGATAAGCGGGCTGTACGGTTTCAAAACCATGCAGAGGAATCGCATTCTGTACACGGGGATCGTGTGCGTCAAAAGTAATAATATTGTCAACGCCCATGCGGACGAGTTCCTGAAGAGCCAGCGCACAGTCAAGAGATTCACGGGAAGTTCTCTTGTGCTGACGGCTTTCATACAGGAAGGGCATGATCACAGTGATTCTGCGGGCTTTACCGCCAACAGCCGCGATAATACGCTTCAGATCCTGATAGTGGTCATCAGGAGACATGTGGTTTTCGTGTCCGCATAAGGAGTAGGTTAAGCTATAGTTACATACATCCACCAGGATGTATAGGTCGGTACCGCGTACAGATTCCAGAATCTGACCTTTTGCTTCACCGGAGCCGAATCTGGGTACTTTGGCAGATAACAAATAAGAATTACGCTGATAGCCGGAAAAAGCCAAAGAGTCTTTGTGCTCATTTTCTCTTTCCGTTCTCCATTTTACAAGGTATTTGTCTACCTTGTCGCCCAGAACTCTGCAGCCTTCCAGGGTAATCATTCCCAGAGAGCCTACGGGTATCGTCTCCAGGTTTCGTTTTTCTTCACGGTATGCCATGAAATAATCCTCACTTTCTTGTGCTCAGTACGTTTATTTATTGGGAAGCAGCTTCCCGGATAATCTTTTGTGGATGCGGATATCCGGTCCGGTCAGCTTGCAGATTGCATAATTGCTGGTAATACGGGAGAATATCCGGTCTGAATAGCGGTCTCGTAATTCTTCGAGACTCAAATTTGTGGAAATAATGGTAGATTTCTGCCGTAGGTGTCGTTCGTTCAACAGACCGAATAGCTGGCTGGTAACGAAGGAATTTGTCACTTCTGTGCCTAAATCGTCGATGATTACCAAATCACAATTGTATAAGTCTTTGTAAAAATTGTAAAGAGTTTCTTTTAATTTTGTGTCAAAGGAATAGCGGGCAAGGCTCTCAAACAGACCATTGGCGCTGAAATAAATCACGGAATGGCCGCCTGATAGAAGCTCCTTGGCAATACAGCCGGACAGGAAACTTTTTCCTGTACCTACTGTACCATAAAAAAACAGGTTTTGATAGTGGTTTTTGAAACCGGCTACAAAATCTTTGCTCATGTTTACCGCATCTTCGAAACGTTTCAGATCCTCGCCCATATAGTATCCATAGGAAAGGGTGGAAAAATTCTCCTTTTCAATCATTTCTTGAATATTTGACTGTTCATATAAAAGAGAAATCTCCACTTGTCGGAAACAGTGGCATTTTTCGCCGTCCACATAACCGGTGTCCTGACAGTCGGGACAGTCAAAAACAGGGGACAGATAGTTTTCGTCCAGACCGGCTTTTGTGAGGAGGTTTTTTTTCTGCTCATGCAAGGACTGAAATTGGGCTTTCAGCTGAGCAGCTTTTGCGTGATCTCCATCAATCAGCGCACGAGCCCGGGAAATGGATAAGGCTCCCATGGTATCCTCCAGTTGTTGATATTCGGGAAGCATTTTTGTAAGCTGCTCTCTGCGCTCCAGTAGAAAGCGGTAATTTTTATGCTGTTTTTCTTCGTAATTTCTACGAATCCGATCGTATTGGGATTTGGTAAGCGCCACTTTTGCCTCGTTTCTGCACGATGTGTGCATATTTTGGTCTGTGACTGCAAATCAGGCACAGGCCATATGGTTAATGGTAGAGCAATGCCGTTGCTTAAGTTATAAAAAATATTGTATTAATTATTGAGCAATGCCTTTTCCAGTTCTGCAAAATCATAGGAGTTCTGGGTAAACTGGTTAAACTTGTTGTTAACGGGTCTGCCAATGGTCGTACGTTTCTGGGCGTAGCTGTCATCCAGCTTTTTAATGTCAGATTTATGATGAACGTTTTCTTTCTTCCAGTTGCTTAAGATACCGTCCGCATATTCAAAGCGATGTTTGTCTGTTGCAAGAACGGTTCTTGCGCAGGCTTCAAAGATCACATCATTGCCGAAACCGTATTCCTTGATCCAGCGGTTGATGAATTCCAGTTCCTTGGTGGTAGGAGCGGAGGCTTTACCCAGCTCGTTCATAATAGCGTAGACAGATTTATCGTACTTCAATGCCGCTTTTTCAGCCTGCTTGGGCGTCCGGATGCCGTCCTGAGCCCAGTTAATGGCTACCTTTTCCATGTAGCGGAAGTCGCGTTTTCCTTTTTCCACACAAAACTGTATCAGATAGTCAATCAGGTCATCGGAGAATTCCAATACATCGGATATATACAGAATGGTCTTCATATCGGAAGGGGATAGAGGCTTACCTACGTATGACTGTGCCACAAATAAAAGCTGGGCAGTGTTCTCGTTTTCCTTGAAGGCACGAAGCTGGTCAAGGGAATAGGTGGGCTTGGCATATTTATCTTCCGTGTCATCTATGTATGCAGTAGTTCCATTCTGAAAAACAGCTCCGGCAGATAAGTGTGTATCAGGCTGTTTATTAGCAGCTTTGGCGGATACCGTATCGTTCTGAGCCTGTGGTGCAGGTGCACAGCTGCGTGTCCCATCGGCGTCGGGGGCACTAGCAGTGTCGGTTCTCTCCACCCGGTCAAGAGTTAACAGGCGGATGCCGGTCAGGGTCTTGGTACTATCAAAGATCAGCTCCATCAGCTTTTGCTTCTCCCAGTATTTCAAGGCGCGCAGCACCTCTCTTTCGGTATGGTTGAACTGGTCCGCAATGTCAGACACATTGAAAGAAATATGAGACTGTATCATGCGAAATATGTAAAGGTAGACTTTCAGCTGGGCATCATTCGCATCCTTCATATAATTGTCGATAAATATATTGGAGATCACTGTCGCATCTGCGGCAGTTTCGTTTATGATTGTCAGATTACCCATTGCATCAGGTCCTTTCAAAATCCCATGTAGAGAAAATTGGCAGATCAACCATGCCCTTGGTAAACAAGCTCCCAGGACATATTGTACAGTCATATATGCGTGGCTGAACTGTAACGCTGATTATAGCACAAACTCAAAAAAAAGAAAATAGCCCCCCTTTTTTCGGAAGCTGTATGTGGATAACTGTAAAGAATGTGTATATGGTGGATAACTTATGTAAAAAATCAAAAATAGCTGGAAGAATTAACATTTTTTCGACATTTTGCGGAAAGAAGATATCCACAACCAAAAAGAAAAATATCCACAATTTTTAGGGGCCAGTTGCCTCTGAAAAGTTGTGGATATTGTGGATAACTAAATTCCAAGGAGGGTTTCGCCGATTTTATGCACATCTCCGGCACCCATAGTTATCAACAGGTCGCTGTTGATACATTTTTCTAATAAAAAATTTTCAATTTCATCAAAACTGGGGAAATAGTAGCATTCCCCGCCCAGATCAAGGATGGCTTTCTGGAGAGATTCAGAGCTGATGCCTAAAGTATCAGTCTCTCTGGCTGCATAAATGTCTGCCAGCACCACTTTGTCTGCATGGGATAGCGCCTGGGCGAACTCCGGCAGCAGTGCTTTGGTGCGGCTGTAGGTATGTGGCTGGAATACGCACCACAGGGTTTTGTGAGGATAGTTTGCAGCAGCCTGAAGAGTGGCAACAATCTCAGTGGGGTGGTGTGCATAATCATCAATGACTGTTACGCCCCCAATCTGTCCCTTGTACTCAAAACGTCTGTTCGTACCGTGGAAGTTGTGGAGCGCTTCTGCAGCCTTCTGCCTGTCAAGCCCCAGCAAATCTGCCAGTACCATTGCTCCCATAGCATTGAAAACATTGTGTTCGCCGGGAACCTTCAGGCGTATCTCTAGGTCGTCTTTGCCTTCTGCGTGGAGCAGGAAGTGAGTGCCGCCCATTTCAGTATATTCCAGATCCGTGACATAGTAGTCGCAGTCTGCGCAATGTCCAAAGGTCACAACCTGACAGGGCAGACCGGAAGTAATTTCCTGATATTTTTCAATATTACCGTTAATGATCAGAGTGCCGTCCGCAGGGATCCGCTCTGCAAAACGGCGGAAGGAATTGCGGATATCCTGAATATCCTTGAAAAAGTCCAGATGATCCTCATCAATGTTTAAGATCAGGGCAATCTTGGGGAAGAAGCTTAAAAAACTGTTGGTATATTCGCAGGCTTCTGTTACAAAATAACCGGATTGACCGATTCGGATATTGCCGCCGATGGATTTTAAGATGCCGCCGATGGACAGGGTCGGATCCGTGTCCGCTGCAAGCAGGACTTCGGAAATCATGGAAGTGGTAGTGGTCTTGCCATGGGTACCGCTGACAGCAATCGGTGTAGCGTAGTTCTTCATGATCTGTCCCAGCAGCTCTGCTCTGGACATATAAGGTATGTTCTTTTCACGAATTGCCTGAAATTCCATGTTCTCTTCATGTACAGCTGCAGTCAGCACCGCACAGTCGATGGAATCGGAAATGTGTGCACTGCTTTCTCCGTAATAAATGGTAATTCCTTTTTCTTCCAGGGCTTTGGTAATGGCAGAAGCATGCCAGTCGGAGCCGGATACCTGAAAACCTGCCTGATGCAGGATTGCTGCCAGTCCGCTCATGCTGATGCCACCGATTCCCACGAAGTAAATGGAGACCGGATGATCGAAATCGATTTTATACATATAATTCCTCATTTCTGCCTGCGGCGCCAGGCGTGGGATATTTTTACTCCTTCACACATTAGGTAACAGTGTGAGATATATGACGCAGTCATCCCAGTTCCTCTTAGACAGCGTATTTTGATGTCTTAGAGGAACTTCTTACACTTAGCATATCACATTTACACCGCAAAAAACAGATTAAATTTGAAATGATGAAAAATGACAAAATAATGCAAAAATAGATTTTTTTATGTAAATAATTGTACAATATAATAAATAAAATATAGAAAAAATAGAATGCAAGATTAAAATATGACAAAAATATTAAAAATAAATACGAATTTTACAAAATTTTTAAGAAAAAAGATTCACATTCGAAAAATGGTGTGTTATAATGACAAAATAAGAAGGTACGAAACCCGATAATAGGGGTAACGACAGGTGTGCGCCATAAGAGAAAAATCACAAGGGGGATAAATCGATGCAAATTACAGACGTACGAGTTCGTAAAATTACCAAGGAAGGTAAGATGAAGGCAATTGTTTCAATTACTTTGAACAATGAATTTGTTGTTCATGATATTAAGGTAATTGAAGGGGAGAAAGGATTGTTCATTGCAATGCCAAGCAAGAAATCTGCGGACGGAGAACATCGAGATATTGCGCACCCAATTAATTCCGCAACCAGAGAACTCATTCAGAAGACGATTCTGGAAGGTTATGAAAAAGCACTGGCAGAGCCGGATTTTGATGTAGAGTAAGGGAATAGTATAATTTTAGAGAAGGTGTAAAAGCTGCGGCATGACTTATGGCGCAGCTTTTTTTATTCATAGGAAAGACCTGGTTGCATTGCAGTGATAAAGTGAGTATTTCCTATGAATCAAAAACGCAGCTGTCGGAGCCCGGAACTGTTTTGGCATGAATTTGAAACCGGGGAATACAACAAGGGAAAATGAAGGTGCACTTTGCGCAAAAAAGAGTATGGAATTTCCGGTGGGGCTATGCTATACTACGTATGAGCATTCATATTTCTATATAATCTGGTAACGATTCACATCTATTATCTAGCCTTTGTGGTGTTACAGAAAAGCTCGATGCTTAAATCCAATATTAAAATCCGAGCAGAGAGGTAATGAGAATAGTGTGTAATTAGAGATAGCATCCATGGAATAAAGTCACATATATCTCTGAGTGAATGGAGGAAATCATGTTTATTATAGCAGGCCTGGGCAATCCGGGAAAGGAATATAAAAATACAAGGCATAATATCGGCTTTGACGTAATAGATGTAATTGCAGAGAAGCATAATATATCAGTCATTGAAAAGAAGCATAAGGCCATCATCGGCAAGGGTGTCATCGCCGGAACCAAAGTAATTCTGGCAAAGCCTCTGACGTACATGAATCTGAGCGGGGAGAGTCTTCGGGAGATCATAGACTACTATAAAGTAGATCCGACACAAGAATTGATCGTCCTCTCCGATGACATTAGTTTAAATCCCGGAAACATCCGTATCCGTAAGAAAGGCAGTGCCGGCGGACACAACGGTCTGAAGAATATTATCGCTCAACTGGGAACGGATCAGTTTATGCGCGTGAAAATGGGTGTGGGCGAAAAACCCAAGGGCTATGACTTGGCTGACTATGTGCTGGGACATTTTACCGGCGACGAGCGTAAGATTATGGATGAGGCAGCGAAATCTGCGGAGGAGGCCGTCTGCATGATGCTGCAGGGACAGGTGGATGCGGCCATGAACCGGTTTAATACGAAAGAAACGAGCGCTCAAGTATAAAGGAGGCAGTATGCAGGCTCTATTAGCTCCGCTGACAGAACTGGCGGAATTTGACCAGGCAAAAGAGGGAATCCGAAAACAGGATACACCGGTCAGTATCAGCGGCTGTGTGGATTCCCAGAAACTGCATATGATTTACGGTTTGAGCGATGGCTTTAAGTACAAAGTCATTGTTACTTATAGTGACTTAAAAGCCAGAGAGCTGTATGAGGAGTACAAATTTTATGATCGTAATGTGTTGCTTTACCCGGCCAAGGATTTGATTTTCTTTCAGGCGGATATTCACGGCAATCAACTGACCAAGGAGCGTATCAGGGTGCTGCGCAGGGTGGCGGAGCGAAAGCCTCTTACATTGATTACCACATTCGCAGCACTGATGACGCCTCAGGTCATGTGGGATGGGGAGAAGGATATTCTGCCCATTGAAACAGGCAGTCCGCTGGATGAGAGGAGCCTTGCGGAAAAACTGGTTGCCTTTGGATATGAGAAGACCTATCAGGTGGAAAATGCCGGCCAATTTTCCATCAGAGGCGGTATTATTGATATTTTTGACTTGACAGAGGAAAATCCCTATCGGATTGAGTTGTGGGGCGATGAAGTGGATTCCATCCGAAGCTTTGATACCCTCAGTCAGCGGTCTATTGAAAAGCTCCATGGGGTAACCATTTATCCGGCTACGGAATTCGTGCTGGAAGAGGAGAGACTTCGTGCAGGTATGAAGAAGCTGGAGGCAGAGGCAGAACGTCAGGTAAGGCATTTTAGGGAGGAGCATAAGCCGGAGGAGGCTCATAGGATTGCCACTCAGGTAAAGACTCTGAGGGAGCAAGTGTTCGAGTTTAAGAGTAGGGTAAATCTGGAGAGTTATATCCGTTATTTTTACCAGGATACCGTGACGCTTCCGGAGATTTTTCGAAAGATGGAGCAGGAAGAGGGCAGAAAGAATCTGATCTTCTTTCTGGAGGAACCGGGCAGAATCAAAGAGCATGGGGATGCAGTAACTTTAGAATTTGAGGAAAGTATGTCCCAGCGTGCGCTGAAAGGTTATATCCTGCCGGGACAGATGAATCTTCTATACAGCGATGAGCAGGTGTTGGCGGGCATGCTTCGGTCTGCGGTAGTAACATTATCAACCCTGGACGCACGTAATGTCTGGATAAAACCCAAGCGGCATCTGGCAGTCTCTGCAAGAAACATTGCCTCTTACAATAACAGCTTTGAAACCCTGGTAAAAGACTTGAGGCAGTACCGCAGAAATGGTTACAGAGTGTTATTGTTATCCGGTTCCAGAACCAGGGCGAAGCGTCTGGCAGAGGATCTGCGGGACAATGAGATATCTGCAGTTTACACAGAAGACCCGTTCAGAGAGGTTGTGCAGGGAGAGGTTCTGACCTATTACGGCCATGTGGGCAAGGGCTTTGAATATCCCTTCCTGAAGTTCGTGGTCATCGCAGAGTCGGATATTTTCGGTGCGGAGAAGAAAAAGAAGAAACGAAAGCGGTATCAGGGACAGAAGATCACCGATTTCAATGATTTGAAGGTGGGCGACTATGTGATTCATGAGACCCACGGATTGGGCGTCTACAAGGGCATTGAAAAGCTGGAAATGGATAAGGTGATCAAAGACTACATGAAGATCGAGTACCGTGACGGAGGCAATCTGTATGTACTGGCAACAGGTCTTGATGTCATTCAGAAATATGCCTCTTCGGATGCGGAGAAGGTGCCTAAGCTGAACAAGCTGGGCGGCAAAGAATGGGAGCGTACCAAGACTAAGGTTCGCAGTGCCGTAAACGAGGTGGCTAAGGATTTGGTGGAATTGTATGCCCGAAGGCAGGAGAGTCAGGGGCATGCTTATGATAAAGATACTGTGTGGCAGAAGGAGTTCGAGGAAATGTTTCCCTTTGAGGAGACAGAGGATCAGATGGCTGCCATTGCAGATACAAAAGCAGATATGGAAAGCACCAAAATCATGGATCGTTTAATCTGCGGAGACGTGGGTTACGGCAAAACCGAAATTGCCATCCGGGCAGCGTTCAAGGCAGTGCAGGAGGGGAAACAGGTGGTGTATCTGGTACCTACAACCATTCTTGCCCAGCAGCACTACAATAACTTTGCCCAGAGAATGAAGGATTTTCCGGTGCGCGTGGACTTGCTTTCCAGATTCCGTACCCCCGGTGAAATCAAGAAGACCCTGACGGATCTGCAGAAGGGCCTTGTGGATATTGTCATCGGTACGCACAGAGTGCTGTCACAGGATGTAAAGTTCAAGGATCTGGGGCTTCTGATCGTGGACGAGGAGCAGCGTTTCGGCGTGGCTCACAAAGAGAAGATTAAGAAGCTGAAGGAAAATGTGGACGTGCTGACTTTGACGGCAACACCGATTCCAAGAACCCTGCATATGAGTCTCATCGGAATCCGTGACATGAGCGTGCTGGAGGAAGCTCCGGGTAACAGGCTGCCTATCCAGACCTATGTTATGGAATATAATGAAGAACTGGTCAGAGAAGCCATTGTCAGGGAACTTTCCAGGGGGGGACAGGTTTATTATGTATATAATCGGGTAAATAACATTGCGGATATCGCAGCTGCCATTGCGAAGCTGGTGCCGGAGGCCAATGTGGCTTTTGCCCATGGACAGATGAAGGAGCATGAGCTGGAAAGAATCATGCTGGAATTCATCGAAGGGGATATCGATGTGCTGGTATCCACCACTATAATCGAGACCGGTCTGGATATTTCCAATGCAAATACTATGATCATCCATGACTCCGACAATCTGGGACTGGCGCAGTTGTATCAGCTGAGGGGACGAGTGGGACGTTCCAACCGTAATTCTTACGCTTTCCTCATGTATAAGAGGGATAAGATGCTGCGGGAGGTGGCGGAGAAGCGACTGGCAGCCATCAAGGAGTTTACGGATCTGGGCAGCGGTTACAAAATTGCCATGCGGGATCTGGAAATCCGCGGTGCCGGTAATCTGCTGGGTGTAAGACAGCATGGTCATATGGAAGCGGTAGGCTATGATATGTACTGCAAGCTGCTGAATGAAGCCGTAAAGAATCTGAAAGGGATTCCCGCGATTACCGATTTTACGACGACTGTAGATCTGGATATTGACGCCTTTATTCCGCCCTCTTATATTGTGAACGAGGCACAGAAGCTGGATATTTATAAGCGGATCGCAGGGATTGAGACCATAAAAGACCGGGATGATATGAGGGATGAGCTTCTGGACCGTTTCGGAGCGGTTCCGCGCTCCGTAGATAATCTGTTGCGCATTGCCCTGATCAGGGTGGCAGCCCACAGACTGTATATTACAGAGCTGAAGGGAAAGAATGAAAGAATTCTCTTTCTTTTCCGGCCGGATGCACCCATTCCCGGAGAAAAGATACCGGGCTTTGTGAAGGAGAACCGTGACAGATTGTCCTTTACGGCATATGGCCAGCCCTTCTTTACACTGAAGTATCATAAGTGCGGTGTCATTGATGTGGATGGGGAGACTTTGATAAAGGAAACGGAGGAAATGCTTCGGAAGATGGAGGAGTTGTTCCTGAAGGAGGGCGCGGAAGCAGAAAGCCGGAAATAGTACATGAAACAACGTATGAGATATCACATGGAACAAAACAGAAAGAAAGCATGGAATAAGATACGTTACGGAAACGAGACATGGAGTTTTCAAAAATGGATACAAAAGAAAAGAAAAAGTATGAGAATTTTTGGGCATATCTGATGCTGGCTGTGATGCTGCTCAGTCTGCTTCCGGTCATGTACCTCGGGAGATATAATCACCCCACCGGTGATGACTATGATTATGGTGCAGTGACAAAACATGTGTGGGAGGAAACGGGCAGTCTGGCTGCCACGGTGGCAGAAGCGGCGAAAGGGGTTGCTTATCAATATGAAAACTGGCAGGGAACCTATTCTGCCATGTTTTTGATGTATTTGCCACCGAATATATTCGGAGATACCCCATACAGACTGGTAACCTGTGTCATGCTGACGCTGCTTTGCGGTGGAATCTTCTGCCTGTTAAAGCAACTCCTGTGCGGGTTACTGCGGACATCCAGGGAATTGTGGTTGATATCCGCGTCGCTGCTGACCTTATTGTGCGTACAGACGGTGCCTTCCCAGGGGGAAACCTTCTTCTGGTATAATGGTTCCATGTATTATACCGGCTATTTTGCCATGACATTGTTTATGTTTGGTATGCTGCTCCGTTATGTGACGGCCCCGAAGAAACATCATATACCAGTGCTGGCAGTTCTGGCGGTGTTTCTGGCAGGCGGCAATTATGTATCTCTTTTGCCGGCAATTCTGATTTCGGTGTTGCTGACAGCAGTGTTGATTTATCGGAAGTCCAAAAGAGCCTGGGGTCCCGGATGTGTGACGATATTCATGACCGCAGGCTTGTTGATCAGTGCGGCTGCACCGGGGAATGCAGTGCGCCAGAGTGGTATGTGGAAAATATCTGCCCATATGGCAGTTATCAAGTCTTTCATACAGGGCTTCAATTATATGCGGGCGTGGATTGGAATCTGGTGGATCGTGGCTGCAGTAATAATGCTGCCGTTCTTATGGAGAGCATTTTCCAAAATGACGTTTCCGTTCCCTTATCCGCTTCCGGCAGTGGGTTTGGCATATGGAATTTTTTGCTCCATGTCATGCCCAACCTTTTATACCATGAATTCCACAGGCCCGGCGCGGGTGGTATCGATTGTATATTATGGATTTATACTGTTTTCCTTCTTTTGTTACGTCTATTTGATGGGATATCTTTATCGCCGGATGGAGGAACGACACCTGCAGGGTAGGCCGGTAAAGAGGCTTCCATGGTTAAAAGGAGGCATGGTGGTAATAGTGGTGCTTCTGATCATGATGCAAGTAGTATCCGGAGGCGTAAAGCAGATGACCACGGTCAAGGCAGTGGAACTTCTGGCAACCGGTGAAGCACAGGCCTATGAGCAGGAATATCAGGAACGGATGGATATTTTGGAGGATCCGTCAATAAAAGATGTGGTATTTGCTCCCTATAAGCATCAGCCGGATATGTTATATGTGGGGGATACAACAGGGGATGCAGCCCACCCGGTAAATGTAAGCATGGCAAACTATTTTGACAAAAACAGTATATATGTTGCATATTGATGTATCAAATAGGGCTCTGTAGAGTATGAGAAGTTCATAAATTTAAGAATTCAGTCTTTTTTTAGGAAAACTCTTGAAAAATATGTAGAATGGTAGGATAATTTTAGCAAAATAAACTTTAGAAAGAGGTATATTATGAAAATCATAAAAGCAAAAGATTATCAGGACATGAGCAAGAAAGCAGCTATCGTTATCGCTTCACAGGTATCCATGAAGCCCAATTGTGTATTAGGTCTTGCAACCGGTTCCACTCCTATCGGTACATACAAGCAGCTGGTTGAATGGTACAAGGAAGGTTCTTTAAGCTTTGCAGATGTAACAAGCGTGAATCTGGACGAGTATAAGGGACTTACCAAGGATAACGACCAGAGCTACTATTATTTCATGAATGACAATCTGTTTCAGCATGTAGACATCAATAAGGAAAGGACATTCCTTCCTGACGGAACCGAACCTGACAGTGACAAGGCTTGTGCAGCTTACAATGAAATCATTCATTCTGTAGGAGGCGTTGATCTGCAGTTATTAGGCCTTGGTCATAACGGACATATCGGATTCAATGAGCCGGCGGATGAGTTCCCTCTGGAAACACATTGTGTGGATCTGACGGAATCTACCATCAAGGCGAATCAGAGATTCTTTGCTTCTTATGACGATGTTCCTAAGCAGGCATATACGATGGGGATCAAGACCATCATGCAGGCGAAGAAGGTTCTGGTGGTAGTAAGCGGTGCAGACAAGGCTCAAATCGTAAAGAAGGCTTTCTTTGGCCCTGTAACTCCTCAGGTTCCTGCATCTATTCTGCAGCTTCACAGTGATGTTGTGCTTGTGGCGGATGAGGCAGCGCTTTCACAGGTAGAAGTGTAAGAAGTTCTGATATCATGAAAGATGTCCGATTCCGGATGTAGAGACAGATTATTCTTCATAGATATATTAAGGAGGTATAAACCATGGTAATTCAGAGTAAACGGGTATGGGTAGCCGGACAGTTCATGCCGGCGCAGCTTGTAGTGGAAGATGGAAAGATTTCTTCTGTTTGTACATATGGACAGTATGAGGCGGATGCAGATTATGGTGAAAAGAGAATCGTTCCCGGTTTTATCGATGTGCATACCCACGGTGCTTATGGATTTGATACCAATGATGCAGAGCCGGAAGGCTTGCGCAACTGGATGAAGAGAATTCCCCAGGAAGGTGTTACCGGTATCCTGCCCACAACGGTAACACAGATGCCGGAAGTGTTGACCGAGGCGCTTAAGAATGTTGCAGGGGTAGTCAGAGAAGGTTATGAAGGCGCAGAAATCCTGGGTGTTCATTTTGAAGGACCTTATCTGGATATGGAATATAAAGGTGCACAGCCGCCGGAAGCGATTGCAAAGGCAACTGTGGAGCAGTTCAAAATGTATCAGGAAGCGGCAGAGGGACTGATCAAATATATCACTCTGGCTCCCGAGCATGATGAAGACTTTGCATTGACAAAGCATTGTAAGGAGACAGGTGTGGTAGTCAGCATGGGTCATTCGTCCGCTGCTTATGAGCAGGCACTTATGGGCATTGCAAATGGTGCCTCCAGTATGACACATGTTTACAATGGTATGACACCTTATCATCACCGTAAACCGGGTCTGGTAGGAACATCCTTCCGTATCAGGGACATCTATGGTGAGATTATCGGTGACGGCTGTCATTCACATCTTGCAGCAGCCAACAATTTCTATCAGGTTAAGGGAAGAGATTATACAATTATGATAACCGATTCTCTGCGTGCCAAATATTGTCCTCCGGGGGGTAATTACCAGCTGGGCGGACATGACATCGAAATCGGCGCAGATGGTCTTGCAAGATTGAAAGGTACGGATACCATCGCCGGCAGCACCCTTCGTATGAATAAGGGGCTGAAGCTGATGGTAGAGGAGGCTATGGTACCTTTCGATGCGGCACTGAACTCCTGCACGATCAACCCGGCAAGATGTCTGGGTGTGGATGACCGCAAAGGTAAACTGGTTGCCGGATACGATGCGGATATCGTTGTGCTGGAAGATAATTATGACGTATGCCAGACCTATTGTAAGGGTGTTGCAGCATTATAAGATATTTTATTTAAGGCTGAATGACAAGTGTCGTTTGGCCTTTCTATAAAGAGACGAGAATATGAAATTTATTTTTTTCTATGTGAGAAGCAATCTGAAATTGGTTATTTTTGGCATGGTCTTAAAGGTAATCGGCTCTTTTGGGGAGCTGCTGCTTCCCTATGCACTGGAGCATCTGATTGATGAAGTGGTACCCACAAAAAGAATGGATCATGTGGTTCTATGTGGTTTGGGCATGATCGTGCTGGCTATACTGGTGCGTCAGTTCAATGTAAAAGCCAACCGCTGTGGGGTAAAAGTGTCCAAAGAAAGTATTTACAGAATCCGGCGTGACCTGTTTGGGAAATCCTTGGAACTGTCGGGCAGGCAGGTGGATGAAGTCGGTCTGCCGTCCCTTACCTCCCGAATGACCTCCGATTCCTATAATTTGCAGAACTTTATCCAGAGTATACAGGCCATGGGTGTGCGTGCCCCGATCATGCTGTTTGGAGGTATCGTGATTACCATGACCATGGATCCCGGACTGGCTTCCATTCTTTGCATTATGGCTCCGATATTGATTGTTATTGTTGTGTATGTGTCTTTCAAAGGCATTCCCCTTTATGAAAGGATGCAGCACAGTATGGATGATATTGTACGTATTATGAGAGAGAATATTACCGGTATCCGTGTGGTAAAATCCCTTTCCAAAGAAGAGTATGAAATGCGTCGTTTTGGCAGCAGTAATGACTGGATGGCTTCCAATGATATGAAGGCCGGAACGGTAATGGCACTGCCGGGACCGATTATGCAGCTGTTCTTAAATATAGGTCTGACCCTGGTTGTGATTTTCGGCGCGAAGAGAGTAAATGCAGGAGATATCGAACCCGGTGTGATTTTAGCGTTCTTAACTTACTTTCATATGATTCTCATGGGGGTCATGGGTCTGAACCGTGTGTTCATGCTCATGTCCAAGGCGAATGCTTCTGCGAAACGAATCGAGGCGGTTGTCAGTGCAGAGGAAGAACTGACACCGATTCCGGAAAACGAAGCTGCAAAGCTGGATCTGGAAAGATTTGAAGCGGATGACTATATCGTTTTTGACCATGTGGATTTCAGCTATGATGAGGAGGCTGACTGTGGGGAGCGTCAGGAGACAGACAATGGCAATGAATATAAAAGGGAAAGCAGTGGGGAAAATTGTGGTGAGGTAAAAGAGAATGGCAGAACTGCTCCGGACCATGACAGGTTTGCCGGTATGTCCCGGGAGAAATGTCTGTACGATATTCATTTCTCCATGAAAAAGGGAGAAAGTCTGGGTATTATTGGTGCAACCGGCTCAGGCAAGACCACGATTGTCAACCTGCTCATGCGTTTTTACGACACCAGAAAGGGAAATATTTTTGTGGACGGCAGGGATGTGCGCACCTATGATAAGGATACCCTCCACAGAATGTTCGGCGTGGTATTTCAGAATGATGTGATTTTTGCGGATACCCTTCACGAAAATATTGCATTTGGCCGTAAGGTAAAGCCGGAGGATATCCGGGCAGCGGCTGAGGATGCCAGGGCGAGAGAATTTATAGAAGCCTATGAAGATGCTTATGATCATCGTGCGGTTATACACGGTGCCAATTTAAGCGGTGGTCAGAGACAGCGTACCCTGATTGCCAGAGCATTGGTGGCCAAGCCCAAGATTCTGGTGCTGGATGACTCCTCCAGTGCGCTGGATTACAAAACAGATGCAGCACTGCGAAAGGCCATCAGAGAACATCATGCAGATGCCACAACCATTATTATTGCGCAGCGTATCAGTTCCATCTTGAGTCTGGATCACATTATTGTGTTGGACGAGGGAAGAATGGTCGGTTACGGTACCCATGAGGAACTGTTGGAAACTTGTCCTATGTACCACGATATCTACAAGACGCAGATGGGAGAGTACAAGTTTGAGAAATCAAACGCCCCGTTAACGCAGTTTCATAAGCAGGCTTGTGAAATGCGGGAAAGGGGAACAAATGGCTAAGAGAGATACGATTTTGAAAAAGCCAAAGGATACAAAAGGCACTTTGAAAAGAATGCTTCGCTATGTAGCGGATTTTAAATGGATACTGGCATTGGTGCTGGTGCTGTGCCTGACCAGCAATGTGCTGGCTCTTCTGGGTCCCAGCCTTGCCGGAAACGCCATCGATGCAGCGGCGGCAGGTAAGGCAAAAGTTGATTTTGACAAGGTATATTATTACGCGAGGCGTATGCTGATTTGTTATCTGACATCCTCTGTACTCAGCATATCCATCAATATCATCATGATGTATGTGAGCCGCTGGATTGCCAGAAAAATGCGCAAGGATGTGTTTGACAAGCTGATGCGCCTGCCGGTGGGATATTTTGACAACAATCAGGCGGGGGATATCATCAGTCGTGTTTCTTATGATATTGATGTGGTATCCACCTGTCTGGGGACGGATATTGTGGCTGTTATGACCAGTGTGGCAACGGTAGTTGGCGCCTTCGGAATGATGGTGTTTATTTCGCCCTGGCTGGCATTGGTTTCCCTGATAACCATACCGGCGGCTATGATCTATACCACCAAAATGCGTAAGATTACACAGCCAAAATTTTCCAAGCGCTCTAAAAAATACGGGGAAATGAATGGCTTTGTGGAAGAAAAGCTCTCCGGTCAAAAAAGTATCGTGGCATATGCCTATGAGGAAAAGGTGTCGGAGAATTTTGACAAGATCAATCATGAGGCGGCGGATGCATTTTATGATGCGGCTTATTATGGTATGACCATGGGCCCCAGCGTGGGATTTATCAACAACATCGGTCTGAGCCTGACGGCAATGTTCGGTTCTCTGCTATTCATGATGAATATGATTGATCTGGGCAGTATTTCATCCTTTGTATTATATTCCAGAAAATTCTCCGGACCGATCAACGAAATTGCAAACATTATGACGGAGCTGTATTCAGCACTGGCAGCAGCGGAGCGTGTGTTTGGCCTTCTGAATGAAACGGAGGAGGAGGCTGACCGAACAGATGCTTCTGTTCTGGACCATGTTTGTGGAAATGTGGAATTTCAGGATGTTAAGTTTAGCTATGTGAAAGGTAAGACCATTATTCATCATCTGAACATGAAGGCAGATGCTGGCAAGCTGGTGGCGATCGTAGGTCCTACCGGTGCCGGAAAGACTACCATCATTAACCTGCTGATGCGTTTTTACGATGTGGAGGAAGGCCGGATACTGGTGGATGGCGGTGAAATCCGAGGGTATACCAGAGAGAGCTTAAGAAAAGCTTATGCTATGGTACTGCAGGAAACCTGGGTATTCAAGGGTACTATATTTGAAAATATTGCTTATGGGAAAGAGGACGCCACCATGGAGGAAGTGGTGGCAGCCGCAAAGGCGGCTCATATCCATCCTTTCATCATGCGGCTGCCCAAGGGCTATCAGACCGTGATCAGCGAGGATGGCGGAAACATCTCCAAGGGTCAGAAGCAGCTGCTTACTATCGCAAGAGCTATGTTGTACAATGCCAAAATGCTGATTCTGGATGAGGCCACATCCAACGTAGATACCAGTACAGAGAGGCAGATTCAGAAGGCCATGCGTGAGCTTATGAAGGATAAGACCTGCTTTGTGATCGCACATCGATTGTCAACGATCCAGAATGCGGATATGATTCTGGTGGTGGATCGTGGAGATGTGGTGGAACAGGGAACACATGAGAGCTTGATGGAGAAAAAGGGATTTTATTATAAGTTGTATGCGGCGCAGTTTGAGTAAAGGCAGGAAGTTACTGAAGATGTAGAACAGCCTAGGGCAAGATAAAATATTTATAAATCTTTAGGAATTCTTTTATTGCTGCATCCATAGGATGTGATATCATTAAAATAGTTAGACAGGCGAAAAATGTCGTTTTATACAGAAATATTACGAACGATGGAGGGATTTCTGAAATCTCTGGAAGGGATTGGGTTTTACATGGAATATTCATATCTGGAACTGCTGAGCTATTTGTTGATTTATTCCTTTTTAGGCTGGATGGTAGAAGTATTTGTCATGGCTGTGATGCAGAAGAGATTCTGTAACAGAGGTTTCCTGAATCTGCCTTTTTGTCTGTCCTATGGTGTCATCATGGACATATTGATCCTGCTGATGCCGACGCTGAGGGGGCAATATTTATTTCAGCTTATTGCGATACTCATGGTTTCTGCCACAGTGTCATTCCTGTCCGGTTTCCTGGCAAAGCATGTCAGTCATAAGGTATTGTGGAGATATGAGGAGAATAATCTGTTTGCCGGAGACTCCAGGAAATTTCTGCAGTCACTGGTTATTGCCGGTGCCTTCTGGGTAACGCTGGAGCTGCTGCATCCGATCATCTTTTTTGTGGTACATATTTTGCCTCGGTGGCTGGTGTGGGCAGTCTGCGTGACTATAAGTAGTATGCTGGTGCTTGACTTCTTCAGTATCCTCTATGCGATTTACAGAAAGAAGAATGTAACGGAGCTAGAGGCGTACCGCACAGAGCGTCAGGAAGGTAAGTACGGTTTTGCTGACAAAATCTATGTAGCCGTGTGGGATCGGCTGGAGAGGGCGTATCCCAATATCGAGCACATGAATGAAAAGGAAGCCGATGAAAAGTATGATTTTGCAGCAGGAATCTGTCTGGATAAAATTATTTGGATTTTTCTGATCTGTGCACTGCTGGGAGATATTATTGAGACCTTTTACTGCAGGCTTGTGAGCGGTGAGTGGATGAGCCGTTCCAGTGTAATCTATGGTCCATTCAGCATCGTCTGGGGACTGGGAGCAGCTATACTGACAATTGTGTTACGAAGAATTGCTGACAAAGAGGACAGGTATATTTTCCTAAATGGATTTTTTCTTGGCGGAGTTTATGAATATGGCTGCAGTGTCTTCACGGAAGTCTTTCTTGGGACTGTATTCTGGGATTACAGTCATATGCCGTTCAACATTGGCGGCAGAACCAATCTGCTGTTCTGTATTTTCTGGGGGATCTTGGCAGTGGTCTGGGTAAAACTGGTTTATCCGCGCCTGAGCAGACTAATTGAAAAGACGCCGCCTGTCGCAGGAAAGATTGCTACATGGATTATGGTAGTGTTCATGTGCTGCAATGCGCTAATTTCAGCGGCTGCCATGCTCAGATATCTGGAGAGGACGGAGGGGCAGTCTGCAGAAAATATAATAGAGGTATTCCTGGATGAACATTATGATGATAGATTAATTCATTTTATATGGCCAAACATGAAAATCCGCTGACCGACGGTGGGATCTCGCTTATTGTATACTGCGGCAATAGTCCCTTGGACTGCATCCCACCTGCCTGCGGAACAGTCTGGAAAAATATGCAAAATCCTGAAAACCCACCGCAACCGCAACTTCTGAAACGGACATTTTTGTAGTGTTGAAAAATCGGATAGCTTCGTTGATACGAGCCTGATGGATAAAATTAGTGATACTCATACCCACTTCCCTGCTGAAGCAGCCGGATAGGGCAGTGGGATTTTTTTTGAATTTTTGTGCCAGGATGGAAGAGGTCAGGTCTTCATCCAGATGCAGGTAAATATAGTTGATCACGGCGCGGATTGTCTGGGAGTATTCCGGGAAGGCATAGTTTTTTACAAGCAGACTATATTTATGGCAGATTTCGCCGGACATGGCGGCAATACCTTCCAGTGTGTTCAGGCTACTGATTTTTACTGCCAGCTGAGTGCACAGTTTCAGAATATGACTGGCGTGAACAGGGGTGTCCATGACAGCCATCTGGCAGTAGAGATTCAAAGCATTTAATTCATTTCTGCACTCGGATATGTTCTGGGAGGAAGCAAACCGGGTGGTTCGCATAAAGTTTTTCAGGTCTTGCTGTGCGGCATCCGTATCCCCTTTTTTCAGTGTATTTATAAATTGAAACAGGGCTTCCTTGAAATGCTGTGCATAATCGGAGGAAGAATCCTGGAGCATATCCATGTTGATCAACACCTTGTGTGCCTGTTGTGAAAATTCCAGATAGACCGGTTCAATGGTTTCGAATTCCGGATAAAAGGCGGCAGCAATACTCTTGACCACATTTACAACGGAAGAAAGGGAAACATAGGGTAAGCTTTCGTAGAAATAGCGCAGAAAGTAAACAGTAGCTGCCGGAGGCTGTATTTTTTTAAGTATATGGGAAAAATAATCTGTGGAAAACTCCTCTGCGCGAAAAGGACCCACAGAAATAAAGTCCGGTGATTTGTGCACGGTCAGATAAATAATGATATTGTAGAAGCCCAGATTGCTTTTGGATACTACCATACGTCGGTCCACGGACTGGCTGGCAGAAACCGGATGCATGCTCTTGTCGGTGTAATCCGGCCAGACCATGCTGCGGATGCCCCGGTCAATCTTCTGCAGATCATCATAGGGTGGGGTAAAAAAGTGGGACTCTATCTGGAAGGCTTCTGTCAGGACATTTTGGAGCAAAGCAAACAACCGGAGCGAGGAGTCTATTGACCGATTGGGGGTGCTAGAGTCATGGTCTATGCTATTGTTATTGATGATGTTCTTGTCACTGCCGTTTATCCGGTCACGGTTGCCGCTAAGATGTTTGCCTGGGTTATTGTTCGTGCTGGTTTGGGACATATTGACTCCTTAAGTTGTAACATTTTTGTAAACACTTTGTATTTGTATAAAAATTGTACAACTTTTGCGAGGATTGTGCAAGTAATTTCCGAGAGGATTTGATATAATATGAATAACGCAAAAGAAGAACAAGCGGCGCGAAGCGACATTTGTTTTTCTTGCATGTTCAAACGAGCAAACCGTCTGCGATGCAGACAATTAGTACGAAGCATAAGTTTGCGAGTGGTTGGACAATGATATCATGAAAATCGAAACAAATTAGGAGGATAGTATGAGCAGAAAATTTAACTGGAACGAAGCCTGGTTATTTACCAAAGATGCAGCTCTTGTAGAGGCAGGACGTGCGCTGAACGTAGAAAGCTGGGAGAAACATGACTTACCATATACCTGGAACGAAAAAGATGGTCAGGACGGTGGCAGTGATTATTATCGCGGAACCTGTTATTTTACCAAGAATTTAAGCAAATCCCTCTGTGCAGATGGGGAAGAAGTTTATATTGAATTCGAAGGTGCAAATGCTTCCGCGGATGTATATGTGAATGGCAAACTGGCTGTACATCATGACGGAGGTTACTCAACCTTCCGTGCAAACATTACTGAGCTTCTGGAAGAAGAAAACGAGATCGTTGTAGCAGTGGACAACTCTGCAAATGACAGAGTATACCCGCAGATGGCAGACTTTACCTTCTATGGCGGTATTTATCGTGATGTAAACATTCTCTGCGTATCTAAGGCTCGCTTTGACCTGGACTATTACGGAGGCCCCGGTATTACCGTTACTCCTGTAGTGGAAGGCACGGATGCCAAGGTGGCTGTAGTTGGCTACTTTACCGGTCTGGCTGGGACAGAAACGGTTCAATATGTGATTAAGGACGGGGAGACTGTAGTTGCTGAAAAGAAAGTACCTGCTGCAGAAGGCAAGGTTGATTTCGTGATTGAAAATGCACATCTCTGGAACGGACGTAAGGATCCATTCCTTTACACTCTTGAGGCAGTTCTCTTTGATGGCGAAAAAGAGCTGGATGCAAGAACTGTAAGATTCGGCTGCCGTTATTTTGAAATTGACCCTGAAAGAGGCTTCATCTTGAATGGTAAAGAATACCCTCTGCGTGGTGTATCCCGTCATCAGGACAGAAAAGATATCGGTAATGCACTATTACCGGAGCATCATAAAGAAGATGCGGAATTGATTTATGAATTGGGTGCGACCACAATTCGTCTGGCACATTATCAGCATGCACAGTATTTCTATGATCTGTGTGATGAAATGGGCTTTGTTCTCTGGGCGGAAATTCCTTATATTTCCAGCCATATGCCTAACGGTCGTGAGAATACCATCTCTCAGATGAAAGAGCTGATCACTCAGAACTACAACCATCCTTCTATTTTCGTATGGGGTCTCTCAAACGAAATTACCATGAAGGGCTCCGAAGATCCCGACCTTTTGGAAAACCACAGAATCTTAAATGACCTGTGCCACGAAATGGACAAGACCCGACTGACCACCATGGCTATCGTATCCATGTGTGATATGGACAGCGAATATGTACAGATTCCTGATACTGTATCATGGAACCATTACTTCGGCTGGTATGGTGGAGATACTTCCATGAACGGTCCATGGATGGATAATTTCCACGCGAAGTACCCTAACATCCCGGTAGGTATGAGTGAGTATGGCTGTGAAGCATTGAACTGGCATAATTCCAATCCGGACCAGGGTGACTACTCTGAGGAATATCAGGCATACTATCATGAAGAACTGATCAAACAGTTATTCACAAG
>JAZNXM010000104.1:0-10443 GCA_045593865.1 Acetatifactor sp. | reverse complement strand
TTGATGATATTGACACAGTCCGTACGATGAATGGATACACCGCGTCCTCTGGTCACAAACCCTGTAATTTCATCACCAGGTACAGGGGAACAGCACTTGGAAAAACGCACGGACAGATCTGCTATCCCTTTTACCACAATACCGCCCTTGGATTTCATGGCTACCGGCTTATTGGTCTGATTGTTACTGTCTGCAATACTTTTAAGAATATCGGCATCCGTGATCTCTTTCTTATTATCCCGGTCATACAACTCCTGCATTCTGTTGGCAACAGCGCCTTCCTTCAGGGAACCATGACCGATGGCTGCCAGTACAGCATCCCAGTCTCTGAAGCCGTACTTTCTCTGGACATTCTCCATATACTCCGGCTTCATCAGATTGATCTGATTGTAGGACTTGGCTTTACAATATGCTGCCAGAAGCTCCTTGCCTTTAATAATATTATCTTCCCTCAGCTCCTGCTTAAACCACTGATTGATCTTATTCTTGGCCTGTGTACTCTTAACCACATTCAGCCAGTCTCGACTGGGACCTCTGGAATTACCCGAGGTAATAATCTCTATGCGGTCACCGTTCTTGATCTCATAATCAATGTTAACCAGCTTATCGTTGACACGGGCACCTACCATCTTATTACCCACAGCAGAGTGAATACTATAAGCAAAATCAATAGGGGTAGAACCTGCCGGAAGGTTTTTTACCTCACCGGTAGGTGTGAAGCAATACACACTGTCCGAGAACAGATCCAGATCATTCTTTAGCAGATTCAGGAATTCCCTGTTGTCAGACATATCTCTCTGCCACTCCAGAATCTGACGAAGCCATACCAGCTTCTCTTCTTCCTGCGCCTTTACCTTCTTGCCATCGGAAGCTTCCTTGTACTTCCAGTGGGCAGCAATACCGTATTCCGCAGCCTTATGCATTTCAAAGGTTCTGATCTGAATCTCAAAGGGCTGACCGCTTGAGCCAATCAGCGTGGTATGAAGAGACTGGTACATATTTGGCTTAGGCATGGCAATATAATCCTTAAAACGCCCGGGAATGGGCTTATACATTTCATGCATTACACCAAGTGCCGCATAGCAGTCCTTTACAGAATCCACAATAATACGCACTGCAAACAGATCATAAATCTGCTCCAGCGTCTTATCCTGATTCTTCATCTTTTTATATATACTGAAAAAATGCTTTACCCTGCCATCCACCTGTGCTTTGATGCCGGCAGTATCAATATGCTCTCGCACTTCATCTACAATACTCTTAATATAAGCTTCTCTCTCAACCTTCCTGGAAGAAATCTTATTTACCAGATCATAATAAACCTGGGGTTCCAGATATTTCAGAGATAAGTCATCCAGTTCCACTTTCAGCTTGGAAATACCAAGCCGCTGGGCAATGGGGCAGTAAATTTCCAGTGTTTCTCTGGCAATTCTGGTCTGACTCTCCGGCTTCTGATACTTCAAGGTACGCATATTGTGCAGACGGTCTGCCAGCTTGATCATAATAACACGGATATCCTTCGCCATCGCCAGAAACATCTTCCGCAGATTCTCAGCCTGCATCTCCAGCTTCACATCGGACTGATCTACAGGATGAACAGACAGGGGCAGCTTCTCCAGCTTGGTAACGCCATCCACCAACAGACCCACATCGGTTCCAAACTGTTCTTCTAGCTCTTCCTCCGTCATAATTGTATCTTCCACCACATCATGCAGCAGCCCTGCAATAATCGTTTCCTTATCCATTTCCAGATCAGCCAGAATAATGGCAACATTAAGGGGATGGATAATATAAGGTTCCCCCGATTTACGATACTGTTCCTTATGTGCAGCATTTGCAACCATATATGCCCGCTCAATAATAGTAATATCGTCACTGGGATGGTATTTTCGGACACGACTAATAAGGTCCTGATATAATTCCTCAGGAGCCATAAATTCTTTATGCTTCTGCACTCTGATATCCGAAAACTTAACATCATTTTCCTCTGTCATAGGTTCCATGCCTCTCAAATGAACTTATTTACCCTCGTAACAAATGGCAGATTCTACCCTGTAACCTTCCAGACGTGCTCTTCCGTTCAATCCAGCAAGCTCGATCAGTACAACAATACCTACTACAATACCGCCGAGACTTTCAATCAGCCGGATCATTGCTTCCGTGGTGCCGCCGGTAGCCATCAGGTCATCTACGATCAGAACCTTTTGACCGGGCTTAATGCTGTCCTTGTGCATTTCAATCGTTGCGGTGCCGTACTCCAGATCATAAGTCTTTTCAACGGTCTCACAGGGAAGTTTTCCCTTTTTACGGATTAAAACAAAAGGTTTTCTATTATTATACGCAATGGGTGTTCCGAAGATAAATCCTCTGGATTCCGGTCCAGCCACAACATCGTATTCCAAATCCTGAATCTTTTCCTGCATAGTATCTACTGCCAGGCGGAGCCCCTCCGCATCCTGCAGTACACTTGTAACATCTCTGAAAATAATGCCTTCTTCCGGAAAATCCGGAATGCTTCTTACGTATTCTTCTAATTTTTTCATAATAAGTACCCCTCCGCAAACTATTCAATTCATCGAATAGTTATAATTATATTATCATTTGCAGGGAAAGTCAAAATATTCTTTGATATTCGCTCTTCCAAATGCATTTTTCGTATACAATCTTGTGCTTTTTACTCAAACAGCGGCATTTCTTCTGACTCAGTCTGAAAGCCACCTTTAATTCTCTGGAAAATTCCTCTGCAGATGCATACCGCCCCATTCCTTCCACTGCCACACTTCTCTGCAATACCTGAAAAAACGGCGGCGCCACGTTTCTGTCCCGGCTACAGTAATGCAGCATATCATAAGGCGGTTCTCCCGGATTCTTCCCGGTAAGCAAATAGGCAAGCAGCTTCCCAACCGCATATAAATCGCACTCCGGACCCAGCTTTACGCCATTCCAGAACTGCTCCGGAGCCGCATAGCCATAGGTTCCCACTCGATACTTCCCTTCGATTGCACTGGCCGCATCTACCAGTCTGGCCTTCCCCCGCCGGTCAAACATGATATTTCCCGGCTTTATATCCCGATAAATGACCGGCTGCGTCTGATTGTGCAAATATTTCAGACAATCCAGCACCTCCAGCACGATCCGAACTGCTTCGGGGGCAGGATACCTTCCCTGCTTTTCCAGAGACTTCTGCAAAGTATCCCCTTCCATATATTCCATTACCAGAAAACCTCTTCTGTGCTCCCCGCAGCCTTCCTCAAAATAATCCACCCATGAGGGAAACACCCCTTCCGGCATTTCCCTCAGCAGTCGCTCCTCCTGCCCAAGCAAATCGCAATCCCTACATACCTTTACGGCCAATGGTTCTCCTGTAAGCACATCCTCCGCCAGATATACCTGTGCAGTTGCCCCTTGCCCTAACAAATCCTTTAATTGATATCTGTTTTTCACGAATTTATCTGCCATCATTTACTCGTCACCTCATCCTTCTATTCCACCCGGATATAGACAGCCCCCGTTGCCTTTGCATACCCATGAGCTATGTCCGCTTTCCAGATTTCCTCCAGCCCCTTTTTTATTTTCCCGGCATCCATCGGTTCCTCAAACAACACCTGCAGCATATCCTCCTCCGACACACTGTTTCCAAACTCCGGAGTGCACAACAATATGCCGATTCTTTTCTGTACATTTCCCTGCACAAGATTCCGTTCCTCTCCTTCTGCAATCTGCAGAAGCTTTCTCTGGAGCCGGTTAAACCGCCTGTTAAACAGATATCCCCTGATTTTTCCTTTCTGAAAGATCCAAAAGCATTCATCGCTTAGCAGAATTCCCCAGACATCATAAACCGTTTTCCGCTTCTTCTGCATACAAAATTCCCGCAGTTCACCTTCGGTTTTCTCCAATTCCCTGGAGAGACTCCTGTAGATTTCATTTTCCGAGCAGGACTTCCTAGATACCTGCTGCAAAAACGGTCCATGGAACCATTCCACCAGCCGCTCTGTAAAATAACCGCTGGTCAGACTGCCGGCTTGCTCATTTTCCCGGTTACTTCCCACATTGCACCCGTTTGTACACTCGTCCATCTGGATTTCACGGATACTGCCCCTGCCGTCACAGACACAGGCCAAAAGATAATGATGCTTGTTCCGGCTTACCTGCTGCAAGACCACAGAAACCGGATTTTTCCTCTCCTCACTTCCACTCTCCCAAATGTAATGTGAGTAATACTGCATAAAACCTCCTTATTTTAGATATTGTAAAAGGATAAAATATTCGCTACTCACTCCGCGGACAGCGGAGTGGGTATACGAAAGGACTTTTTTAGAACTCCTTCAGGAGCTTTAGATTATCAAAAGATATTTCGAAGGTCGTTGAAGAATACGACCACCATCAATGCCATAAAGAATACCAGTCCGGCAAAGTGCACCATGCCTTCCTTTTCCGGCGGTATAGGCTTGCCACGAATGACCTCAATCAGCAGGAAAACAAGTCTGCCGCCATCCAATGCCGGAATGGGAAGCAGATTTATGATTCCCAGATTAATCGTCAACAGCAGGGTAATATTGAGCATATTTACAAAGACCGTTGCCCAGCCATACGCCTTCGTTTCGGAATAAGTCTTGCCTACCACATTCACGGCAATTCCTACCGGACCTGCCACTTCATCACTCTTTACCTGTCCCTGCACCAACATGACCAGGCTCTGGTATGTGGATTTTACACAATAACGAATTTCATACCAAGCATATTTCAGTCTGGCAATCCCCCGTTCTTCGACCACCGCATCACAGTAAACACCGATTACATAACCCCCAGACTCTTCATTGTAATCCGGGGTCAGCATGGTCTCCATCCTTTGTCCGTCACGCTCGAAAGTAACTTTCAGCTCTTTGCCGCCGTTTACACGGTTAAAGATCATCATTTCTTCAAACAGATATATCTTTTCATCATTCAGGGCAATGATTTTATCGCCGGTCTGCAAACCGGATTCCATTGCCGGTCCTGCGTCCGATACCCGGATTATCGGCAGATTGATCTGCACCATGGAAACCATGATCATGGCAATAATCGCACCCAA
Source organism: Acetatifactor sp. (assembly GCA_045593865.1). Classification (GTDB taxonomy): domain Bacteria; phylum Bacillota; class Clostridia; order Lachnospirales; family Lachnospiraceae; genus Acetatifactor. The sequence goes on along the minus strand of JAZNXM010000104.1, from coordinate 5,372 downwards.
AATGAAATTAAATATGGGACCAGCCAGCACGGTGGAGATTCTCGCCCATACATTTGCCTTGTTAAAAGACCTTTCGGACTCTTTACCATCCTGAATATGCAGACCATCCTCACCTTCAAACATACAGGCACCGCCTATGGGGAGAAGCTTCAAGGAGTATTTTGTCTCGCCTCTTGTAAATCCCAAAAGTGTGGGGCCCAGTCCCAGAGAAAATTCGATCACGCGGATGCCATTCATCTTCGCAATCAGGAAATGACCGAATTCATGAGAAATTACTACAATTCCAAAAATTAAAACAAAAAATATTAATGTCACTGCTACTCTCGCTTTCTTAAATTACGCCGGATATATATTCGTAAACCTCTGCTTCTATAGCCAGAATCTGCTCCACGTCCGGATTATTTACCAATCTATGCTGCTCCATGGAGCGTGCAATCAACTCCGGAATCTGAAGATAGGAAATCTTCTTATCCAGGAATAAAGCAACCGCCTTTTCATTTGCAGCATTGTATACTGTAGGCATGGAGCCGCCGCTCCGGGAAGCCTGATAAGCCAGCTTCAGACCGGCAAAAGTCTCCATGTCAGGTCTTTCAAAGGTCATATTCGCCAATTCAAAGAAGTCAAGCTTCTTTTCATTCATCATGCGTCTGTCTGGATAGAATAAGGCATACTGAATGGGCAGCTTCATATCCGGCACGCCCAGCTGTGCAATCACCGCACCATCTACATATTCTACCATGGAATGAATGATACTCTGTGGATGTACCACTACCTGAATCCGGTCTAAATCCACATCAAACAGCCACTTTGCTTCCATGACTTCCAGCCCTTTATTTACGAGTGTAGAAGAATCGATGGTAATCTTTCTGCCCATGGACCAATTGGGATGCTTTAAGGCATCTTCCACACGCATTTTCGCCAGCTCCTCCCTGGTCTTTCCACGAAATGGTCCACCGGAAGCCGTCAGCAGAATCTTGTTGATCCGGTTCTTAGGCTCACCGTTCATGGACTGTAAAATAGCACTGTGCTTATTGTCTACAGGTAATATGGAGACCCCACATTCCTTCGCCAGCGGCATAATAATATGTCCGGCACACACAAGTGTCTCTTTATTGGCAAGAGCAATGTCCTTGCCTGCTTTGATCGCTGCGATGGTCGGCCTGATGCCAATCATTCCCACAATTGCAGTAACTAAGACATCCATCTCCTCCAGTACAGCAAGCTCTAAAAGTCCATCCATGCCAGCAAGCACTACTGTTGGCAGGTCACTGATGCGAGCTCTCAGATCCTTTGCTGCTCCTTCCGTCCACATGGCAACTACTTTCGGATGAAATTCCCTGACCTGCTGCTCCATCAGAGCCACATTGCTGCCTGCTGCCAATGCCACAATCTGCAGGTCTTCACTGTTATTTCTGACAATATCCAAAGTCTGGATACCGATGGAACCAGTGGATCCCAGCACTGTTATTTTCTTCATACGCACTCCTTTAAATCGAAATCATTAACACCGTCAAGAAATAAATCATAGGCGCTGTAACGATTACGCTGTCAAACCGGTCCATGATACCGCCATGCCCCGGAATCAGGTTTCCATAATCCTTGATGTTGTGGTTTCTCTTGATTGCGGATGCCGCCAGATCTCCCACCATGGATGCAACAGAGCCGATAGCGCAGATAAATACTGCCACCCACAGCACATTCTGCTCCACGATAACCTTATTCAAAAGAAAATATGCATACACCCCTCCCAACAATGCGGAGCCTGCAACACCGCCAATGCAGCCCTCCAGACTCTTCTTAGGACTTAAGAGTGGAAAAATCTTCCTTTTGCCAATCAGCATACCCACCGCATAAGCACAAGTGTCACACCCCCAGGAGCTGATCAGGATCAACCACACCATATAGAGCCCATACTGTATCTCCCTTGTCTGATAGATAAACGACAGCATAACCGGTGCATACAAAAAGGCAAAAACAGAGGCGGTAATCTGTTCTGATTTATATTTGGGAAACTTTACCACATAGAGAAACATTTCAGCCATAAATAAGCCCACAATACACATAAAGCTTAAGGTATGATCGTCTGAAAAATAAATAGATGCATAATAGCACACAACACCTGCCATCCCTAAGATTTCCGGTGCATTAAAGCCATTCTTCTCTGTATTCACCTGTAATGCCTTTGTTAGCTCTCTGTAAGCAATCATTGAAATGACAAGCAGCACACCAGCCAGCAGCGGACCGCCGCAAACAAAAGTCGCAACTGCAATAATGATCAGGATGATGCCACTTACCAACCTGGTACCAAACATCACAAATCCTCCTTTATCAAGCCGTATCTTCTGTCTCTATGATTATATGCCTCTATGGCTTTTTCTAACTCTTCTTTCGAGAAATCCGGCCATGCCACAGGCGTAAAATAAAATTCCGTGTAAGCCAGCTGCCACAGCAGGAAATTGGAGATACGCTGCTCATTACAGGTACGGATCAGCAAATCCGGATCTGGTATTCCATGGGTATCCAGATACGAATCCAACAGTCCCGCGGTTACTTCCTCCTCCGCAACCTTCCCTTCTTTTATATCACCGGCCAGGCACTTCACTGCACGCACAATTTCATCCCGTCCGCCATAATTAATAGCAATCTGGAAATGCAGCCCTTCATTATTCTTTGTAGCTTCTTCCAGTTCCTCAATCCGTTCCCGGATATCCCCATCCAGACGTGCCTTATCTCCCAGTACGCGTACGCACATGCGGTTTTTTTCTGCCGTCTTCAGACAAGTCTTCATATAATTACGCAGCAGCTTCATCAAAGCATCCACTTCATCCTGCGGCCTATTCCAGTTCTCTGTGGAAAATGCGTATACTGTCAGATATTGAATGCCCATTTTATAGGCTTCTTCACAGATGACTTCCACAGTCTTAGCACCCTGCACATGCCCGTAATTACGGGGCATACCCTTGGCTTTCGCCCAACGACCGTTGCCGTCCAGTATAATTGCCACATGATTCGGTATTTTGCGTTCTTCGCCCATAATCTGCACTTAACCCTTCCCAAATTCTTCTCTTTATACTTACGAACATGCCTTTTCAATGTATCAGGAAGCGGGCAACTGATATCTCGCATGATACAACGTAGTAAAAACAATCAACAAAATTGTATGGATTTGACGGACGCTTGTGTCCGAGCAAAGACATATCATTTTGGATAGTGTTTTTAGTCCGGTGTTTGAGCGAGATATCAGTTGCCCGCTTCCGGACGTCTCGCAATAACCTTATACGGTCATAATTTCTTTTGTCTTAAATTCCATCATAGCATCTACATCTTTGATGTACTTGTCAGTCATCTTCTGAAGCTGTTCTTCCAGAGATTTTGCTTCATCTTCAGGAGTGCCGGCTTTTACAAGCTTCTTGAATGCATCGTTGCCGTCACGTCTGATATTTCTGACTGCAACCTTTGCTTCCTCTGCTTTCTTCTTAACATCCTTGGAAAGCTCTTTTCTACGGTCCTCAGTCAGTTCAGGGAAAACCAGACGGATAACACTGCCGTCATTGCTTGGATTGATCCCCAGCTCGGAAGTCAGAATCGCCTTTTCAATGGCTTTCAGCAGAGACTTCTCCCATGGAGCAATCTGAATGATTCTTGCTTCCGGAACGGTAATATTACCAACCTGCTGAATAGGAGTCGGAACTCCATAATAATCTACACGAATCTTGTCCAGAACGTGAGGATTTGCACGTCCTGCTCTGATTGTACCATAATCTGACTCCAAAAAATCCAGAGCCTTCTTCATCTTATCCTCATAAACCTGTAATCTTGCGTCCATAATCACGCCTCCTGTATCATTGTTTTTTATATGTTTGTTTTGAATTTATAATATTGTACTTACATATCAAAGTTATTCTTTTTCAACGCACCATGAAACGGGGCGCCTGGCACTCAATCGTTTCTCTTTTATACGGTAACTTTCGTTCCGTTAAATTCCCCTTTCATCGTATTTACAATACTGTTTTCCTGATTCAGACCAAAGACCCACATGGGCATCTTGTTGTCCCTTGCCAGAATGGATGCCGTCATATCTACTACCTGCAGATTCTTGGCAACCACTTCTTCGATGGATATCTCATCATATTTCTTCGCATCCGGATTCTTAGCCGGGTCGCAGTCATATACACCGTCAATGGCCTTTGCCAGCAGGATTACTTCTGCATCGATTTCAATGGCCCGAAGCACCACACCGGTATCTGTTGAGAAATACGGATGGCCGGTACCACCTGCAAAAAAGACTACCATCCCCTTCTCAAAATATTTATTGGCTCTGTCCTTGGAAAAGAGCTTTGTAAAGGAACCGCACTCAAATGGGGTCAGAATATTGGTCATCATTCCTACCGAACGGAAGATTTCTGACACATAAATGCAGTTCATAACCGTTGCCAGCATACCAATCTGGTCAGCCTTTGTTCTGTCAATATTCTCACTGGAGCGCCCTCTCCAAAAATTACCGCCTCCGATTACGATACCCACCTGGATGCCGTCATCCACCAACTGTTTTACCTGTAGGGCTACACCTCTTACAGTTTCTTCATCAAAACCTGTTTTCTTTTCGCCGGCCAAAGCTTCACCGCTTAATTTCAGCATAATTCTCTTCATGGTTTTGTTCTCCTTGTATATATAAATGCTTGTCTCTGCCCTTTACGAACATTATATCACATGAACTATTCTTATAAAAGTAAAAAATTTATTTTTAAATAAGTCTCTGTCCGTTTATTACCAGCCAGAACTGAAGTCCCAGCTTTTCTGCCGCTTTTCTGCACAGAATCATACGATTCAGGAAGATTTCAAAATAATCCATTACCGTACACATCTTGGTCTCAATCTTTAGGTTCAGAGTAATATTAGAGCCCTTTACAACCTCCACGGTACTTTCCTTAACCGAATAGTTGACCCTGTCATGAATATCAAAGCTGGCAAAATCCTGATTTCTGACACGGGTATACCTAACGTCCGTCTTATCCGCCAAAATCAATGCTGCTGCCACCGCATTAACCGGAAATGCCGTCGATTCATCATGATTTCCAATGGCAGTGATAATTGTAGCAATATCCTCCGGATCCGCCCCCATCTTGTCCAGAATACGGAATGCCATGACCGCTCCGGACTGGGCATGCTCCACACGATTTACCACATTGCCGATATCGTGCAGATATCCTGCCATTTTCGCCAGTTCCGCTTCCCTTTCACTATAACCTAACGTCAACAGAATCCGGCTTGCCAGCTCTGCCACCCTGGTCACATGGGCAAAGCTGTGCTCCGTATATCCTAAAGCAATCAGTGACTCATCTGCTTTTTTGATATAGGTACTGATTGCCTCA
>JAZNXM010000103.1:0-12444 GCA_045593865.1 Acetatifactor sp. | reverse complement strand
GCCTTTGAGAACTAAATTATTTTTTAAACCGAACTTTGAAAAATCACTTGCTTTTTTGATATTCATATGGTAGCATTTCTATAGGATGAATATTTCTGCTTGCTTTGGCACGAATGTGCTGTTCTAAGAAACAAAGGTTTTGTCAGTGGCTTTGACAAGGCCTCATCTATTAGCTGATTCAGCTGAATAATCCGTGTTATCAATTTAATATTTTTGTTCAGAACTGTAGGCAGATCGTGTTACAATCTATAAACTTATCTATCCGCCACAGCCATGTTCAAAGGAAAGGTGGCAAATGAGTAAAGACATTGTAGAGAAAAGATTGGAAGAACACAATGATGTGTTTGTAGATATTTTTAATAATCTACTGTTTTCCGGGAAGAAATTGTTGAAGGAAGAATATCTGACCAATCTTCCGACCGAGAGCTATGTAAGAGACGTGAACGGTAAAATGCACCAGAAGAACCGAGATGTCAGTAAGGCCGCTAAAAATCGGGGTGTGGAAAAGATTGACATAAACCAGAATGTATATCGGTTGGTGTGCGGCTTGGAAAATCAATCCGGTAAGGATAATACCATGCCGGAAAGAGTAATGGGATATGATTATGCTGCGTATGAAATGCAAATCAAGGAGATCATGACAGAAAATGCGAATCAGAAACGACCGGCTTATACAAAGCGCATTCACGATGACCAGAAGCTTGCTCCGGTGGTGACCGGGGTGCTCCATTGGGGACCGGAAGAATGGGACGGTCCCATGAGACTTCATGATATGCTGAGGTTTCCGGAGGATAGCGAAGACATCCTAAAGCCTTTGGTGCCGGATTATCCAATCAATCTGATCGAAATGAGGAAGCTTCCCAAAGAAATCAGGGAATTGCTGACTTCGGATTTCCGGCTGATTGCAGAATATGTGGCCTGCGGGAAAGATTCCGCGACATTGGAGCATCTCATGGCCGACAATAAACATATGATAAAACACCCGGAAGAATTTCTGGATATGTTGAGCGAAGTTGCTAATGATACCCAGTATAAAAAAGTAAAGGAATTACTTCAGGAAGAAACAAGGGAGGAAATGACAATGTGTGTTATAGCAGATAAATTAGTAGGGCAAGGTATACAACAAGGTAAGCAACAAGGTATACAACAGGGCAAATGGGCGACGATACATGCATTGATTTGTAAAGGAATCCTTAAACCGGAGGATACCATGGAGTTTCTGAATATGTCTTATGATGCTTTGTGTCAAAAGATACAAGAAATAAACAAAGAGGTGGTCTAACCATACGTTCCATGATTGCATCAGCAATTACATAATATGACAAAAACCGCAGCCGGTCAGCAAAAAGTATTGGATCACAAATACGCACAACGAGAGAAACGGTATAGCCATGGCTATACCGTTTCTCTCTTGTCTCACATTATGTTCTTCATAGAAGCTTACGCTCTCACTAGAACCTTATGCTCTTCATAGAAGCTTACGTTCTCAATAGAGCCTTCTGTTCTTGACAGAAACCGCATGCTGCGATGTCCTTTATCCGTTTGTAAAAATTACTGATTAAAAACAGGAACTGGTGGCAATTCATCGCTACTTGCAGTAATGATATCTTCTGTCTCAAATTCAACAATTTCCATCTCCGGTTTGATATATTTTTCCTTCATTTCAAACTCCCCCTTACTGCCCTGCATATGCATTGGCTGCCACATTGAACTCATAAAGCGCCTTTACAACATTTGTTAAGGTCGCTGCATCTTCACCTGTATAATTACCATTTAATACAGTGTAAGCGTATGACAGTGCTCCATATGTAAGTGTAGCGGTCTGTTCACCGGCTGTTACTGTGAAGGTGTACATTTCATCCAAGGAGGAAGGCTTGATCCTGTCAACAGACAATACATAATAGCCGTCCGTATCTTCTGTACACGCTACAGCCTGCTCGCCAATCTTAAATTGTGCACCCGTTACATTCTCAGCCAGCTTAACACGCACGTTAACCTTTGTTTCTGACTCCAATGATAAATAAGCATCCTCAAATGCACCCACTGCAGCATTTGCTGTTCCACCAGGAGCATATGCTGTAAGATCCGTTGCAGTAACCTCAGACAATGCCTTGTCTCCTTCTGCCAGATCAGCATTTGCCAGCGTCTCGATATTATAATCAAAATGAGTCTGTGAATATGCTCCGTAATTGAGCATTGCTTTAACCAGAGGCTTCGCACTATCATATGTACCCGTAGTATCGCCCAAAACAGTATCCGCATATGCTTTTACGGAATACTCAAGGATATCACCTGCTGTATCATCATTGTAGAACGTGGCTGTGATGGTATCTGTCATCTGTTTTGCAGACACCTCACAGGAGAACTTGTAAAGTTCTTTCCCACCGATGGTTTCCGGAGTCGCATCGGATACCATTACCGTCTTAAGTTCTTCATTCAGCAGGGTAAAAACAACCTTTGCGTCTTCATCCGTCACAACCGCTTCCGGAAGGGACATATAGAAATTCACACCAATGTTGCCATTTAAGCTAAGGGAAGCATTGGTAAAGGCAGGGGTTTCCGCTTCGCTGCTTCCACCGCCGCTTGTGGGGGCATCTGCAGGGAGACTATCCTTGTCTGTAGGTGCGAAGGTTGCATCCTCTGTGATGATGATCTTGTCTACACATAATCTCTGATGATAGTGATACAGATCCACTGTCAGCTTTCCGCCGGCGGTATCCTCTGCTGCCACAGGCACCTGAAGCCACTGGAAGTTTGTAGTTCCAGACCCAGTAAAAACAAAATTATTCTCATAGCCTGCCTTGTTTATGGAATAGTAAAATTTTTGACTGGTTGCCGTAGTACCGAATGCTACTCTGACCCATACATAGAGCTGTGTACCCGATTCGCACGTCTTTTCAAGACGAATTTCATAGGCATCTGCCTTGGGAACCGTCTTTTGAACACTGCTACCACTCGGATAAAGGGAATGATCAGGTTCATCCGGTGTACCATCTCCATCCTTATCATCACCTGTCAAGCCGCTGGCACCTGAGCTTGTTCCTCTCAGCCACAGGTATTTGCCGCCGGATGCATTTTCGCTCTCTTTGACCTGTACAGCATCCTCTTGGTTGGCTTTACCGTGATTTGCATAATACATCTCAAAGGGAAGCTCATCAATCAAATCTTCCGCCTCAACAATAAATGCGTTTGACGGGGTGGGATCCTCTGCAGCTTCTGCCACAACACCCGGCGATAAAATGGTGGCTGCAACACAAAAAGCAACTGCAGCACTAAGTAACTTTACAATTCTTTTCATATATTTACTCCTTTCTCTATTTCACAGTCCTTCCCGTGAATCCTGTGAAATTTTTATATATTTTTATTTATTAAACCATGCTTTGCCCTGTAGTTTCCATACACAAAAAGTGAAATGGATTGACAAATCATCAAATAGCAATTTTACTCTTTCCATTTATTCCCCCGAATAACTGTTAGTAACCTTCAGTGTATAGTATTGATCATAATATACACAGCTGATATAGGTGGCTGCCGTAAGCTCGCCGGGTGCCACGTAAAGCCGTCCGTTCTCCATAAATGGCGCTGCGGTAAGGGTAGCTGCTTGTCCGTTCATCACACAGGCGGTACTTCCCGGTACCACTACCACGTTCTTGCCGTCCGGTGCCTGAATGGTATAGCTTCCGTCCTGGTTGGCGGTAACCTGTACACCAAAGTATTCATAGAAGCCCTCTGCCTCCACATAAGCCACACCGCCTACCTCCATAGTGGGATATTCATTGTAACGCAGATAACCGTTTCCTTCCGTGTTGTCAAAGATATTGAAATCCCCCAGCTCCCATATGCCTTCCAGCTGCGGATAGCTGGTGGTATCCGCTGTGACTCCCACCGCTGCCGGAGCGATGGTGTAGGTTCCGGGAAGTCCCTCAAAGTAAAGAGCATTCTCCTCTGCCGCCACTTCTATGTTCTGGGTGGTGCTGCCACCGGTAACGGTCCACACGCCTGCTGCCACATCGGTAATCAGGCAGTGCATGGTCTGTCCTTGACTGTTATTTCTTACTGTGATGGCAAAACCGGTGTCTACAGGGACGCCATCCTTTGCAAACATTACCACATGATCAAGCACGGTAACGCCTACAAATTCATCGGTGGTTTCCTGATACATGGGAAGCTGCGGCAGATTGCCGTCTGCATCGGTTACATACATGGCATTCAGGAAGAGATCTGTATCCTGCTCAGTGGAAGGAGATACCTCTGCCCTCCACTTACTCTTGTAGAGGTAATAGTCATAGCTTCTCTGTCCATAATAATTGGAACCATTGAAATATGCCTCCATGCTTTCGCCGCCGATCAGCTGAATATCCACATTCTCGGGAAGCATGGTTACATTCACCAGTTTGCCATTGTAAAATGCAGAGTCGTTGACGATGGTAATCACATTGTCCTGCACCGTCATATCGTCCAGACCGTGAATCAGCCACTTCTTTTCAAAGGATGCCTGTCTTGCATTGACATAATCGTAGCAGATAAATGCAGCGGGATAGTCGGCATTGTTGGTATTGATAAATACCGTTGACCGCTTGTAGGAATCCAGCTTGGGCAGCACCTCAAAGTCTGTGAAATAGCTATCCTCGATATCTTCGGCAGCAATTACGGTTCCTGCCGTTGACTGACTTTCCGGCACCAACTGGGTGTAGCCCTTTTCAGCCAACACTTCCTGTAAGGTATCTCCGCTTTCCTTATGCACCCTGGTACCTGCATAGGAACCGGTCAGGTCACTCTTTAGGTAGGTAAAGATCGGCGTATTGACATTGGGTCCGTTGTATTTTCCCTGGGTCTGTGCCAAAAGTCCTGTGGTGTCCACCAGTTCCTGGAGCGTGGACTGATCTCTGGTGGTGCGGTAGAAATCAATGCTCTGTCCGCCGTCATTCTGAAGCACTGTCCAGTCACTTGAGGCAGAATAATTGTAGAAGAATATTTCGTCCGGATCGGTAACCGTAATACAATTTGCCGCAATGGTACGTCTGCTGTAATTTCTGTCCGCTGCATCCACCAGGAATCCATTATTGCTTCCCTGGGAATTGGCCGCAAGGATACCCTTATAGTAAATCTGGAAGGAACCGTTATCCGGCTTCATGTGATACTCTGCCGCCACTTCACGACCCTTCACAAAGGAAATTGCCAGAGGCGATTCCATACCCATAGCCCAGCTGGTACGGGCAATCACATGGGTAAATGGATAGCTGCCCATCCAGGAAAGAGGCAGGGTATCAAATTCCGCCTGGGTAGTATGGATCGACTCTAAATCCGCAAACAAAAGTAACCAGAAGGAATAGTTGACCGGCCAGGTCACCTGGCTTCTTAAAAATTCGCCCAGCATGGATTCATAGTAATCTGACTCCGGATACAGCAAGGTGTTAAACAGGGCCGAATCCCAGGTCACATAATAGTAATTCATGTCCACTCTGTAATTCAGTTCCCCGTCAAAGAGCAGCTCTCCTGCAGGCATGCGAAGGTACAGATACTTCAGCATCTTCTCATCAAACAGATCCCCGAACAGCTGGGAATCCGCAATGCCCCATGGCTTTAACAGGAACATGGCATAATATTCAGAGGTGGTACGGATATTGCCGTAAAAGCTGCCTTCCGGATAGTTGCCGGATGGTGTGATGCTTCTGCGGTAGGCTGCACTCTGGGCAAACCATGCATCCGCATTTGCCCACATGGTCTTGCTCTCATCATAGATTGCCGCACCGGCAGCCATGATATCCCGGTACACCATATACTCACAGCCATGACCGAAGGTTACCCGGTAATCGATGGGATATCCGCATTCCAGATAGGAGCACAGATACATCATTCTGCCAATCAGGAAATTCTTTTCCTCATGGGTCAGCAGATCATAATGCCAGTCATATACAAGGGCAAGGGACCAGATACCGCTGCCCAGGCTTCTTGCAACAGAGGAGGAATTGGTATTATAGGTCATTGTCCGTGCATAAGTGATGGCTCTGTCTATGGTTTCTCTCGCATATTCCTCGTCCTTAAGACCGGCAAGATACAGGAAAGCACGGGCGCGCAGGCTTTCACTGAGGGATTCCAATGCACCATTCATCACACCGGAGCGATCGTAAGAAGCCGCCGTAACCGAGGTGCCTTTACTCTCCATTTTGCTCACATGGGATGCGTATAGCTCTCCTGTGACCTTCTCCTGCAGGGCAGGAAGGGTATCCTGTGTCACATAAATTCTGGGATGTCCGGAATTGGGTGTAATACCAAATGCTGCGTAATCCTCTTCCTCGTATTCCGGCAGAGCATCCTTTCCTTCCGGAGAGAAGGTGTAGTCATCCGTAATAATGATCTTATCAAAATACTCGTTCATATTTCTGTGATACAGATCCACTGTCAGGGTATCTCCCGCATTGACCGCCTGGGTGGACAGACATGTCCAGGAAAAGCCATTGGCCCCGCTGATATTTTTCCGGGTATAGCTGCTGCCGTTTATGGAATAGTAAACTGCATAGGTGGATGTTCCGGAATACCTGGATCTGAGCCAGATATAAACGTTCTTGACCTTGTCAAAGGTGTGGGATACCCGGATTTCATAGGTTCCGGCTGTTGGAGCACTCGACTGGGTTGCTCCACCCTTGATCTTTAAATATTTGCCGCCGGATGCATTCTGATCTTCCACAACGGAAGCTACCGCCGATGCAGGAACCGATTCCAGCAAATCTTCACATTCAAAGATTACCGGAGCGTCCGGTACATACGGTGTATCCTCCTTACTTTCCGGAACAAAGGTGGCATCATCCGTAATAATAATCTTATCGAAATACTCGTTCATATTTCTGTGATAGAAATCCAATGTCAGAGTATCGCCTGCCAAAATCGTTTGGGTTGACAGACGTGTCCAGGAAAAGCCATTGGCACCACTGATATTCTTTCGCGTATAGGAGCCGCCGTTTACAGAATAATAGACAGCATAGGTACCTGTTCCGGAATATCTGGATCTGAGCCAGACGTATACGGTCCTGGTTTTCTCGAAGGTATGGGACACCCGGATTTCATAGGCTCCCGCCTTTGGAGTATATGCATCTACCGTACCCACATCCGCTGTGCCTTTGGCGCCGGTGTTCGTTCCCTTAATGTGCAGGTACTTACCTCCTGATGCGTCCTCATTTTCCACAACGGAGGCTACGGCGGATGACGGCACGGACTCCAATAGATCTTCACATTCATATACCAGTGAAAATGGAACCGTTGATGCAGCTTCGGCCACAGCGCCCGGTGAAAAAAGAATTGCCAGAATACAAAAAGTGATTGCCGCACTAAAAATCTTCGTGACTTGTTTCATGTTTTACCCCTTTCTACACTTATACATGTCAATTGCTCGTTGTTCCCCTAGCATTATCTTCTTTTTCCAATCCCCCTTCCATTGCCGAAAACTTTATGCTTAAAAAATGAGACGGTACAAAAAATGCCTGTACCGTCTCACTTCTAAGTCCATGTTATTAAGGCGAACCGTTTGCTATAGGTAACACCTCTTTTCATTTCATTTTAAAGTTAGCTTTTCACTTTGTCAATCATTTTATCAAGCACACTGTTCAATTCGTCAAACAGACTGCTCAATTCGTCAAACACACTGCTCAATTCATCAAACAGATTGGCCGATTCTTCGCTTCTGAAGAATTGCGATACATCCCACTGCCGCTGCCATCAGAAGCATCCACCAGCCGGCGTGAATGTTGGAATCTCCGGTGGCAGGAACGCCGCCCTGGGTCGGCTGATTCTGATCCTTTGCAGCATCCTGGCTGTCAGAAGCAGAATCCTCTTGGCTTTCCTCTTCCTCGCTGCTTTCCTCTTCGGATTCGCCGTCACCGTCTTCGGTTTCCTGGGTTTCGCCGCCATCTCCGGTCTCGCTGGATTCCTGGGTCTCTCCACCGTCTCCGCCGCTTACGTCGCCAGACTCACCGGATTCACCGGATTCCGTGCTTTCGCTGGATTCGCTGCTTTCACTGCTTTCGCTGGATTCGCTGCTTTCACTGGATTCACTGCTTTCACTGCTTTCGCTGGATTCGCTGCTTTCACTGGATTCACTGGATTCGCTGCTTTCGCTGGATTCACTGGATTCGCTGCTTTCACTGCTTTCACTGGATTCGCTGCTTTCACTGGATTCGCTATCGTCTCCGATCTCGCCGCCGTCTCCGCCGCTTACATCGGTGCTGTTCCTAGGTACCGCTTCGATGATAAGCTCGTTGATGGAGTTAAAGGTACTGGTACTTGCACCGCCGCCAAGATATCTGATATATTTAACGTTTGTTGCGCCAGTCAGATCAAAACGCTCAAGTGTTTTGATCTTATTTGCATCACTTTGACCGTTTTCCAACACCTTAGTCCAGTTTACTCCGTCAGTGGAAACCTCAATTTCAAACATGCTGTATCGCGGTTTCGCAGAATAATAACAGATATAAAGCGCTTTAATATCACGGGGTTCTTCCAGTTCCATCCACGCCCACTCAGAACGTCCATTCGCGCTCCATCTGGTCTTCAAGCTGAAGTCAAACATATTCCCTACTACATTACCATCATTACTGCTATCCACATAAGACTTCACGAGAAGAAGCTCATCTGTGTTACATCCCAGCGCATTCAGCTCCTGTTCCACTGCATACTTGTCTGCAACCTTTAAAACATATTCCTTTGGATAATATACACAAATGATGTGTGAAGCTGCAGTCAGTTCAACCGGTGCCACATAAAGCTGCTCACCCACTAGGAAAGGTGCATTGTTAAGAGTGATCTCTTGACCATTCATCACACACTTCGTACTATCCGGCCAGATAACCGCATTCTTGCCATCCTGTGCCTGAATGGTATAGCTTCCGTTACCATTGTTTACAACCTGAACATTATAATAGCTATAGAAACCTTCTGCCTCCACATAAGGAATACCATTTACATCCTTCGTAGGATATTCATTGTAACGAATCATACCGTCAGAAGCACCAAAGATATTGAAATCCCCTAACTCCCAAATACCTTCCAATTTGGGATAGTCGACAGCATCTGCCGTTGTTCCTGCTGACGCCGGAGCGATGGTATAGGTTCCCGGAACACCTTCAAAGTAAAGGGAATTTTCTGTTTCCGTAACTTCTACGTTCTGCGTCTTTCCGCCACCGGCAACTGTCCACACGCCTTCTTTCACATCCGTGATCAGGCAGTGCATGGTCTGTCCTTGGCTGTTATCTCTTACCGTAATCGTAAAGCCGTTTTCAACCGGTGCACCGTTCTTTGCAAACATAACCACATTGTCCAGTACGGTAACGCCTACCAATTCATCGGTGCTTTCCTGATACATAGGAAGCTGTGGCAGATTGCCGTCCGCATCGGTCACATACATGGCATTCAGGAAAATATCCGTATCCTGTTCGTGAGAGGGAGAAACCTCTGCCCTCCACTTACTCTTATAGAGATAATAGCTATAGCTTCTTTTTCCATAATAGTTTACACCGTTGAAATAAGCTTCCATGCCTTCGCCGCCAATCAGCTCGATGTTCACATTCTCCGGAAGCATGGTTACATTGACCAGCTTACCATTATAGAACCTCTCATTATTTACAATGGTAATGACGTTGCCTTCCACCGTCATCTCGTCAACCCCATGGAGAAGCCACTTTTTCTCGAAAGATGCTTCTCTGGCATCCACATAATCGTAGCAGATAAATGCGCCGGGGTAATCTGCATTGTTCGTGTTGATAAATACGGTAGCCCTCTTATAGGAATCCATCTTTCTTAAAACTTCAAATTCAGTGAAATAAGCAGGGTCGATATCCGCTTTCTTAATTGTGGTTCCTGCCGTTTCCTTGCTCTCCGATATCAGTTCGGTATAACCCAGATCATACAATACCTCCCGCAAGGTCTTACCGCTTTCCTTATGAACCATGGCGCCTGCATAGGAACCTGTCAGGTCGCTCTTTAGGTAAGTAAAGATCGGTGTATCCGTATTTGGTCCGCTGTATTTGCCCTGTGTCCGGGCTTTCAGACCGGTGGTTTCTATGAACTCCTCTACCGTAGCCTGATGATTCGTCAATCTGTAGTAATCCATGTTCTGTCCGCCGTCATTCTGGAGTACAGTCCAATCTCCGGAAACATAGAAATTGTAGAAGAAAATTTCGTCAGGGTCGGTAACTGTAATGCAGTTTGCTGCGATGGTACGTCTGTCATAGTTTCTGTCTGTTGCGCTGTTAAGCACCTCATTGCCAACACCTTGCGTATTGGCCGCCAACACACCTTTATAATAAATCTGGAAGGAACCATTATCCGGCTTCAAGTGGTACTCCGCATCAATCTCACGTCCCTTTACAAAAGAGATTACGGTAGGAGAATCGGCTCCCAAAGACCATCCGGTACGCGCAATTACGTGGGTAAAGGGGTAGCTTCCCAACCAGGAAAGAGGCAGGGTATCGAACTCCACTTCCGTATTGTTGATCTTTTCCAGATCTGCAAACAAAAGTATCCAGAACGAGTCATTCTGGCTGTAACATTTACTGCCTCTGAGCCACTCGCCTATCATTGACGGATACTCTTCTGCGTCCACATACAGTAGGGCATTCAGGGTCATAGCAGGCCATGTATCATAATAATAGATATCATCGACTTCAAGAGACCCCTCTCCGTCAAAGAAATGCTCTCCGGTAGGCAGTCGAAGATACAGATACTTTAACATCTTCTCATCAAATTTTTCACCAAACAATTCTGCATCTGAAATACCCCATGGTTTCAAAAGCGCCATGGCATAATACTCACTGGTACTGCGGATATCACCGTACATGGTACCCTCAGGAAAGTTGAAGGATGGAGTGATCTGTCTTCTGTAGACAGCGCTTTTATCAAACCACACACCTGCCTCATTCCATATTTCCGGATCCTCGTCGTAAACCGCAGCACCTGCAGCCATCATATCACGATAAATCATGTACTCCGGACCATGGCCGAAAGTAACTCGATAATGGATAGGGTATCCGCACTCCAGATAGGAGCACAGATATTTCATTTTATCAATGATAAGCGTTCTCTCATCCGGTGTCAAAAGCTCGTAATGCCAGTCATATGCAATTGCAAGCGACCATATAGTTTCCCCGAGAAGTCTTGCTACTGTAGAGGTATTATCCGTATAGGTTACTGTGTCTGCATAGGTCAATGCTCTGGTTATGGTCTCTTTCGCATATTCCTGATCTTTAATACCTGTCAGATACAAAAAAGAACGGGATCGTAAATTTTCATTGAGTTTGGTATTTCCGCCATTGGACACCCCTGTACGGTCGAAATCAGAAGCTCCCACTGAAACAGCACTTTTCTCAAGGTTATCCATATATGTATCATATAAATCACTCTTAACCTTCTCCCTCAGAGCCGGAAGGGTTTCCTGAGTAACATAAATTCTGGGATGCCCTTCCATTGGAGTGATTGAGGGTTTTACCGGTCCCTCTTGTCCTCCTGCCACAGGAGACGGAAGGTCATCTCTTCCCTTCGGATCAAAAGAGACATCCTCCGTGATAATAATCTTATCCAAATATACCGCAGAAGTTCTGTTATAGAGATCCACTGTCTGGGTTTGGCCTGCCGCAACGGCTTCTGATGAGAGACGATACCAGACAAAGCCATTGGAATCGTTAATATTCTTACGCACATAGCCGGCTCCGTTTATGGAGCACCAAACATCAAACTGGGTATGGCCTGCATATGCAGCTCTAAGCCAGATATAGACCTGCTTGTCCTCCCCATAGGTATGAGAGATTCTGATTGCATATGTGTCCTGTGCCGGTGCCGGTTCCAGGGTATTCTCACTATGAAGCAGTAAATACTTACCACCTGATGCGTTCCCATCCTCCACAACCAAAGGGGCTTTATCTGTTGCGCCCTCCGGAATCGTATCCAACAGATCTTCACACTCGAAAATCAAGGTCAATGGAGATGCCGATGCAGCTTCTGTCACCACACTCGGCGAGAAAATAACTGCTGCAATACAAGCAGCAATTACCGTACCAAAAAATCTTACAAAATTCTTCATGCTATACTCTCCCTTCATTTTTTAATAAAGATTCCTTATTGCAGTCATTCGACGATCTGCAATTTCGTATCTTTGTTATATTTTAACATGCCAAAAAATGCTTTACAATCAATCAGTGCTTGAGTTTCTGCAACCGGGTTTCTGCAGGTTCCCATAGGTTACCTTTCCTTTGTTAGTTGCACGCAAAAAGTGAGGCAGTACCAATTCTATGTACTGCCTCACTTGGAAATCCACGTTATGGATTCTTTTTTAATTTACTCTTCGCTTCTGAAGAATTGCGATACATCCCACTGCCGCTGCCATCAGAAGCATCCACCAGCCGGCGTGAATGTTGGAATCTCCGGTGGCAGGAACGCCGCCCTGGGTCGGCTGATTCT
>JAZNXM010000102.1:0-3463 GCA_045593865.1 Acetatifactor sp. | reverse complement strand
ACTCTAGGTTGCAACTCCTTGGCTCACAGAACGACATGGCTACGATCCGACTTCCATACTACAAAACGTTTTTGATGTGATACCGTAAGCCTCTCATAAAAATAATAGGAGTTTACACCCTTTCTCTCACTCTGGGACCATGCAAGAACCAGACTGATCAGAACAAATGCTCCCAGGAACACCGCTTCCACATTGCTTCTTTCCACAAGGCTTTCCAGCGTCCAGGTTATCCCATAGAACTGCCCTAAAATATAATTCTCCTCCTGCAAAAATACATCTTTCCAAGTACCTGCCGGCGGAAACGCATATTTATCATATGTATAATAAAACAGCTCTATCTGCAGTGCTGCCATAAGCACCAGAATCAGCAATATTTTATACAAGCTGCTTCTCACTGCTACACTCAACACGGTTACTGTCTTCCTCATAAGCTAAATCTCCTCCCATATTTCCTGCATAAGTGCCTCGGACTCTTCCTTGGAAACCTTCATCTGTTTCATGGCATTTACCCATTTTAAGGTTTCTTTTTTCAGCAATTCCCCACGTATCTTCTGAATTTTATCCGTATCAACTGTCACACAGCTCTTTGCCCCGGCTCTGGATAGAATAATCTCCTCTTCTTCCAGCATATGATATGCCTTCTGAATGGTATTCGGATTCACTCCAAGCAAAGCCGACAGCTCTCTACGGGAGGGCACTTCAGCACCATCCCCAATGGTTCCGGCTACAATGCCTCGCTTAATAAAGCATATTACCTGCAGATAAATGGGCAAATCATCCTCCATCAGGAACTCCTCAAACGAAATCATCCGAATGCCCTCCTTTCATTTATCCTAATGTCCAAAGTGTATTAGCTTCATAATACACTTTTTAACTGTATTATAAAGCTAATACAGTTGTGTGTCAATATATAATATTTTGACGCAATAGAAAACTGGCTATGAGCAGTCTGAAGGATGAGGAAAAAATCAAAATTTTTGGTAAGAATGCAAACAATTATCCCGCTTATGAATAGAAAAAAACGGGACTCCCCAAGGAAGGAATCCCGTTTTCTGATTTACAATATGGTTTTATCTTATTTTACCAATCTTACAGTCTCTCTTGCAATTGCAAGCTCTTCATTGGTAGGAATATTTAAAACTGCCACCTTGGAATCCGGTGTTGATATGACCACTTCTGTTCCACGCTTCTTGTTCTGCTCTTCATCCAATGTAATTCCCAGATATCCAAGATACTCACATACCATAGTTCTTACAACCGGACCATTCTCACCCACACCTGCGGTAAAGCAAATTGCATCAACACCATTCATAGCAGCCGCATAAGCACCGATATACTTTGCCACACGATAGCAATAGGTTTTCATTGCACGGATTGCATTCTCATCCCCTGCGAAATATCCATCCTCCAGATCACGGAAATCCGAAGAAAGATTGTTGGATAAGCCCAAAACACCTGATTTCTTATTTAAAATAGCCATGATCTCATCAATGTTCTTATTTTCCTTATGTGCAATAAATTCAATGATAGCAGGGTCGATATCGCCGGATCGGGTGCCCATGATCAGTCCCTCCAATGGAGTAAGACCCATGGAAGTATCTACACATACACCATTTTTAACTGCTGAAATAGATGCTCCGTTACCCAGGTGACAGACAATGGTCTTTAACTGGGAATACTCTTTGCCCAGAACTTCTGCCGCTTTCTTGGATACATATGAATGGCTGGTTCCGTGGAAGCCATATCTTCTTACTTTATATTTCTCATAATACTCATAAGGAAGACCATACATATATGCTTCTTCCGGCATTGTCTGGTGGAAGGCAGTATCAAAAACTGCTACCATAGGTGTTTCTGGCATTAAAGTCTTGCAGGCATTATAACCAATCAGATTGGCAGGATTGTGAAGAGGTGCAAGGTCATTGCATTCTTCAATCGCAGCAACCACTTTCTCATCAATGACTGTGGAGCAGGCAAACTTTTCACCCCCGTGTACCATACGATGACCTACCGCACCGATTTCTTCCAGACTCTTAACCACGCCTGTCTTTTCATTCATTAATGCTTCCAGAACAAGGCGGATCGCCTCTGTGTGATCAGGCATAGGTGTTTCCGTCACTTCCTTCTGTCCCCCTGCCGGAGTATAGGCAATCTTGCTGCCATCGATACCGATTCTCTCACAAAGACCTTTTGCGATGCACTGCTCTGTTTCAGAATTGATTAACTGGAATTTCAACGAAGAACTTCCGCAGTTGATAACTAAAATATTCATTCTATAAATCTCCTTTATTATTCATAATGTTCTATTATTGTAACTGAGCCTGTACAGCTGTAAGCGCTACTACACCTACGATGTCCTGCCATGAACATCCTCTGGAAAGGTCATTAACAGGCTTTGCAATACCCTGTAACATAGGACCGTAAGCTTCTGCTCCCCCGAGACGCTGTACCAGTTTGTACCCAATATTACCTGCATCCAAGTTAGGAAAAATAAGCACGTTGGCACTACCTGCAACGGAACTGCCCGGTGCTTTGGATTTTGCAACGGAAGGAACTAGGGCAGCATCCAACTGAAGTTCACCATCCAGTGTCAGATGTGGATACTGTTCATGGGCGATTCTGGTCGCCTCAGCCACCTTGTCCACCAGAGCATGCTTCGCACTTCCCTTGGTAGAATGGCTCAGCATTGCAATCACAGGTCTGGGACCAATCAGCGCCTTGAAACTCTTTGCTGAAGTTTCAGCAATTGCTGCAAGCTCTTCAGCCGTAGGATCCTGATTCAGACCGCAGTCAGCAAAAATGAATGCACCGTTCTCACCCTGATCCTTGCACTGGGTATCCATTATAAAGAATGCAGACACAAGCTTTACACCGGGAGCTGTCTTTAAAATCTGCAGAGCCGGTCTCAGTGTTGCTGCTGTTGAATGACATGCACCCGCTACCATACCGTCAGCATCATTAGCCTTAACCATGATGATACCGTATGTAAGGTAATCCTTTTTCAGAATTTCTGTTGCCTGCTCAATGGTCATACCTTTTGATTTTCTGGTCTCATACAGCAGATTCACATATTCATCAAATTTAGGATCCGTCAATGGATTCACAACCTTTACTCTGGAAAGATCAACTTCCAGCCAGCCGGCACCATCCATAATCTTCTCTTCATTACCAATCATTATTACATTAGCAATATTTTCTTCCACAACCTTAGCAGCTGCGATCAAAGTTCTCTTGTCCGTCGATTCTGGTAATACAATTGTTTTTTTGTCAATTCTAGCTCTGTCTTTGATCAAATCAATATAAGACATTTATTACTCCTTCCTACGGTCTTTTGCCGCATCCCGATATAGCCTTTCATATACGGTCAGAACCTCAATGGCTCATTAAAAATCTACTTAACAAACCTCGTTATTTATATTATACTAAATACATCTTGCAGAAACAAGGCAAAACCCTTGGATAA
>JAZNXM010000101.1:0-2418 GCA_045593865.1 Acetatifactor sp. | reverse complement strand
ACTACCCTTCGTATGATCGCTGGTCTGGAAGATATTTCTTCCGGTGAATTGATGATCGGTGACAAAGTGGTTAACGACGTAGAACCTAAGGACAGAGATATCGCAATGGTATTCCAGAACTACGCTCTGTATCCTCACATGACAGTATATGATAACATGGCATTCGGTCTGAAGTTAAGAAAAGTTCCGAAAGCTGAAATCGACAAGATGGTTAAGGAAGCAGCTAAGATTCTTGACCTGACTCCACTTCTTGATCGTAAGCCTAAGGCTCTGTCAGGTGGTCAGAGACAGCGTGTTGCTATGGGACGTGCGATTGTTCGTAATCCGAAGGTATTCCTTATGGATGAACCTCTTTCCAACCTGGATGCTAAATTACGTGTACAGATGCGTATCGAGATCGCTAAATTACATCAGAAACTGGGAACTACAATTATCTACGTTACACACGACCAGACAGAGGCAATGACCCTTGGTACCAGAATCGTAGTTATGAAGGATGGTGTTATCCAGCAGGTAGATAGCCCCCAGAACCTGTACGAGAAGCCACAGAACTTGTTTGTAGCAGGTTTCATGGGATCTCCACAGATGAACTTCCTGGATGCTACTGTTAAGGTTAACGGTGATGTTGTCAGCCTCGAAGTTGGTGGAAAGAGCATTGAACTTAATGCAGAAAAATCTAAGAAGATTATTGCCGGTAATTATGACGGAAAGACTGTTGTAATGGGTATCCGTCCTGAATGTATATATGATTCAGGTGCTGTTGTTGAGAATGCCAAGACTGTATTTGAATCTCAGGTAAAAGTATACGAATTGCTTGGTGCTGAAGTATTCTTATATCTGGATATTGATGTATTCCCTGTTACTGCAAGAGTGGAACCTCAAACAACTGCAAGACCTGGTGATGTTATTAAATTTGCTTTGGATACGGATAAGATTCATGTATTTGACAAAGAAACTCAGCAGATTATTACCAACTAATTATATATCCAAGGGGTGCTGGAAACAGCACCCTTGTTTTTTTCTTGCGAAGTTTGCAAAAATACGATATTATAGATAAACAGAGATGCTTTTGGGTAACGGGAGAAATGCCTATGATATCAAATCAAATAGTCCAGAATAGTCTGGATGAATTAAAATCAATTACAAAGGTGGATTTATGTGTATATGATCTGACAGGTTCTGTATTGGCTTCTACAGTGAGCTTGGAAGATATTTCGGGGCATATGGTTGCCAGTTTTGCCGAGTCCCCTGCGGACAGCCAAGTGATTGGAGCGTATCATCTGCTGAAGATCTACGATGATGGAGAGCCTTTATTCGTATTGGTTGCAAAGGGCTCCGGCGATGATACGTATATGATTGGAAAGATTGCGGTTTGCCAGATTCAGAATCTTGCGGTCGCATATAGAGAGCGTCTTGACAGAAACAATTTCTTTCAGAATCTGTTGTTGGATAATCTGCTTCTGGTAGATATTTATAATAGAGCCAAGAAGCTGCATATTGAAGCAGTGGCTCCCAGAGCGGTATTTTTGGTGCAGGCGAAAGGCGAGAAGGATGGCATTGTTACAGAACTGCTGAAAGGTATGTACTCCAGCCAGGGCGGCGATTACATTACCGCAGTGGATGAGAGAAATGTCATACTGATCAAGTCTGTGGAAAGCAACGATACCCTTCGGGAGCTGGAAAATGTTGCGAAGACCATTGTGGCTATGATGAACACGGAAGCGATGCTGAATGTGAAGGTTGCTTTCGGTACAGTGGTGCAGGAGCTGAAGGATGTAAGTAAATCCTACAAGGAAGCGCAGCTGGCTTTGGATGTGGGAAAGATTTTCTATGCAGAAAAAAGCGTGATAGGGTACACTACGCTGGGAATCGGACGCCTGATTTATCAGCTGCCGGTCAATCTGTGCAGAATTTTTATTGAAGAGGTATTCGGTAAAAATATACCGGAAGAACTGGATGATGAGACTCTGACCACTATCAATAAATTCTTCGATAATAATTTAAATGTGTCGGAGACTTCCAGGCAATTGTATGTGCATAGAAACACTCTGGTTTACCGTATCGAGAAGATTCAGAAGAGTATAGGACTGGATCTGAGGAATTTTGATGACGCAATGACTTTCAAGATTGCGTTGATGGTAGTAAATTATATGAAATATCTGGATCATATGGAATATTAAGGACAACCCCCTAATACACTTGTATTACAGAAAAGTGTGTTGGGGGTGTTTTTATGTCTTATTATAAACGAGTGGCATATATCGACTACTATGAGAATGGCGTCAAGGTGGGAAATTCGGGCTTTGTCAAGTGGATAAAATTGCAGGATGGCAGGGAAGATTTACAAATACACATTACAAATTTTCCGCTGAGGGGTGTCTGTCGGGAGATGGTAAAGCTTCTGGCGGGTACTCAGGA
>JAZNXM010000100.1:0-17024 GCA_045593865.1 Acetatifactor sp. | reverse complement strand
TTCTCCTTTTTGAAAAGGTCAGGAAGAAAAACAAATAGCAGCAAGATTGCTCCGGCTGCAATCGCAATATATGTACCGGGCGGATGCTGTATGTAGTACGCCACGTATCCGAGATACGGAAACTTAAAAATAGGAGTTCCTATCAGGTTGTTATAGTGAACCGGCGCGCCGTCCTCACTATCATTCGCATCTCCCTTAGTATAAAAATGTTGCTTTTCATCATCAATTCGTACTACTCGGTGGGTAGACGGCATATTGCTTGGCAGAACATAGGTTATGACATCACCCTCTTCAATCTCGGTTGGTTCCACCTCTTTCACATAAATCAGTGACCCTACCGGATATTCCGGTTCCATGGATCCGGAAATAACCGAAAATACCTGTACGCCAAATAATCTCACGCCCACCAGTAATACGGCAAAAAACACCACCAGAACCACAATTATCGTGGTAATGATGTCCCAAGCCTTTTTTATAACCCTTGTCCTTTTCATCCTTAGTTGAATCCCCCTTATGCACGAAATATCCTCGTTATCTTTTCTCATCGCGCCTCAGCCTGTCGCCCTGCTTCACTGCTCCCGCAGCCCTTCAACTGCACAATCCCTAAAGCATCCCTGTAATCAGTCAATTGACCCGGCTCTGCTTTTTTATTTCTTGCAGCTTCTGTTACAACAAGATGACCGAACCGCTTTCCGGTCAGATCCACTCTTGCTCTCATCGTTATCCCTTCCACCGTGTATCAACCTACACCACATAATGCATGTTATGTAGTAGTCAAAGTGCACCTTATGGGAAAATATCGGGAATTTTTTGCGGATTTCCGGAGTTTTGTCATATTGCAACAATCAATTGATATATTTCCGTGCTCTTTTTTACGAAAAAAACATTGAAAACCAGAAAGAATGGTTGTATAATGACTTCAATAATAGCATATGTATGGTTTTTTTTAGAATTCGATACTACATAACATGCATTATGTGGTTTTTTGACCTTGTCCTGTCTTATTCAGACTACGAGTCCAAGCATTCCGATCTGTTTTTCCTGCTCTTCCCCGCTCACAAGTGTATAGACGCGCGTTGTATTGATATTAGAATGTCCCAGAATGTCCGCCAGATGGGTAATATCCTTTTCGATGCTGTAATAAGTGCATGCGAACAGATGCCGGAGATTATGCGGGAATACCTTTTCCCTGTCCACACCCGCGGATTCACAGAGATCCTTCATCTCCTGCCAGATATTACTCCGGTTCATGGGATTCCCATTTCGTGTCACAAAGATGCTTCCGGATTTGATGTTTCTTTCCTTGATATAAATCTTCAGCTCCCTACAGAGCTGGGCAGGCAGTATAACCGTTCTGGTCTTGCCCTTTAAAGACACGGTTGCTCTCCTGGTGTACAGGGATTCCACCGTAATATACGCAAGCTCGCTGACTCGGATACCCGTACTGCATATGGTCTGCATCAGCATGTACAGTCGACTGTTCTCCTTCCGCTTAGCCGCCTGGAGCAAACGGTAATATTCCTCCCTGTTCAGTTCCTTTTTCCCGTTGCGAAAGGCCTCCTTCTGGATCTTAATGGCTTTTACCACACAGTCATACCATCCGTTCTCTTTAAGAAAGTTGTTAACTGCCGCCAGCATGGAATTGACACTGGCGGGCGCATACTTCTCCAGCAGATACTGCTTGTATGCAATTACCATTTCCTTATTCACTGCAGCCTCCTCACCGGTAAAGCTTACAAATGTCCGGATATCCCGCAGGTATTTTTCAATGGTCGCCCCGCTCCTTTCTTCTTTTTGCATTTTTTCCCTGAATTCTTCCAGTAACTTTTGATTTATTATATGTTCCATAAGCTGCCTCCTTGTACTGTTCCATTATACTATTTTATGCAACCATTCAGGACAGACCTGAAAATCTGATGGCCTTATTCGCTGTATTAGCGTTATCTGTCTTTCCATATTTTAGAAGTCCTGGTTACAGGGTTATAGGACAAAACGTGTTGGTAAGCTCTAATCCCAATTATTAAAATATGTTTCTGATTTATGCAGTTCACTCCAAACAACTGCATCTCCCCAAACAGAAAGACTTTTTTCCAGTTTGCTTTTCTGATTCATTCGATTATAGATATCAGCAATACTCTGATCCGTTGGCATCACGTTTAGTATTTCAGGCAAAGAAAGCGGTTCTGGTGAGTGTAAATAACACCACCAATAAACCGCTTTTATTCGTCTTTCTACAGATAATCCCCTATGATTCCTTAACATTTCTCTTAGTCTGGCGTTAACGCCTCCTTCGATCCGGTTATTGGTTGAAGGTATTTTACTATCAATACACAATTCTTCTTCGAGGTACGTAAATAGAGTATTCTCTTGAAGCAGTTTAATAATAGACCTTTCTGCTTTTAGCAATCTTTCATGGGTAGGCCTTTTGTTTCCTTTCTCGTCTATTGTCATTTCACTTAAAAACCTCTGATGCTTTATAACCCATTCAACAAATCGTTTTGTCCATTTCTCGGCTTCCTCTTTTGTCTCTATTTTCAACAAATCCTTTGCCAGTATATATAATTCTACCCCTGCTATTGTATTCGGCTTAGTTGTTGTATATCTTTTCACCTGACAAAACACGTGAAAAACACATCTTTGATGCTGCGCTCTTGGCCATACTTTTTTTAATGCCTTTTTAAAACCTGTTCCACCGTCTGATACCACTACTTTGGGTTCTGCAATTCGACTCATCAATGCTACCCACGCACGAGCGTGCTCATACCTGCACAGATACCATCCTAATACATACTTTTCATCACAACAAATCAATATGCAAGCTTTGCGAGATAGGTAAATACCGTCTAGAAATAAAACATCTCTGGCATCTTCAATCTTTGGCGGCATAGGCCATAGATTCCAAAACTTAGCGGTCCTTCTGCGAAAACTTCTTCCTCCGCCAGGCATTTCCTTTTGTGTCTTCTTGCTAAACAGCCAATCTAAGAACTCTTTAAACTCTTTCGCATTCTTATCAATTTTCTGAGTAAATGCCATTTTACATTCTTTACAATACCAACGCTGTGCACCTGCATTTGTTTTTCCGTATTTGGTACATTTAGTTCCGCAGACTGGGCAATTTACCTGTCTCATACAACCTTCCTCCGATACAATCACTTCTAAGAAGATATAACACGAATTTTCCCAGTATTTGCAAGGGATTCTAGCTTTTTTACCAACACGAAATGTCCACCCTCAAAGTTGTTTCAAAAAAGATAAAACCGCCACAACCCCAGTATTTACAAGGGTTGTAACGGTTTTTACCAACACGTTTTGTCCTATAAGCCTAATTCTGCAATTTAAGTATGCCCGCATATCCTGCAAAATATAAAATAATAAAAGCCACGACTTCTCATCATTAATTCAATGAGCCATCGTGGCTTTTGTTTTAGTCTATAGCATTGTATTACAATTTTTACCAAATTGCAACCATTTAACTATATTTAATTATTCTTCCTCTATTTTTATTGGGAAAGCTGTGAAGATACACCTTACAGGATACCCACCAGGAAAAGCACCAGTACGATTACCGGCAGCACAAAGGTCATGTAAGGTCGCATCCATGTAGCAACCTTCAGACCCTTCCCTTCATTGGCTTCCTTCACGAACTTATCCCATCCCCAGCCGTATCTGGTAACGCAGAACAGAACGAACAGCAGGGAACCTAAGGGCAGCAGTATATTACTTACTGCAAAGTCTTCCATATCCATAATATTCTTGCCGGCAATCTGTATATCACTCCATACACTGAATCCCAGCACGCAAGGCAGAGAAAGGAAGAACATCAGAATACCATTGATCAGGCAGGCCTTCTTTCTGCTCCATCCGAACAAATCTCTGGTGCAGGAAATAATGTTCTCAAACACTGCCAGTACGGTGGACAGTGCCGCAAATGCTAAAAATACAAAAAATAAACTTCCCCAAAATCTGCCCATTGGAATATTATTGAAAATATTGGGCAATGTTATAAAAATAAGATTGGGGCCGCTGTCCGGCTTCACTCCATAGGCAAAGCATGCCGGAAAAATAATCAGACCGGAGGTGAACGCCACGAAGGTATCCAATACTGCCACATTAACAGCTTCACCCATCAACGCTCTCTCCTTACCGATATAGCTGCCGAAAATCGCCATAGAACCCATACCCAGGCTCAAAGTAAAGAAGGACTGGTTCATGGCACCTACAATGACCTTACCGATACCGATTTCTGCCATACGATTAAAGTCAGGCAATAGATAAAATTTCAGGCCTTCGCTACCGCCTTTCATAAAAATGCTATTACCGGCCAGAATTACCATAATAGCCAAAAGTGCCAGCATCATTACCTTTGTAATACGCTCCAGACCACTCTGCAGACCTACTGCACAGACGCCGAAACCAATAATTACCACAATGAGCATATAAATGGTCAGCTTTCCCGGATTTGCCAGCATCTGCGGGAACATTGCCGCGACCTGAGAGGAATCCTTTCCTACAAATTTGCCAGCCGCGGTATCCACAAAATACTGCAGCATCCATCCTGCCACGCAGGTATAGAACATCATCAATATATAATTGCCGGCCATTGCCAGATATCCGTGAATATGCCATTTGCTTCCCTTTGGCTCCAGCTCCTGATACAGTCTCACAGGGCTTTTCTGACTGGCACGACCCATTGCGAATTCCATGGTCATGACCGGCACGCCCATAATTGCCAGAAAAAGCAGATATATCAGTACAAATGCTCCACCACCATACTGTCCTGTCATATATGGAAATTTCCACACATTACCAATACCAATCGCGCATCCGGCACTTAACAGAATAAATCCCAGACGAGTTCCTAAACGTTCTCTATTCATACCTTCCTTTCCATGCAATATTACAAGGCTTCTGGCAATACTGCATTCATGAGCAGACCTACGCCACACTCACCCTTATGTCTTATTTTAAGCTGCAGGAAATCTTTTGCCGCTTAATTATATACTATTTTACTTTGCGCTTCGTCTTCCGTCAACTAAAGATTTCTTTCCTACAGCCTTTTTACCTTATTTTGACAACCTTTTCGACAAATTTTCCTTCAAGAAAGGTTGACGTGGATGCCCGAAACTAGTATCATTTAATCAGAATGATAAGACAAAGGATATGTATAAAATGGATGAAAATATCATAAAGCTAAATGAAAAAATGAAAGAACTTCTTGCCCTGGCGAAGAAGAAGCAAAATGTGCTGGAACAGAACGAGATCGTTGCTCTTCTTTCCGACGTGGATATCGACCCGGACAAGATTGACAAAGTGTACAAGTACCTGGAAACCCACGGTGTTGACATTATTTATCCTGTTACGGAGAGCGATATTGATCTGGATGATGCGGATCTGTCCGAAACAGATTTCGATCTGGAGAACCTCGACCTTTCCATCCCGGAAGGCATCGCGCTGGATGACCCTGTCAGAATGTATCTGAAGGAAATCGGCAAGGTACCCCTGCTTTCCAGCCAGGAAGAACAGGAGCTGGCCGAAAGAATCTCAGACGGCGATGAAGAAGCCAAAAAGAAACTGGCGGAATCCAACCTACGTCTTGTAGTCAGCATTGCCAAGAGGTATACCGGCCGAGGCATGATGTTCCTGGATCTGATTCAGGAAGGCAACATCGGTCTGTTAAAAGCGGTTGAGAAATTTGACTACAGCAAAGGCTTCAAATTCAGTACGTATGCAACCTGGTGGATTCGCCAAGCTATTACCCGTGCCATTGCGGACCAGTCAAGAACCATCCGTATTCCCGTGCACATGGTAGAAACCATCAACAAACTGGTTCGTATTCAGAGAAAGCTTTTACAGGAGCTTGGCCGTGAACCCAGTCCGGAGGAAATTGCGGAAGAAATGGATTTACCGGTAGAGCGTGTGCGCGAGATCATGAAGATTTCCCAGGAACCGGTATCTCTGGAAACTCCTATCGGCGAAGAGGACGATAGCCACTTGGGCGATTTCATTCAGGACGACAATGCGCTTGCACCAGCTGACGCTGCTGCCTTTACCCTGTTAAAGGAAGAGCTGAATGCAGTGCTGGCAACTCTGACCGACCGTGAGCGAAAGGTCCTCAGCCTGAGATTCGGTCTGGAGGATGGACATGCCAAGACTCTGGAAGAGGTGGGCAAGGAATTTAAGGTTACCCGTGAGCGTATCCGTCAAATTGAGGCGAAGGCACTCAGAAAGCTGCGCCATCCGAATAAGAGTAAGCGATTGAAGGATTTTATGAATTAAATCATGAAAGAGAGAAAAGTTGTGTTTGACTTTTCTCTCTTTTTCTTATATAGCTGCTCTTTTCATTTCTGCATATTTGTCAATTTATCTTACCGCTTTCTATTCACCACTTTACAAAATACCAGTGCCGCCAGTGTACTCACAAAAGTCGCCACAATGGCTGGCCCGATAATTCCGGCAGGATTACTGCTGCCATACTGGCTCCGATAGGCGATTATATTTACCGGAATCAGCTGTAGAGACGAAATATTCAAAATCAGGAACGTACACATTTCGTTGTTGGCCACCCGGACGTGACCTGCTTCCCTGTGCTTCTCCTGGTTTGTTCGCTCCACATTTTTTCCCCCTGCACCTTGTTTTTGCAACAGGCTCGTTCTGGCTTCTTCCTGCTCGCGCTGATTCAGATTATTATCTTCGGTCTCCTCCACATACGCAAGATCTCCCCTCTCCGCTTCCAGCTGCGCCAGCGCCTCCATGGCCTTCAGCCCAGCCGGGGTACACGCCCAGCCAAGTCCCAGAATATTGGCAATTATATTGGAAGCAATATACTCCATAGCAGGATGCCCCTGAGGAATATTAGGGAAACAATATCGCAGCACCGGGCGCAATCCTCTCGTCATTTTCTCGATCAGTCCAGCTTCTTTCGCAATCTCCATAAGCCCCATCCAAAAGGCTACCACGCCAGCCATGGTAAGACACAGGGAGATACCTTCCCCTGCACTGTCCAGAACTGCATCGGTAACAGAATCAATATTTCCTGTCAAAACGGCATATACAATTCCTATGAGAATGATGGCTGCCCATATATAGTTCAGCATAACGATACCATGAATCAAAGTATTTGTAGTATCTTATGCAAAGAGACTTCTTCATATGTTACAAATTCTTGGGTAAGGAGACTTCCCCATAGGTTGTCAAATTTCATTCAACCTTACTCTATATAAAATTCGCAAACACCGAAATCCCAATTACGGTCATGATACCCGCCACTACAATGGACAAACTGCTCATAGCCCCTTCCACCGCACCGATTTCCATGGCCTTCGTAGTTCCCAGCGCATGGGAAGCGGTTCCGATAGCGAGTCCCTTGGCAACAGGCTCCTTGATCCTGCACACCTTTAACCACCACTCAGCGATTACATTACCTAACACACCGGTAATACAGATAGAAACCACGGTAATCGACACGATACCACCCATTTTTTCCGAAACTCCCATACCAATAGCCGTGGTAATAGACTTGGGCAGCAGCGTCACATATTGTTCATGGGTCAGCCCAAATGCAAAACTCATCAGAAAAATACTTACCATAGTCGTCAACACGCCCGATGCAATTCCTCCGAAAATTGCCAGAGGATACTTTTTCAGCAGCTCCAGTTGACGGTACAATGGAATCGCCAGACATACGGTAGCCGGTGTCAGCAGATAGCTGATAATCTGCGTACCTGATTTATAGGCTTCATAATCCACATCCAAAATTAAAAGAATGGGTACAATCAGTATCGCCGCGATCAGCAGGGGATTTGCCAGTGCAAAACCGGTTTTCTTCTTAATAACAGTACCGATCTGATAACTGCTAAGGGTCAGTACTACCGCAAAATATACGGAATTTGTCAACATCTCTTTCAAACTTCTGACCTCCCTTTCATTTACTCGTTGCTATTATCTTCCTTCTTAGAGCTTTCGCAGCTCTTCCTGCTCATAATTCCCTGAGTTACCCAGCCGGTCACTGCCATGATGATAAGTGTAGTCGCTATGGCAATCACGATCAGAGGCACCAGCATTTTCTTCATTTCGTCCACACAGGCCATGATTCCTACCGTAGAAGGAATAAACATGATGGTCATATTACCTGTCAGGAAATCGGACACATCCTCCACATCTTTCAGCTGAATCACTTTTGTCATCAGAGCTGCCAACATCAGTATCAGTCCGTAGATACTTGCTGCAATAGGCAGCGGGATTACATATTCCAGCACTTCTGCAATCAGACAGATACTTAATATGATACTGATTTGCTTGATATATTTCATCTGCTTCTTAACTCCTTATTCTTTTTCTTAATATTAGATGCTTGCGGATCGTCCCCTGCCTACATCTGGTGACGCACTACTGCATACTCATCATCAGCGCTATAGTAAGGACATTCCCACTGGCTGCCGGACAAAAAACGGTACATCTCGTCCTCGTCCAGATTTACCAGGCAACAGTAGCATTCACATTCTTCATCATATATATAATTTGCACAGCTGTCACAGCTTGTCTTCGCCATATTACTCCTCTTTTCTGAATTAAGCAATATAAGAGTCTCTTTTAATTCACATGCAGATACTGGTAAATCTCTCTCTTGCCAACGCCTCTGTCCTTCGCCACCTGCTTCATGGCACTCTTTTCATCCATGCCCTTACTTAAATAAAGCTCCATATGCTCCGGAATCGTCCGGTTATCCCAAGAATCAATCTCCTCCTGCCGCTTCTGTTCCAAACTCTTTCCCTCAACAGCCAGTACATACTCACCTCTTGGCTCTTCTTCCTTATAATATGCAAGCGCACCTTCCAGCGTAGTGGGCATAACCGTCTCAAATTTCTTGGTCAATTCTCTGCACAAGGTAATCTTGCGATCCCCCAAAGCCACATACAACTCTTCCAGTGTCCTCACCAGATGATGGGGTGCTTCATACAGAATGATTGTCCTGCTCTCGTTCTGTAATTCCTTTAGAATGGCTGTCTTTTCCTTCTTCTCCGAAGGCAGGAAGCCTTCAAAACAAAATCTTCTAGTGCTTAGGCCCGACAAGGTCAGTGCGGTAATGCATGCCGCCGGTCCCGGCAGAGATGTTACCGTAATCCCCTGCTCATGGCACATCTTTACCAGCACTTCCCCCGGATCCGAAATAGCCGGCGTACCGGCATCCGTGATCAGCGCAATATTTTGCCCACCTTGCATCTGCGCAATCAGCTGATGGGCTTTTTCCACCTTATTATATTCATGATAGCTGGTCATGGGCGTATGAATATCAAAATGATTCAGCAGCTTGATACTGTTTCGGGTATCCTCAGCCGCAATCACATCCACCATGTTAAGCGTCTCAATCACTCTGGGGGTCATATCTCCCAGATTCCCTATCGGCGTGGCACATAAATATAATTTTCCTGCCATATTGTTCTTCCTTTCATACCGTGAAGTGTCACTATCACTTATCCAGTCTCCACAATATCCAAACTTCTCCTTCCCCTCTTTCCCAAGATTTGCATTAAATCTTTTGTCCCGGGGTACCATCTAATATCCGTAAATATCATAAATCTCCGGCATATACACCCCCGGCTCCTTGTAAACAATCAGCGGTTTTTCCACTGTCATGCGGGATCTGCCTCCCCGGGTCGCCTCTATGAGCACCATATTGGGCTCCTTGTCCACAAACGGATACACCAGCTGCATCCGTTTCGGCTCCAGCTTATAATGGACTAATATTGTAATAATTTCAGCCAGCCGGAAAGGTCTGTGGACCATGTAAAAATGTCCACCCGGCTTCAACAGCTTCGCCGCCTGGCTTACCACATCTTTCAGAGTACATAATACCTCATGTCTGGCGATTGCCTTGGGTGCATCGGGATTGGTCAGACCGTGTTGCCCGATCATATACGGTGGATTGCAGGTAATCACGTCAAAGGAAGCAGACTTAAAAATCCTGCCTGCTTCCTTAATATCTCCGGTTACAATATCTATTTTTTCGGACAATCCATTCAGCGCCACGCTTCTGCGCGCCATATCGGCACTTTCCTCCTGGATTTCCAGCCCCGTCAGGTGTCCGGCTTCGGTCTTCGCTTCCATGAGTATAGGAATGATTCCGGTTCCGGTACCCATATCCAGCACCAAATCTCCTTTTTTCGCCTTGGCAAAGCCTGACAACAGCACTGCGTCCATTCCAAAACAGAATTTCTCAGGATTTTGTATAATCTGATACCCGTTTCTCTGCAATTCATCCAAACGTTCATGTTCCTTCAGATTAATTGTCATCGAGCTTTGATTTTCCTTCCTGTTTTTCTAAACGTTCCAGTTCCCGCATTTCTTCTTTGGATAATTCCATCTTTTCCTTTTTATGCTTTCTCTTGAAACGCAGCTTCGAAGCTTCGTATTCTCGGATTTCTTTCTCATCGTTTACATCTACAATAACCTTTACCAGCTGGCGCAGCACATTCACGCTCTGCACCTCGCCCTTCAGACCATCATCTGTAGTCACGTAATCACCGATACCCGGCAGCTTACGGTTCAGCTCCTCATAGGTCTCTTCTTCGTGCTTCAGGCAACACATAAGTCTGCCGCATACACCGGAAATCTTGGTAGGATTCAGGGACAGATTCTGCTCTTTAGCCATCTTGATGGATACCGGGATAAAATCTGACAAATGGGTATGACAGCACAAAGGTCTGCCACAGATACCGATACCTCCCGCGATCTTGGTCTCATCTCTGACTCCGATCTGGCGCAGTTCAATTCTGGTCTTGAACACCGCTGCCAGATCCTTTACCAGCTCACGGAAGTCGATACGACCGTCAGCAGTGAAGTAGAACAGCACTTTATTATTATCAAATGTGTACTCCGCATCGATCAGCTTCATTTCCAGTCCATGCTTGCGGATTTTTTCCAGACAAATCTTGTAAGCCTCTCTTTCTTTCTCCTTGTTAGCAGCTTCCTGCTCGATATCACGCTGGTTCGCAATACGGATAACCGGCTTCAGGGGCTGGATGACCTTGTCATCCTCAACTTCTTTCATATCTCCTACTACCGTACCGAACTCGATACCTCTGGCGGTTTCCACAATAACGAAATTACCTCTCTTGATACGCAGCTTGCCCGGATCAAAGAAATAAATCTTACCTGCGGTACGGAATCTTACACCAACTACTTTAACCATCTATATACCTCTTTCCTGTATTTCACAAGTTCTCCTGTGAAACTACTTTAATGCAACGTTTAAACGGTTTTCAAAAAAAATAACAGATAACAGCTCACATGGAGCCACTATCTGTTATTCTAGCATACTTCTTACAAAAAAACCACTGTACTTTTTATTTGTTAACCATTCTCCTTGATATCCATGAATAATAGCTCCATAGTCAGTTCAAAATTCACATTGGCTTCCAGACGTTTCTTGGCCTTGTCCAGTGCATGAAGCACCGTCTCAATCCCTTCGTAGCTGCATCTCGCCACTACTTTCCGAATAGCCTGTATTTCTTCCCGGAACACCAAGTGATTGGCATCCGCCGTTGCCTTAAAAAGCAGTACATCCCGATACCAGATGGACAGAATATCCAGATAGTCGCTGATCTCCAGCTTGTACTCATTAATCTTACGAATTGCCTGAACAATTTCCTGAAGCTCCATATCGTGAATATATTTCAATAGGGCCAGCGCTTCATTCTTTACATTGTCAAACTCCTCACTGGACGCCAATGACTTAGCTTTACCGATATTTCCTCTTGCAAATGCCACGCACACCTCCGCCTTGTAGTCGGGAATCTGCAGCTCCTCCATCAAATATTTTTTCACTAACCTGTCACTTACAGGCTTCATGTGCAGAGTCACGCACCTGCTTAAAATAGTAGGCAAAAGCGTCTGCACATTGGAAACCAGCAATAAAATCACTACATATGCCGGTGGCTCCTCCAATGTTTTCAGGATAGCATTCTGGGCCTGCACAGTCATCTTTTCAGCTTCATTTATTATGTAAACCTTATATTCCCTGCTGTAAGGTTTGATCGCCACATCATTATTTACCTGAGAACGAATATCCTCCACGCTGATGGTATTGGGTTTCTCATGGGTAACGTAGATAATATCCGGGTGATTTCCGGACAATGCCTGCTTACAGGAACGGCACTCATTGCAAGGCTCCACTCCCTGCTTCTCACACTGCAAGGCCATACTGAACACCTTTGCGATAAATTCTTTGCCGGAAGATTTCTCGCCCTGAATAATATATGCATGGGACACCTTTTTTGTCTGTAAAGCATTCTGCAAATGTTCTTTCATCTGCTCCTGACCTATAATATTGTGAAAACCTGTCATACTCCCACCAACCTTTCCATGGCATGTCTCACGAATCATATTTTTATATCTTCTTTTATTAAACTTTTAAGTTCTTTTTTCGAAATCTCTTACAAGTCATGTTGCACCAAAGTTCTTACAAATGATTCTTCTTCCCGGATATATCGGATAATATTCTCCAGACAACTGCCCAACTCCTCATTTCGGAACCGTATCTCTATGCCTGCCGCCTTGATTTTCTCCTCCGAAAAATCCTGGCAATCTGCCAGAAACCGCCTGCACATTTCCTCATACTTAGGCTCCTTCTGGCTTCTTTCTCTCGATAGCGCCCTCTGCAATCTCTCTCCATCGTCAATTTCTATGTAAACAGGCAGTACCCTGTCCTGACCGAAACGTTCCCTGATATGCACATAGGCCTCTAGCGTACCGATCACACAGTAATCATATTTATCTAATTCGATGGATTCATCCGCAACCATAAAATATCTCCACAGTCCGTGCACCGTATTGTAAGCCCGCTCTTCAATGATTTTTCCGGCTGTCTGCAATTCCTGAAAACCGGCTTCATCCGTGTAGTGATAATCCACGCCGTCCTTCTCCCCCGTACGGATAGGGCGGGTTGTATAGGGCACAATAGTTTTCAACCCTAAAGTGCCCTCCAGCATCAATTCTCTGAATATTGTATCTTTTCCTGAGGAACTCTTCCCCATCAGACAAATGATTTTTCCCATGAAATTATTCAACCTCGATTACTCTGATCATATTTGTGGTACCGGAAATCCCCAGCGGCAGACCGGCTGTAATAACCACCAAGTCTCCCTTTTTAATATAACCGGTATCCTTTGCTTCTGCAACTGCATTTGTAAAAAGCTCTGCTTCACTCTCCGCTTTATTTAGAAGCAGTGGCGTGACACCCCATAACAGGTTCATATGTCTACAGACCCTGTCGCTGATGGTGCAGGCAATAATCTGGCAGTCCGGCTTATAATTCGCCACCTTGCCTGCGGTAAAACCGGATATGGTTACGGTAATAATTGCCGCCGCCTTCAGATCCATAGCAATAGAGCAGGTTCCGTGGGAAATGGACTGTGTAATATCACAGGCTATCGGATGTCCCAGTTTGTCCATTCTTGCCCGGTTA
This sequence comes from Acetatifactor sp., assembly GCA_045593865.1. Lineage (GTDB taxonomy): Bacteria > Bacillota > Clostridia > Lachnospirales > Lachnospiraceae > Acetatifactor. The sequence continues at coordinate 3,562 of JAZNXM010000100.1, read as the reverse complement.
TTAATATCAATTTCCGCGCACTCCGCAATCCTTGCCATTGTCTTAACCGCTTCAATAGGGTATGCACCGCTTGCAGTCTCACCGGAAAGCATGATTGCCGTAGTGCCATCGTAAATGGCATTTGCAATATCCGTTGTCTCCGCTCTTGTAGGCCTGGGATTTTTGATCATGGACTCCAGCATCTGGGTCGCAGTGATTACGTGTTTACCTTTGGCATTCGCCAGCTTAATCAGACGCTTCTGCAAAATAGGGACTTCCGCCAGAGGAATTTCCACACCCATATCCCCGCGCGCTACCATGATACCATCCGCAACACTCAGTATTTCTTCCACGTTTTCAATGCCCTGCATATTTTCAATCTTTGCAATGATCTTCATATCACTGCCTTTTTCATCCAGGATCTTGCGAATCTCCAGGATATCTTCCCTTGTTCTGGCAAAGGATGCTGCCAGAAATTCAAAGCCCAGCTCTGCACCGAATTCAATGTCCGCCCTGTCCACATCACTGATGTAAGGCATGGATAAAACGGCACCTGGAACATTTACCCCTTTGTGGTTGGAAACAAAGCCGCCGTTCATAACCCTGCAGACAATATCTGTGTCCGTAATTTCTTCTACGGTCATCTCAATCAGACCATCATCAATCAGAATGGTGCTTCCGATCGAAACATCGTTTCTTAAATTTTTATAGGAAATTGCGGCTATCTCATCGGTTCCAAGTATTTCTTCCGTTGTCAGGGTAAAGGCCTGACCGGCTACCAGTTCCACTTTACCGTTTTCAAAATCACGCAGCCGAATTTCCGGCCCCTTGGTATCCAGCAAGGTGGCTACATGTAGCCCCATCTCTTCCCTAACCTTACAAATCGTATCAAATTTCGATTTCTGCTCAGCGTGTGTTCCATGTGAGAAATTTAATCTGGCCACATTCATGCCGGCCTTCATAAGCTCTCTCACTTTATCTTCGCCCTGGCTTGCAGGACCAATGGTACAAATAATTTTAGTCTTTCTCATAATGTATTACCATTCTCCTCGCTTAATATTGAAATGAAATATTCTTGACCTGTTTGTGTACTAAAACCTCCCAGACTGACTTCTTGCGACATTGCTGCTTTGAAATCTCCCGTTTTTCCTTCAGAACGAGCCTGCTGCTGTACACCCTGGACTTCCAGGCCGCTGCTTAAGCAGCTCTTTATCCGCCGTATCACACTCCAACTCATAACTTCCCCAGGCACTGCAATGGGCGTTCCCGGCGGATACAAATTGATAAATTCACCTGCCAGACATCCTTCCGCCTTGTCCAGAGAAACCAGCGCTTTTTTATAATCCCAAGCCTGATAGAAGGGAAGACCCGGACTCTTGCTCTCAGTTCCCACATTCGGCAAAGCATTGGATAATGCCTCTGTCGGACATCGCCCTGAGCTTTGTCCATCTGTAGGCAGTTCTGCCAATTCACTGTCAATTTCCATCAATGCCCGGATCAGTCTTTCATAGCCGACCCAAGTATCTGCGATTGTAAACATAGCCAGCACGTATGTCTCACAGGCCATCTCCATTTCCAGATGATAATTCTCTCTAAGGATAATTGCCAGCTGATTTCCTGATATACCTGTCCCCTTCGTGGAAATAACCAGCTTCCCTATATCATGCACTGCAGTGGTTTCTTCCGGTTCTGGCAAAATCTCGGTTTCCTGTGGATCCGGTAAGATTTTTATTTTTTGTAGCCCCATCAGCTGCTGTAACATTTCTGTCCAATAGCCTCTGAACTGCTGAAACACCTTTGCTCCTTCCTTTGCAGCCTGCACTGCATGATCAATACTTGCCATTATTATATAAGATGGACTACTACTTTGATAAATATGCAGATATCTCTTCAATAAATCTCTATTAATCAAAGAACCGTTACAGTGCAACAGTGCTGTCTGAGTCATGGCTGGAAGTGTTTTGTGGACACTGTTAATAACCAGATCCGCTCCCAGCCTGCTGCTATTTGGGGCAAACCCTTTACAAAAACCAAGATGCGCGCCATGTGCTTCATCTACGATCAAAGGAATGCCTTTTGTATGAACCACCTCTGCGATCGCCTTTATATCCGCAATTCTACCCTCATAAGTAGGCGAAACAATCAACACCGCCTGTATGGACGCATCCTTCTGCAATTGTGCCTCCACCTGTTTTGCCGTTACAGCCTCACAGATATCAAACTTTGGCATTACAGATGGATAAATATAGGACAATTGCAGTTGCCGCAAATATGCCGCATGGTATACGGATTTATGACAATTTCTGGAAATCATCAAATGCCCACCAAAGGGTACCGCAGCACTGACTGCACTTAAAATACCACCGGTACTTCCATTTACCAAAAAAAAGCTTTCCTCCGCACCAAAAGCCGCTGCTGCACGCTCCTGCGCTTCCAGCAAAATCCCCCTGGGCTGGTGCAGATTATCAAAACCGGCAATCTCGGTAATATCCAAATCTGTTATATGCCGGGAAAATCCCTGCATAGCCTGCCTTTTATGTCCGGGCATATGATACGGATAAAAATCATTGTTTCCATATTCTGTTAGCTTCTCAAATAGTATGCCCAATTTACAATGCTTCCTCTCCATGGATATTATTTATCATTCCACATGCAATGCCTGAGCCTGCGCGTATAGCACACGATTTATGGCACCTAGCACATTATATTTACGTGTATTATACCATTTGTTCAAACAAAAATATATATGAAATCTTTTTAATAAAGGTTGAATATTTACATTTATTTACAATGTGGTCATTTATTAATGTTTATATATTTATAAAAAAGGAAGTCAAAAACCGCGATTTCATGATTTTTGACTTCCTTTATAGTGATCGATAAAAGGCTGTATCCGAACCGATCTTGTTCGACATAGCCTTTTGTAATGAAGCATCGGGGATTCGAACCCCGGACAACTTGATTAAAAGTCAAGTGCTCTACCGACGGAGCTAATGCTCCTTGTCCAACTTTTAGGCATTTTAAATGCCCAGAACCGGAATCGAACCAGTGACACGAGGATTTTCAGTCCTCTGCTCTACCTACTGAGCTATCTGGGCATTTAGACTTAAAAGTCTGAGTAGCGGGGATAGGATTTGAACCTATGACCTTCGGGTTATGAGCCCGACGAGCTTCCAGACTGCTCCACCCCGCGATATTAAATTATTATGCATTTTATAAATGATTTTATTCATAAAATGAATGGATGGAGGTGGATTCGAACCACCGAAGCAATTTGCAGCAGATTTACAGTCTGTCCCCTTTGGCCACTCGGGAATCCATCCATATGGTTTTCACCATAAAGCCGATGATCGGACTCGAACCGATAACCTGCTGATTACAAATCAGCTGCTCTGCCAATTGAGCCACATCGGCATATAATGCCAAAATATTAAATTCTGGATGGGGCCTATAGGGCTCGAACCTATGACCCTCTGCTTGTAAGGCAGATGCTCTCCCAGCTGAGCTAAGACCCCATTTGTAAACTTTACAATTAAACATGCCGTTCAATTGAACGACCCAGATGGGACTCGAACCCACGACC
>JAZNXM010000099.1:0-7402 GCA_045593865.1 Acetatifactor sp. | reverse complement strand
AAAGTTTTAATGTGCTTCATAATGAGCCTCCTATTATTTCTTGAACATTTAAAAGAACTGGGTATAGTATAGCACACTCTTCTTATTTTGTAAAATACTTTTTTATCCGACGCCCTCAACTGACACTTAACTCCCTCAACTGATCATTCCGCCCAGCATTCCGCCTCCCGCACACAGAAGCAGCGTGGTGACAAAATCCTTTCCGAACATAGTTTCCGACCTGCCCCCGATCAGCGATATCACTGCCAGAATCACAAAATATGCCAATCCCAGCACCAATCCCCACAAAAATTTCATCTTCTTCATTTTCTTACCAGCCAGGAAACCAGCCAGGAATGTGGCTGTTGCATAGGTTGCGATGATACATATAGATACTGTTTTTTCGGAAAGTCGCACTTTATATAGCAAAAATGCCAGTAAGAACAACACAATTGCCGTCAATATGTACGCCAATACCAGACTTTTTACCAGTACCATGATAAGCCCCTTTTCCTCCTCATTCCTTCGCATAATCTTCTTCATCCGAACCCTCCTTAATATCTGCCATTCTTAATTTACCCTCACAATTTGGGTAAAAGCACAGATGTTTGTGCGAAAAATCCTTGATCTATAGATTTTTCTACTATTTTCTATAAAAATTATATTCATCTGCAGCCGATAACTTGACATTTCTTATCCAATTATTGTAATATCATTAACGTATATATTAACAAATCATAGAACAGAAGGAGTGGTTTATCATGCCAGACGCCTCGGGTGTCATACAACCTGTAATTTTATTAATCTTAATTTTGCTGTCAGCATTCTTCTCTTCCGCTGAAACAGCCTTTTTAACGGTAAGTCGTGTAAAGATGCAATCCTTAGAAGAAGAAGGAGACAGACGAGCAATCAAAGTCAATCGTATCTTAGACAATAACAGCAAAATGATCAGTACGATCCTGATCGGCAATAACGTTGTTAATATTGCCGCATCAGCGCTCGCCACTACACTTGCGTTCCGTGCTAATATAGTAATCGGAATTGCAACCGGTATCTTGACCTTAATTATCCTGATGTTTGGCGAGATCGTACCGAAAACATGGGCTAAAATATATAATGAGAGCATTGCTCTCGCATACAGCGATATTCTCTATCCACTGATGTATATTTTGACGCCGGTCATCCTTATTACTGATTTTCTGTCAATGGTCATCCTGAAGTTGTTACATATTGATCCTAATAAGAAAATTAATACCATGACAGAGAATGAGCTGAAGACCTACGTGGATGCCAGTCATGAGGACGGTGTTATCGAAAGCGAAGAACGTGAGATTATCTACAATGTGTTTGATTTTTCAGAAGCTGTAGTCAAAGACATCATGATTCCCCGTATCAACATGGTGTCCATAAACGTGGATGATTCCTATGCAAAGGTTCTGGCTGTTTTCAGAGAATCCATGTACACTCGTCTTCCTGTTTATCAGGATGTGAAGGAAAATATTATCGGTTTCGTAAATGTCAAGGACTTTATCCTGATCACGAACCCGAAGAGTTTCTCTGTCAGAAGCATTATGCGTGCTGCACACTATACATACGAATTCAAAAAGACTGCGGATCTAATGCTTGAAATGAGAGAACAATCTATCAGCATGACCCTCGTTTTAAACGAATATGGTGCCACTGTCGGTATGATTACTCTGGAGGATCTGCTGGAAGAAATCGTGGGCGAAATCCGTGATGAGTACGACGGTGACGAAGCGGAGAACATCGTTGAAACCGGTGTGCGAACCTATATTGTGAAAGGCAGCATGAAATTGGATGATATCAATGATGCACTGGGTACCAAACTGGATTCCGAAGATTACGACTCCATTGGTGGCATTATTATTGAAAGTCTGGACAGACTGCCGGAAAACGGGGAGGAAGTTGAACTGGAGAACGGTATCCAATTAAAGGTCATAACTATTACCCAGAACCGAATCATAAAGGTTCAGATGATATTGCCGGAAGAAAAAGAAGAAAGTGATTCCCAAGATGAGCATGGAAAAGAGGCTGAGGATTAATAATCCTCAGCCTCTTTGTTATCCTGACATATTGTACCCAGACGTATATCATGAAAAGGTAATCTTCATGGTCGTACCCCTACCGAGATCACTGTCCATCTCCAGCTTCGCACCATGCTTTTCCAGAATATGCTTCACGATAGCAAGCCCTAGGCCGGTGCCTCCGGTAGATTTGGATCGGCTCTTATCCACTCTGTAAAAACGCTCAAATATTCTCTCCTGATAAGCCTTTGGAATACCGATTCCCGTATCGCTCACGGTCAATACTACCTGTTCCCCCATGGGATGCACATCCAATAACACCGAACCATTTTCATTATTATAGCGGATGGCATTATCACACAGGTTATAAAGAAGTTCCTCTATCATCATTCTGTTGCCGTCAATACTGCACTCCTCTCCCTGTATGGCTATGGTAACCTTATGCTTCTCCGCATTGGGCTCCAGCATTTCCACACAGACCTTCGCCAGCTGATACAGGTTTAAAGGCTCCGTCACAAGCTCCTCTTCATTGGAATCCAGCTCCGACAGCCTGATAATATCATTAATCAGGGTAAGCAGACGATTGGCATTCTTGTGTATCCCTCTGGCAAATCGTACCGTATCTTCCCCTGATGCCAGCCCTGTCTCGATCAGCTCCGCATAGCCGGATATGGAGGTTAATGGTGTCTTCAGTTCATGGGTTACATTTGCCGTAAATTCCTGACGTATCTTCGCACTTTTTACCAAATCCTCATGCTGCTGCCGGATTCTTAAAATAAACGGATTCAATTCCTCATAATAGGACATCCTGATATTGCCATCCATATTTCCGGCCAATTCCTCAATAGGTCTTACCAGCTTTTTCGTCAGAAAATGTGCAATGGTCAGGGATGCAATGAACAACACCAGACCGATCATCAACAGGCTTGGTATTACCATCTCAATAGAGTGAAAAATACCCGCTGCCTCCCTGGAAACCCGCAAAATATTGCCGTTTTCCAGCCTGAGCGCAAAATAATAGGCATTTATTTTTAGCGTATCAGACTTGCGGACTGCACTTCCTTTTCCGTCTTTCATAGCCGCAATGATTTCCGGACGGTCTGCATGATTTTCCATTCTTTCGGCATCCGCCGCATTATCCAGTATCACATTTCCCCATTCATCCAAAAAAGTGACTCTTACGTTATCTTCTCTAAATTGACCGTTTGGGTCAAAAATAACAGATTCAGACACCATGCCATACTCATGCATAAAACCGGCAATCAGCTCCAGGTCTTTTGTGACTTCTTTTTCATATAAATTATTATAAGCTGCCGACAGAAAGACCATGGTCACAATGGTAGAAATGAATGCCAGTACTACAATACTGAAATTGATTTTTCTTTTCATATAATGACGTTACCCCATAAAAATTTTACTTAGTCTGCATTCATTATATATCCCACATTGCGGACAGTCTTGATCACACTGCCTTCGTCCTTCAGCTTCTGACGCAGCGTCTTAATGTGCATATCCAGTGTTCTGGACTCCCCCTCAAAATCCGTACCCCAAACACGGTCCAGAATGACTTGTCGGGTAGTCACGATTCCCTCATTTATCATTAAAAGCTTCAAAAGCTCATACTCCTTGAAAGTCAATTCACAGACAGTGCCACCCACTGTAACAAGATGTTTTTCTCTGTCCAGCACGATATTTCCAAGACTCAGAACTTTGTCCCTTGGACTTTCCGCATGACTTCTTCTGAGCAGTGCTTTTACCCTGGAAATCAGCTCCATCACTCCAAAAGGCTTTGTCATGTAATCATCGGCTCCACTGTCAAGGCCCTTTACCTTATCAATTTCTGCGTTCTTGGCCGTTACCAGAATAATGGGTATTTGAGCAGTATCTTTCCTTTCGCGCAGTGTTTTCACTATTGAAATCCCATCACGATCCGGAAGCATCACATCCAGTATAACCAGCGAAGGTATCTCCTTCTGCAATGTTTTAAAAAAATCTGCTGCATTGTCGAAGCCAACGGTCTCATAGCCGGAGCCCGTCAGCGCAAAGGTCTCAATTTCCTGAATGCTCTTATCATCTTCTACTACATATATCAGAGCCATAGTTGGTCCTCTCATACTCTATAAAAATGACAATGCGAACCTTAGTACTTCCTTAGGTGGTGTGTTTTGACGCCTTAGAAATACTGTTCACATTATTATGGCAGTTCATAACGCTGCTTATATGCCATAACCTTACTCTTGAATTCTAAATTATTATCTCTTTTCAAGGCATGTAAATATGCATGTGTATCAAATTCATCCTCATTCACTTCCAGGAGACACACTGCAATATTGGAGCAGTGGTCGGAAACTCTTTCAAAATTCGTTGTAATATCGGAAAGAATAAATCCAAGCTCAATCGTACATTTACCCTTACGAAGTCTCTTCACATGTCTTGCTTTCATTTCCAGATTCATGCGGTCAACCACTTCCTCCAGAGGCTCGACCTGCTTTGCCACATCCAGATCATTCTCAATAAAGCTCATGATTGCCAGTCTGATAATATCATGGATCGCGCGTTGGAACACTGCCAGCTCCTTCTGTGCCTTTTCCGAGAACTTCAGATCCTTCTTATACATCTCTTCTGCTGCCTCTTTGATATTGCGGGCATGGTCGGAAATTCGCTCAAAATCACCGATTGCATGAAGGATGACAGACAGGGTATGGCTGTCCCTCTGGGAAAGATTTTTGGAGCTTGCCTTTACCAGATAAGAACCAATCTGGTCTTCAAAAACATCCACTTCCCTCTCCAGCTCCACGACTCTTTTGGCTTTTTCCTTATCATATTCGGCAAGAAGATCCATAGCTGTATTCATGGCCTCTTCTGCCAGCTCAGCCATAGTGTTTGCTGCATTACGTGCCTGTTCAACTGCCAGAGAAGGAATCTCCAGAAATCGTGGATCCAGAATACTTAAGACAGTATCTGCATGAGATTTTTCCACAACAACTGTATCTTCAGGTACGGATATGGTAGCAAGTTTAACCAACCATTTAGAAAATGGTAATAAGATGGCTGTAGAACATACATTGAATACACTATGTACCACAGCAATTCCCCATGCATCCGCTGCTGTATTCATAAACGGAAAGTTAATAATTGCATGCAGGATATAGAATACTATCATAAATGCAACGGTACCTATAATATTAAAATACAAATGAATCAAAGCAGTTCTTTTCGCATTCTTGCTGGCACCAATACTGGAAATCATCGCCGTTACACAAGTACCGATATTCTGACCCATAATAATCGGAATCGCTGCACCGAAGCTCACTGCACCGGTTGCACATAACGCCTGCAAAATACCTACAGATGCGGAAGAAGACTGAACAATCGCGGTTAAAATCAAACCGGCAAGCATACCCATGATGGGATTAGAAAATCTGGTCAGAATGCTTGTGAATTCAGGTACATCTCTCAATGGTTTTACAGCTGCACTCATCATATCCATACCGTTCATGAGAATGGCAAACCCGATCAAGATCAGCGCCACATTTTTTTTACTATCACTCTTGCTGAACATGATAATGACAATACCAATGATCGCAAGAATCGGTGTAAAGGATGAGGGCTTAAGCATCTGAACCCAGAAGGTGTCACTTTCAATACCTGACAAGCCTAAGATCCAGGAGGTAACCGTCGTACCGATGTTGGCACCCATGATAATTCCCACGGCCTGATTCAGCTTCATAATACCGGAGTTAACAAAACCAACGACCATAACGGTTGTTGCGGATGATGACTGAATAACCGCTGTAACTGCTGTACCAATTGCTACAGCCTTAAGAGGGCTGCTGGTAAGCTTTTCCAGAATCCTCTCCATACGGCCGCCTGACGCCTGTGCAAGTCCGTCACCCAGCAAATTCATACCATAAAGGAATAATGCCAGGCCTCCTATCATTGACAAAAGATCAAAAAAATCCATAAAATTTCCTCTCTTTTCAAAAACGAAATCTACATTCCTCCCTGTCCGGACAATCCGAATTTCTTTCATCATATCTCACGAAAGTAAAATGTACAATCATTTTATGTAAAATTCATGTAAAATCTGCAACAAAACAGGACCAAATTCAGAATCTGCAAATATTGGCACAAAAAGCAGGCACAAACAGTATTACCATTTGTGCCAAATTATAATCCGATCATTTGCAAGTAAGTTTTATGCAAAATACTTACCGCAAAATTGCGTTGTAAATGTTTTACCTTATAGTTTCCAGAATTCCGTTTGCAATGGCAAAAGCAATCTCATCAAACCGCTCATCAAAAATCACATTATCGGAATCTGTATTGATAAAGCCCACCTCTACAAGTACCGCAGGCATCTCGGTACTGTTTAAGACTACCAGATTCTGTCGTTCAAACACCCCAATATTGCGGAAGCCGACCTGTTCCAACTGTGCATTAATATTCTCCGCCATCGCTGCCGCCCTGCCATACCGATTGTAAACAAGGCTTTCCACGCCATTATACTGATTGGGCATGGGACTGGAATTTCGGTGAATAGAAATAAAATAATCTGCATCCGTCATATTTGCTTCCTGTGCCTTCTGAAACGGAGATTCATACACATCTATCGTTCTGGTATAATATACGTCCACATCATTTGCTTCCAGAATTGCACCGACAGCCATTGCCAGAGCCAGCACATCGTCCTTCTCCTGCCTGCCGTTGTAAACGGCACCGGGGTTGGCGCCTCCGTGATAGGAAATGAGGCAGTTTATTTTCTATAATACGGTTTCTGCATTATTAAATGTATTCCCTACATCCCCAGCAGGGATTTCCACATCTTGCCTTTCGTTATCTTCAGACCCTGCTTGCCGAAGCATCTTATACACAGCCGCCCGGATTTCCCCGAGCCTTATACATTACACTTTTACCGTATATTTCAAATTGATCCAGCCGATGCCGGATCTCAGCCTGCCCCAGCCGTTCTTTTCTTCCACGATGGTGTACTTGTTCGGATCGTTCCATGCCAGTTCATCAACTTTCTGGGTGTCCGTACTCGGTCCTTTGCGGATATTCAGTACACTGCCTGCAGATACATTTGCCACCCTGATGAAGTAAGGTACTTCTGATACAGGAGCATCCTCCCTTCCAAGCAGCTTATTTACCTCTGCGGCAATATACGGGAACTTACTCTCTAAGTAGGGACCGGGGCACTCTGTTGCCTGGAACCACTTATGCATTGTAAGGTTGCCGTTTGCGTTACCAGTGAAGTTTAGCCGCTCAATTTCGTTTCTCCTGCAGATGTCCTCGCAAAGCAAGATCAGCTTCGCCAGAGCCTTGTCGGAAACGTGCCACTGTCCGCCAATCTCATCGTTTGCCACCTCGATGGTTAC
>JAZNXM010000098.1:0-10261 GCA_045593865.1 Acetatifactor sp. | reverse complement strand
AATGATCATGGTGGAAGCGGAGCATATGTGTATGACCATGCGCGGTGTAAAGAAGCCGGGCAGCAAGACGGTTACCATTGCTTGTCGCGGTGTCTTTGAGGAGCAGGAAGCTTTGCAGAATCGGTTTTATGATATGATGAGAGCGTGAGCCGCTTCTTCAAGACGTTAAATATTCAAGGCTTTAAAAGATACTGCCGGGGAAGCTTTCAGTTTTGCACAGCGAAAAGGGAAGGATATTCAAATGGAAAGAATTGATGCAATATTGTGCAATGAAGCGTATCAGAAATATATAAAAAAGAACCTTGCGGCAGAAGAGAAGCGAATCTTCTGCCGTCATAATATGGAGCATTTTCTGGATGTGGCCCGTATTGGATGGATTATGAATCTGGAGGAGCAGATTGGGCTGAATAAAGAATCTATTTATGCGGCGGCACTTTTGCATGATATAGGGCGGCATATTCAGTATGAAGATGGTACCCCACATGAGTTTGCCGGTTCACAGCTGGCACCGGAGATTCTTCGGGCATGTGGATTTGATGAGACAGAAGCGGCAGAGATTTTAGAGGCAATCCGGAATCACAGGAATGCTGCAATTGCAGACAGGCAGGATTTGTCAGGGGTGTTGTATCGTGCGGACAAGGCTAGCAGAGCTTGCTTTGCCTGCACGGCATGTGAGTTGTGCGACTGGAGTAAGGAGAAGAAAAATCTGAGTATACGATTATGAAAATTGGCAATCGAGAATTTGATACAAAAAACAGAACCTATATCATGGGCATTCTGAATGTGACGCCGGATTCCTTTTCCGACGGCGGCAGGTGGAATACCATGGATAAGGCATTAAAACATGTGGAACAGATGATCGCTGAGGGGATGGATATCCTGGATATCGGCGGGGAGTCCACGCGTCCCGGATACACACTGCTTTCGGATGAAGAGGAAATTGACAGAGTGGTTCCGGTGCTTGAGGCTGTGAAGGCTCATTTTGAGATTCCGGTGTCGCTGGATACCTATAAAAGCAAGGTGGCGTCTGCCGGGATTGGGGCCGGTGTTGACTTGATCAATGATATCTGGGGACTGAAATATGACCCGGATATGGCAAAGGTTATCGCAGAAAGTGGATTACCCTGCTGTCTGATGCACAATCGTAAGAGTGCAGACTATCGTGATTTTATGCAGGATGTGGCAGCAGACCTGGCGGATACCATATATCTTGCAAAGAGGGCAGGGATTTCAGAAGATAAAATGATTCTGGACCCCGGTGTGGGATTTGGGAAAACATATGAGCATAATCTGGAGCTTATTAACAGCCTGGAAAATCTGCAAATGTTCGGTATACCCATATTGCTTGGAGCCAGCAGGAAGTCTGTGATTGGCTTGACGCTGAATTTGCCTGCGGAGGAGCGGGTAGAAGGAACACTTGCGACCACCGTGATAGGCGTGATGAAAGGCTGCGCTTTTGTTAGAGTGCACGATATCAAGGAGAACGTAAGGGCGATCCGGATGACAGAGGCGATTTTACGCAGCTGAGATTTAGTGTCAAGAAGATTGGGCATTCGTTTTTGAAACAAGTGACTATGCAGAAAGGAATATAAATGGACGAAATTCGTATTGATAATCTGGAAGTTTATGCATATCACGGAGTGTTCCCTGAGGAAAATGAAAAGGGACAGCTATTTTTCGTGAATATGGTTTTGTATACCGATACCAGGGCTGCCGGTTTGCAGGATAATCTGTTGCTTTCCACCCATTATGGGGAAGTCAGCCATTTCGTGGCGGAGTGGATGACGAACCATACCTGTCAGCTAATTGAAACAGTTGCAGAAAATGTGGCAAGAGAAGTACTGATGAAATTCCCACTGGTCAAAGAGCTGGACGTGGAAATCAGAAAACCGCAGGCTCCGGTGGGTCTGCCGTTTGAAAGTGTTTCCGTCAAGATTCACCGAGGCTGGTATCGGGTGTACGTAGCCATCGGCTCCAATATGGGAGAAAAGGAAAAGTATATTGAGCATGGAATTCAGAGACTGAATGAGCACGAGGATATTCGGGTGCAGAAGGTGTCGGAAATCATCCGAACAAAACCTTACGGCGGCGTGGAGCAGGATGATTTCCTCAACGGGGTATTAGAGCTTCGGACATTGCTGACACCCAATGAATTATTACAGTATCTGCATCGGATCGAAGCGGAGGCTGACAGGGAGAGAATCCTTCACTGGGGTCCCAGAACATTGGATTTGGATATTATTTTTTACGATAAATGGATTTATGAGGATGAAGACCTGATCATTCCTCATGTGGATATGCAGAACCGGTATTTTGTGCTGAAGCCTATGGCAGAGCTGCATCCGAATTTCAGACATCCGATTTTACAGAAGACGATGAAGGAATTGTTGGATTTGCTGGAGCAGAAATCCTGAGGTCTATCAGATGAATGCCTCGAATTCCATAGAAGGCATGGACAAGCTGCTTTTTTTGCAGTAAACTATTATAATAATTCATTTTACAAATCTTTACAATCGGATTGTTTAACGTGCTGATGTTAGCAAGCTGACAGGGAAGAAAGAAGAGATGAAGGATCTGGCAGATTTTTACAAAGTCTTTGGGGATGCTACCCGTTTGAAAGCGTGAGAGCAAGACCATATTTTATGCCCTTGCGGATTCACATATTGTGACGATTCTGAGCCAGGGGATTGATCATATTGAGGAATAGAATAAACATTGTGGTCAGAAGTTTTTACTACGTTGCATTATGTGAGACATAAGGCTCAGCCTTCCTGATGCATTGAAAGAATCCGTTTTCAGACGGAACTAAGTTGTAGAATATATAGCAGAAAGGATAAGACAATGGTAGATTTACTGGAACTTCGAAAGCAGCTGGATGAGATTGATTCCAGGATTGTAAAGCTTTATGAGGAGCGAATGGAAGTATGCAAGCAGGTCGCAAAATTCAAGATTGGTACCGGCAAGAAGGTATTTGACAAACAAAGAGAAATAGAGAAGATCGCCGCAGTGAAGGCATTGACTCATAATGAGTTTAACAGCCGGGGCGTTGAAGAATTGTTTGAGCAGATTATGTCCATGAGCCGTAAGCTACAGTATCAGATGCTGGCAGAAAGCGGCAATATGGGCAAGCTGCCTTTTATCGGCGTGGAGCAACTGGAAACGAAGAAAGCGAGAGTGGTTTTCCAAGGGGCAGAGGGAGCATACTCCCAGATGGCTATGGTGAAGTATTTCGGTGAGGAAATCGAAAGTCTTCATGTGGATACTTTCAGGGATGCGTTTGTTTGTATAGAAGAAGGCAGAGCAGATTTTGCAGTGCTGCCCATTGAAAATTCTACGGCAGGCATTGTAAATGATATTTATGATCTGCTGGTTGAGTTTGAGAATTATATTGTGGGAGAACAGATCATCCGCATCGAGCATTGTCTGCTGGGAGTACCGGGCACAAAGCCGGAGGATATTAAAACGGTATATTCTCATCCGCAGTCACTGATGCAGAGTGCAAAATATCTTTCTGCAACGGACTGGAAGCAGATCAGTATGCAGAACAATGCCTTTGCGGCCCAGAAGGTTGCCGCAGAACAGGATAAGAGTCAGGCTGCTATTGCCAGTGAATATGCAGGCAAAACCTATGGTCTGGAGATTCTGCAGAAGGGTGTAAATGATTCAGATACCAACGCAACCAGATTTATTATTATTACCAATCAGAAGATTTTCAGGAAGGATGCGGGCAAGGTCAGTATCTGCTTTGAAGTACCACACCGCAGCGGTTCCCTGTATCATATTCTGTCCCATTTTATCTATAACAATTTAAATATGACCAAGATTGAAAGCCGTCCTATCGAGGAGCGCAACTGGGAATATCGTTTCTTTGTGGATTTTGAAGGAAATATGGCTGACAGTGCAGTGAAAAATGCGCTGAGGGGCTTGAGAGAAGAGTCTTTGAATATGAAGATTCTGGGCAATTACTAGTATGAATTGATGACAAGCGAGGAAGTTTGAAATGCGGGAACAGGAATTAATTGTATACAGAGAATTTGAAGACGGAGATTTGCTCTATGATCTGGCCTGGCTCATGGAGCACTATGACGACCCATATTATAATACGGAGGATTTGGCTGCACTTTTATACGAATGTATCCACAAGTTAATTGAGCAGGCAGGACAATATGGTTTTTACGGCAATCTGTGGCATTGCTATCTGGCAAACCTGCTGGTGAACAACGAAAACAGCTATAGTACAGGCTGTGAGATCAGAGGAGAGATTCAGGGAAGCATCAATCAGGCGGCATTGCACGATATCGTGATTTTTAAAGAGTTTTATGATTATGATTTTCGTCCCATGGTGGAGGCGCTGAAGGTGCCGGAGTGGTACATACTGGAGGATTACCGAAGCAGCAAGCAGGAGAGCAAGGTCTACAACACCAGGATCTGTAAGAGAATCTGTGAGCTGGCAGCACAGTTTAAGGATAATAATACACCCGAGGAGATGAAGGCTACCCTGACTCATTTTTATAAAGAATACGGTGTGGGCAAATTTGGTCTGCACAAATCGTTCCGGGTGGTGCATGATGCCGATGGTGTACAGATTGCACCCATTTTGAACATTGCCCATGTATATATGGATGATCTGGTTGGTTATGAAATTGCCAAGAAGAAGCTGATGGACAATACAGAGGCTTTTGTAGCCGGAAGAAAAGCAAACAACTGCCTGCTTTTCGGCGATGCCGGTACGGGTAAGTCTTCCAGTATCAAAGCAATTGCCAATGAATATTATACAAAAGGGCTGCGTATTATAGAAATCTATAAGCACCAGTTCCAGGATCTGTACGCGTGCATCAGCCAGATTAAAAACCGCAACTATAAATTCATCATCTATATGGATGATCTGAGCTTTGAGGATTTTGAGACCGAATACAAGTATCTGAAGGCTGTTATTGAGGGCGGTCTGGAGAAGAAGCCTGCAAATGTGTTGATTTATGCTACTTCCAACAGACGCCACCTGATCCGCGAGAGCTACAGTGACAAGGAAGAGGTCAGACAGGATATGCATACCAGTGATACGGTACAGGAGAAGCTGTCCCTGGTATCCAGATTTGGTGTGACCATTTATTTTGGAAAACCCAACAAGAAAGAATTCCAGAATATTGTTTCTGTATTGGCTAAGCGATATGGGATAACCATGGAGCAAGAAAAGCTGCTGGCAGAAGCCAATAAGTGGGAGCTGGCACACGGAGGACTGTCGGGAAGAACTGCCCAGCAGTTTATCGATTATCTGCTGGGACAGCAGGAGTGAGAATGACATATATGACGCAAGGAGGGCATGTGGTTACCGCATGCTTGAAAGCGTGCGATAAAGGTTAAACGTAGCAAGGCTTGTGTTATGCAAGGGGATTAAGATGAGTATAAAGACGTTTGCGGCAATTGATGTAGGAAGCTTTGAGGTTTCCATGAAAATCATAGAATTTTCCGGGAAGAACCGGAGCCGTGTTCTGGAGCATGTACGTCGGAGAATTTCTCTGGGCAACGATACATATACTAACGGTAAAATCAGCAATGAAAAAATGGATGAACTGTGCCGTACCCTGAAGGAATTCGCCACAATTATGAAGACTTACAGGGTGGATGATTATCGTGCATATGGTACCAGTGCCATCCGTGAAACAGAGAATACCAGTATTGTTCTGGATCAGATAGGATTACGCACCGGTATCAGGATTGAATTCTTAAGTAATTCGGAGCAGCGTTTTCTGGACTATAAGGCGATTGCATTTTCCGGAGAAACTTTTAACAATATCATCAGGGAAGGTACGGCGATCGTGGATATCGGAGGTGGCAGTATTCAGATTTCCCTGTTTGACAAGGATATGCTGATTGCCACCCAGAATCTGAAGCTGGGTGTGCTGCGTATGCAGTCTAAGCTCAACCGCATCAATGTTACCGCCAGCCAGTATGAGAATTTGATCGACGAGATGGCCATGGCCCAGCTGGGAACCTTTAAAAAGCTTTATTTGAAGGATTATGTGATTAAGAACCTGATTGTGGTGGATGATTATCTGTCCGTCTATCTGGCAAGAAAAATCCGTGAAACGGGCAGACCGGCGCTTGTCAGACTGGAGGAATATGAAAGCCTTCTGGAAATGCTCAGAACCAGTACGATTCCGGAGATTGCCAGACGACTGAATGTTTCCAACGAATATGCTACATTGACTTATATCAGTTCTCTGTTGGTCAAAAATGTGATGCAGCTGATGAATGCAGAGAATATCTGGGCGCCGGGAGTCTCCTTGAGTGATGGTATTGCTTATGAATATGCAGAAAAGAATAAGCTGCTTTCCTGTGACCATGACTTTGAAAAGGATATTGTTGCCTGCGCGAGAAATATCAGCAAGAGATATATGGGAAGCAGAAAGCGTGCAGAGACCCTGGAAAATATTACAATGACCATTTTTGACAGTATGAAGAAGGTGCATGGTCTTGGAAACCGCGAAAAATTGTTCCTGCGTATTGCAGCACTTTTGCATGACTGCGGTAAGTACATCAGTATGGTGGATCTGGGCGAGACATCCTATCATATTATCATGGCGACAGAGATTATCGGTCTGTCCCACGCGGAAAGAGAAATCGTGGCAAATGTGGTGCGGTTCAATCACAGTCCGTTTATTTACTACAGGGACATGAGAGCCCAGAATACAAAACTGCCCAAAGAGGCATATCTGATCGTGGCAAAACTGACAGCGATCCTGCGGGTTGCAAATGGTCTGGACAGAGGCCACAAGGATAAATTAAAAGGCATCAAGGCAAGACTGAAGGAAAATGAATTGCTTCTGACAGTGGACTCCCAGGTAAATATTGCTCTGGAGAAGGGACTTTTCGAGAATCGGGCATCTTTCTTCCAGGAGGTATTCAGTGTGAAGCCTGTGATTAAGCAGAAGAAGCGTTTATAATATGTGCGCAAGCCTATAAGAGTGGTTGCGCTGTAAAGAACAGCGATATATGAAAGGGTATAGTTTCCCGTATGGGAGGTGTAGTGACAATGACAGATTATAAAAATCCCAAATTGTATTATAACCGAGAGCTGAGCTGGATTCTTTTTGACCAGAGAATCCTAAGTGAAGCAAGGGATAAGAATATCCCTTTGTTTGAAAGACTGAAATTTTTAAGCATTACTGCTTCCAATCTGGATGAATTTTTCATGGTAAGAGTAGCATCCTTAAAGGATATGGTAAATGCAAAGTATGCCAAGTGTGATATTGCCGGGATGACTCCTTCCGAGCAGTTGGACCATATCAGCGTGGAGATTCATCAGCTGGTAAGCCAACAGTATTCCACTTACAATCGTTCTCTGATTCCCCAGCTGGAGCAGAACGGTCTGCATGTAATCAAGCATCATGAAGAATTGACAGCAAATGAGGCAACGTTTGTGGATGAATATTTCCTGGAAAATGTTTACCCGGTATTGACACCTATGGCGGTGGATTCCTCCAGGCCATTCCCATTGATCCGTAATAAGTCCCTGAATATTGCGGCATTGGTACGTAAGAAGGGGGAAGAGGATGAACTGGAATTTGCAACGGTGCAGGTACCCAGCGTGCTTTCACGCATCATTCTGGTGCCCTGTGAAGCCCATGAGACTTATACCCATAAAGTCATCCTGCTGGAAGAGGTTATTGAGAGAAATATAAAGAAGCTTTTCCTGAATTATGATATTGTATCTGCACATCCATATCGTATTATGAGAAATGCGGATCTGACCATAGATGAAGAAGAGGCTGCAGACTTACTAAAAGAAATCGAGAAGCAGCTGAAGAAAAGGCAATGGGGCGAGGCTATCCGGCTGGAAGTGGAAAGCGGTGTAGACAAGAGGCTGCTGAAGATATTAAAAAAGGAGCTGCATCTGGAATCTGCCAATATTTATGAGATTGATGGCCCGCTGGATCTGACTTTCCTGATGAAGATGTACGGACTAGATGGTTTTACGCACCTGAAAGTAGCTAAATACGAGCCTCGGCCGGTGCCGGAGCTACCCGCAGGATGCAATCTTTTTGAGGAAATCCGAAAGGGGGACATTCTGCTTCATCATCCATACCAGACATTTACCCCTGTAGTGGAATTTATCCGTCAGGCGGCTGTGGATCCGGATGTATTGGCGATCAAGCAGACCCTATATCGTGTCAGTGGAAATTCGCCGATTATTGCGGCATTGGCCCAGGCTGCGGAAAATGGTAAGCAGGTTTCTGTATTGGTTGAGTTAAAAGCTCGTTTCGATGAGGAAAACAATATTGTGTGGGCAAGAAAGCTGGAGAAAGCAGGCTGTCATGTGATTTATGGTCTGGTCGGTTTAAAGACCCACAGCAAGATTACTTTGGTTGTGAGAAGAGAGGAGGATGGTATCTACAGATACGTACATCTGGGGACCGGCAACTACAATGATGCTACCGCAAAGTTGTACACGGATATCGGGATGCTTACCTGCTCGGAGATGATCGGCGAGGATGCTACAGCCGTATTTAATATGCTCAGTGGCTATTCTGAGCCTTTGTTCTGGAATAAACTTGCTCTTGCACCACTGTGGCTGAAGGATAAATTCTTAAGCCTCATAGAAAGAGAAAAACAGTTTGCATTGGCGGGGAAGAAGGCTCGTATTATTGCCAAGATGAACTCCCTGTGTGATCAGGATGTGATTGCGGCCCTTTATGAAGCCAGTGCAGCAGGAGTTAAGATTGACCTGATTGTGCGTGGTGTCTGCTGTCTGAAGGTGGGGATACCCGGTATCAGCGAAAATATTACGGTCCGTTCCATTGTGGGTAATTTTCTGGAGCACAGTAGAATCTTCTATTTTGAGAATGATGATAACTGGGAGATTTACTGCGGCAGTGCGGACTGGATGCCGAGAAATCTGGAAAGGCGAGTGGAAATTCTCTTCCCCGTGGAGACGGATAAGTTGAAACGTCAGCTTCTGGGGATTTTGGAATATCAATTGAAGGATACCATGAAAACCCACATCATGCAGCCGGATGGTACTTATGAAAAGGTGGATAAAAGAGGCAAGGTGTTGTTCTGTGCTCAGGATGCCTTCTGTGAAGATGCTATAAAAGTGGCAAAAGCTTTGCAGGAAGAGGATGTGCATGACAGCAGAGTGTTTATCCCGGAAAGGCGTGTAAATTGAGGATTATATTAGCGTCGGCTTCACCCCGCAGAAAGGAACTGCTCCGTCAGTTGGGCTGGAAATTTACTGTACAGGTAAGCCAGGTAGAAGAAATTATAACAAAAACACATCCCGCTGAGATCGTGGAGGAACTGTCTGCAATGAAGGCAGGAGCTGTATTTGAACAGACCTCCGGAGACGTATTGGTCATCGGTGCGGATACTGTGGTCGCTGACAAGGGAAAAATATTGGGAAAACCGGTGGACGAGGCAGATGCCGTCAGGATGCTGGCAGAACTTCAGGGCGGTACCCATGAGGTGTACACCGGGGTGTGCCTGTGCATCCGTCAGGGCGGCAAAGAAAATGTTATGACATTCCACGAAAGCGCGCAAGTAACTTTTTATCCTATGAGCCGGGAAGAAATCGACTGGTATGTGGCAAGTAAGGAGCCTATGGATAAAGCAGGAGCTTACGGTATTCAGGGACTGGGTGGCCGGTTTGTGAAGGGAATCCATGGGGACTATCAAACGATAGTAGGTCTTCCTGTAGCAAGACTGTATCAGGAGTGGAAGAAACGGCAGAAGAAGCTTGTCATTTTTGATCTGGACGGTACTTTACTGGATACGATTGCTTCCATGAAATACTGTGGGGACAGGGCGCTGGCCACGGTGGGCTGCGGACCGTTTACACCACAGGAGTATAAGTATTTTGTGGGAGAGGGAGCAGCCAGACTCATTGAAAAGGCGCTGCTTGCCTGCGGTAGAGATAAGCTGGTTCATTTTGAAGAGGTTTTTCAGGCGTATAAGGAAATTTTCAAGGAGCATTGTCTTTATCAGGTCAAACCCTATGATGGCATAATGGAATTGATTGCGGCCCTGAAGGAACGGGGGATTAAGATTGCAGTACTTTCCAACAAACCTCATGCGGAAACGATAGCGGTAGTGGAAACCATATTTGGCAAAGACTGCTTTGACTGGATCCAGGGGCAGAAGCCAGATGTGGCAAGAAAGCCCAGCCCCGAGGGGGTATATCAGATTCTGGAAGGCATGGGTTTTTCCGCCCGGGAGATTCTCTATGTGGGGGATACGGGAACGGATATGCAGACTGGTAAAGGAA
>JAZNXM010000097.1:0-2181 GCA_045593865.1 Acetatifactor sp. | reverse complement strand
CACGACCATTGCAACACTGCTGGAGGTGAAGTAGCTGGTCTTGGAGTTGTTGGCCATGGCATTGGGGGAGGGAGATACGCCGTAGCCGTTGATACCGGCAGCAACCGGCTTATCCGTGGTCTGGGATAGTCTGGTAAATTCCGTAAATGCATCCCGAGTGGAGGGAAGCTGATACAGATTCTGGCCGCTGATATAGCCGGCAATGACGCTGTCAGACATGTTCTTCTGTACATACAGCTTGTCTGCATAAGAAAGTGTCTGGCCTGCGGTATACTTGGTGCCGTTGATGGTTACGCCTTCTGCACCGGTGACCAGGTAGTTCGGTGTCTCATCGCCAAGGGCGAAAATATACTGCTGCTTGGCTTCGTCCCATTCCAGACAGTCGCCGCCTACAGACCAGCCGTGGGAGAACCACCATTCATTCATAAAGCCATAAGTAGAGGAAGATGTGCCGTTATACTCCTTGGTGAAAATTTTGCTTAAGCTCACCAATTCTTCCCAGTTCATGGGGATTCGGTTATTAAACACATGGTACTTGCCGTCACTCCGGGCGGTCATACCCTCCACCGGTGCTGCATCATACACATAGTAGCCGTGGGGCAGCAGATTGCCGGAAATCTCATTTTCCGGAATGGAAATGATGTTCACATTCTGTGCCTTGAACAGGTCGACATTATAATAAATAAAGGTAGGGTTGTTACCGGCGGGGATGGCATAGTAGTCAGAGCCGGTACCGGAGAAGCCGGTTTCGGGATTATAGCTAAAACGCTCTACAGAGCTTTCCCACATGTCATCAAATTTGAAGTTGGGGTTCTGGTCTGCAGTAATGTAACTATCCAGCTTTTCCAAGAAGCCTTCGGATACATAATTCTTAATGACACGGTCATCGACCATAATCACATCAGGCGGTCTTCTGCCGCGAAGAATGTTGGTAAGACCGGAGGAATCGGACTGCGGAGTCAATGTTACATAAATATCGGAGTGACTCGCATTAAAATCATCGATCACTTGCTGCAGGGTATCCTTACTGGCTTCGCTAACCTCCGCCCAGAAATTAACCTTGACTTTTCCTTTCTGCTTATCGCCGCCGCCACAAGCTGTGAGTCCCAGCAGTAACACAACTGCCAGTACCATTGCCAACACACGCGTAATCTTTTTCATAATCCATTTCCTTTCATTTTTATTATCTGAAATCTATATTTTTTTCCTTCAACCATAGGAAGGGATCTGTTTCCTCTGAATACTTTCTGTATTGCACCGGAGAAACACCCTTATGCTTCTTGAATACACGGGAAAAATACTTTTCATCGTTATATCCCACATTTTGTGCAATGTCCTTTATTTTTTGAGAGCTGTTTTTCAGGTATCTGCACGCCTCGGATATCCGCATTGCGTGCATGTATTCTATGGGCGACATACCGATCTCTTTGGACCAGGAGGATGTCAGATAGCTGACAGAAATACTGTTTGCCTTTGCAATATCCGCCAGTGTCAGATCCAACCTGAAATTACAGTTAATATAAACAATGCAATCCCGCACTCGAAAGAAACGGGCAGTAACTGTTTTTTGCTGAGGCTTGGTTTCTCTGTTACGATAGATCAGCTCGCTGAGAAGCTTGAAAAACTGAGCCGCAACGCAAATATGGTTATAGGTTCTGACATCGTGAATCTCGTACAGCCGGTTCAGTTCGCCGAGAAAGTATTTATCCGTTCGATAGGCTCTGTAGGGTTTCTCTTGAGAAAACCCACACTCGGACAAAAGCAGCTCCACATTTTCTCCGCTGAAGTCGATCCAATCGTATTTCCACGGATGACTTTTATCCGGGTAATACTCGTAGGGAGTATCCTTATACAGCACAAAGCACATTCCTTCTTTCAGAGGCGTTTCGTCCTCTCCAAGCTTGAGAACGCCCTTGCCCTCGCGAATAAAATGCAGAGAATAGTGGCTTCCCGTCCACGCAACATCTTTTTTATCAGGCTTGCAGGATTCTCTGCCAATTCTCTTAATCTTCAGTTTTACATCCTGTGCGCTTCCCTCGTGCTCAATAAAAAAACTTAAACTTATCTGCATTTCTACGGCCTCCTCTCCACTACTATGATTCCATTTGATGACAACATTATATTTTCTCCTTTTTTTACGGTCAACAAAATCACCTTGTTTGTGTGTAATCGTCCACCTTT
>JAZNXM010000096.1:0-1685 GCA_045593865.1 Acetatifactor sp. | reverse complement strand
ATGATACAAAATAAGAACTGGGAAATGCCCGGATGTTCATCATCGAAGGGATGGATAAAGTGCGGGAAGTGATCGAAAAGAACCGTTCCAGAAAACTGACGAAGCATAAAAAGCTGTCCAACAATACCCTGATAGAGATCGCTTCCTGTTCCCCACTGGAGATTCTGAAGCTGCAGACCAATCTTGCTAAGATAGCCAATGGAGAAGGGATTTCCTTTGAGAGCGGAAAAGGAAAACGCAAATCTCAGATCCAGCAGCTTTACGAGGAACTGGAAGAATGTGGGAAGAGGCTGATGCAGTACAAGGAGTGCTTTGCGATCATGGGAAAAGACCGCAACAGTTACTCCAAGACGGATGTGGAAACCACCTTCATGCGGATGAAAGAGGATCATATGCTCAACGGGCAGTTAAAACCTGCATATAACGTCCAGATCGCCGTAGAGAATTATTTTATCATTCACAGTTATATCAGCAGTGACCGGACCGATTATAACACCCTGATCCCGGTACTGAAAAAGCACAAAACTGCTTTTGGCAGCTATCCGGAAGCTGCCACTGCTGACAGCGGTTACTGCAGTGAAAAAAATCTGCTGTTCCTAAAAGAAAACCGCATTACGAGTTACATTAAGCTTCAGGATCATGAAAAGAGAAAAACCCGTGCGTATGCCGAGGACATCGGCAAGTACTATAACATGAAGCGTGAAACTTTTGAAGATGAGGTCTATTATGTGTGCCAAGATGGTCGGGAGCTTCGCCACATCCGCACAGAAACAAAGAAGCAGGACGGATACGACCAGACTTTTGAGGTGTATGGCTGTGCAGACTGTAAAGAATGTCCGCACAAGGCAAAAAGCTTGTATAAGTATAAGGAGGAGACGGATGCCGATAAGAACAAAGTTATGAAGATCAATGAGCGGTGGGAAGATTTAAAAGAAGAAACCCATGCAAATATCTTAAGTGAAAAGGGGATCATGAACCGCCAGATCCGTTCGATCCAGACAGAGGGTCACTTTGGAGACATCAAGGAAAACGAAGATTTCCGTCGATTTAATTATCGTTCGTCAGAGAAAGTGTATAAGGAATTCCTGCTGTACGCCATAGGCAGGAATCTGAATAAGTACCACCGTTTTCTGCATGGTGAAATCCAAAAATTTGAAGGAAAAACCGGGCAGACCGCCGCTTAGAAAAAAGATGCCAGTCTGTTACAAAAGGTTTATTTAGTGCACCCTAAAACAAGAAATTAATTTAAATATTTGTCGCATAAAAACATCCCACAAAAATGCAATGCATGAAAAACATTGATTTTTGTGGGATGTTCTTAATTCTGATGGTATGCCGGTTAAAATTTCACATTAACCGACAGCCTCTTTGCTTGTACATTCCTGATGAAAGCTATTATCTACTTTGTATAAAAAATCTGTGCAATGGGTGAATCCGGTGACAAGAATACAGTCTTATTATTGCCTTTCAAGGAAGCTTTCAAAGCATCCAGACTTCTTACAAAAGAGTAGAATTCCGTCTTGGAAGGATCATTATAGGCATCCGCCAAAACTCTCATGTATTCAGCTTCGCCTTCTGCAATCAGGATCTCCGCTTCTTTTTCGGCTTCGGAGAGCATCACTGTTATCTCCATATCAGTGGAGTTGCGGATCATCTGGGCTTCAGAATTACCTTCAGCAGTGTAG
>JAZNXM010000095.1:0-6743 GCA_045593865.1 Acetatifactor sp. | reverse complement strand
TGTTTTGGTAGTTCAACGCCTTTCTTCTTGCCACATTTTACTTCCTACAGAATCTTCTCCAATCCTACCTTCTGAGGAACCAGACCACACTTTTCATAAAATTTCATAGCATTGTGATTACAGGACCAAACATTCAAGGTCAGATTGTAACAACCCCTCTCTTTTGCGAACTCCACAACATAATCATATAGCTGCTTTCCGATATGCTTACCCCTTCTGCTTTCGTCCACGCACAAATCATCAATATATAATGTCTTGATATCTGTCAGAATATTATTATTTATGTGCTGCTGGAACTGGCAGAAAGCATAACCCAATACCTCTTCCGCTTCATCCACTGCCACAAAAATCGGCTTGCTGTCATCTGCAATGACTGCTGCCAGCTCTTCGTCGGTGTACTTTTTTGCATTTGCTTTAAACAGGTCAGCTCTTCCATTGTGGTGTACCATTAAAACCTGATGTAGTAAATTGTTGATTCCCTGCATGTCTGTAATTGTCGCTCTTCTGATGTTCACTACTTCTTCCTCCTATGCGGCTTTGAGAATTTCATCTTTCTTCTTCCGCGTTTTACCGCCTAAAACACCTGCAGCCATAAAGACCACAATACTCATTGCACTTTACCCCTGTTAATAAAAAGAAGAGGTAACTGCTAATCAGTTACCTCTTTCCACTGCCGGCAGCCGGACTCGAACCGGCACGAGGTCGCCCCCGGTAGATTTTGAGTCTACTGCGTCTGCCATTCCGCCACGCCGGCATTTGTTGCTCTAACAACGAAGTTTATTGTAACATAGTTTTTTTATATTGGCAAGAGAATTTTTTGTTTTTTTACCGATACTCCATCTGAATGCGCACACTATTACCATCCAGATTTACCTTAGCCATACTTCCCACCACCAGCGGCATCATTGGCGACATATGTCCAATATCCATATCCAAGATTACCGGCACATTATATTTCGCAGCCACTTTCAGTACTGCCTGATATCTGTCCAGCGTCCACACGAAATCACCATTAGCGGGTCTGCCGAACAGAAAGCCTTTTACATACTTAAACCATCCTGCCTTCTCCATCTGCCACATGGCTCTTCTGATCGAAAATACATTCAGGTCACAGGCTTCGATAAACCAGAGGATTCCATCCTCTTTATATTTCTCCACGAATTCTATGGTGTGGTCAAACTCCGTTCCAAGCAGGTTTACCAGACAATCCATACAGCCGCCCAGTAATCGGCCGTCCATCTGCACTTTAACACCTTCTGCTGCCGGATCCATGATAAATTTGCCTTTATCGTATACTTTCATTTCTGTAGGCTCGGTTACATTGTAAGGCTCCAGCGGGTGAGTTTCGTCCTTAACAGAATCCTTTTCCCACAAATCATAACCATGCATGGTGGTAGTCTTCCCAGTCAGCAGATCCCATGCATCCTGAATAGACTGGTGCCAGGGTTCCATTCCAAAGGATCCTGCACAGGGGCCATAGATGCTGGCTGTATCGCAGATAGTTGCCAACAGATAAGTCATATTCGTATTATCCGAGAAACCCATGTACCACTTAGGGACAGCTTTTTTGATTTTCTCAAAATCCACATATTCCAAGATCTCACACATGAGTTCTCCGCCGGCACAGGAAATGAGACAATCATTTTCCTTGTCCAGATACATTTCCGTAAGCTCTTTGCCGCAGTCTTCCGGAATCGTGCTGATACCAATACCATCCTGCTTATATGCATTGGGTCCGGGATTCACTTTATAACCCATCTCTTTGAATTTTTTCTGGGCATTGTTAAACGCCGAATAATATGGCTCATATCCATTCCCACAGGAAGGTGCAGGGAACCCAATCTGTCCGTCTGGCTGTAAATTCTGGGGATATCTCATATTTCCTACCTCACAACTCATTATTACGTTTTTACTTGCAACCTTAAAGATTTTGAAGCATTTTCTCCGTCATGCTACAGTGAAACCACAGTCACAAAGAAGATTGTAATCATGCACGTCTCGTACTTTTTACTCAAACACCTTGTTGTAAATATCAAAACAGTCAAAGGTTGCAAAATAGTCTTTCGGTGTTTCTGCGCGTCTGATCAGCTGTACACTGCCATCTTCTTTCAACAAAAGCTCTGCAGATTTTAATTTCCCATTGTAATTGTAACCCATTGCATATCCATGTGCACCAGTGTCATGGATTGCCATATAGTCACCGATTTTTATTTGCGGCAACATCCGATCGATTGCAAACTTGTCACTATTCTCACAGAGAGAACCCACTACATCGTATTTGTTGTGACAGGCCGCCTCTTCCTTACCCAATACCGTAATGTGATGATATGCACCATACATTGCCGGACGCATCAAATCAACCGCACAGGCGTCCACACCTACATACTCTTTGTGTGTATGTTTCTCATGAATTACCTGTGTTACCAAATGTCCGTAAGGAGCCATCATAAAACGACCAAGCTCCGTGTAAATTGCCACATCCCCCATACCTGCAGGCACCAGTACTTCATCGTATACTTTACGCACACCTTCCCCGATTGCCCTGATATCATTGGGCTCCTGACCCGGCTTGTAAGGGATACCGATTCCACCGGATAAATTGATGAATGTAATATGTGCTCCGGTCTCCTCTTTCAGCTGAACTGCCAGCTCAAAAAGAGCTTTTGCCAAAGTGGGATAATAGTCGTTGGTCATCGTATTGCTGGCAAGGAATGCGTGGATACCAAAGTTCTCAACACCCTTCTCCTTCATTACCCTGAAACCTTCAAACATCTGATCAGTGGTAAATCCGTATTTTGCATTACCGGGGTTATCCATGATATTGTTGCTGATTGCAAAATATCCACCAGGATTGTATCGGCAGCTTAACGTCTTGGGAAGATGTCCAATGGTCTTCGCCAGAAAATTGATGTGGGTAAAATCATCCAAATTGATGATTGCGCCTATTTTTTCAGCATAAACAAATTCTTCTGCAGGAGTATCATTGGACGAAAACATAATGTCCTCTCCTTTTACGCCCATAGCATTGCTCAGCATTAGCTCCGTCATGGAAGAACAGTCACAGCCACAACCGTAATCCCGCAGAATATTGATCAAAAACGGATTGGGCGTGGCCTTTACCGCAAAATACTCTTTATATCCTTTATTCCAGGCGAACGCTTCCTTTAACGCTTTTGCATTTTCACGAATTCCTTTTTCATCATAGATATGAAAGGGTGTGGGATATGTTTTTACAATTTCTTCTACCATTTCTTTTGTTACAAATGCATTTTTCTTCATTGCCTCGTTCACCCTCTCCTGCTACACGTCTTCAATTTGCCAGTCAATCGGTATTAAGCCATGCTTCATCAGGAAATCATTGGACTTGCTGAATGGCTTGCTTCCAAAAAATCCTCTGTACGCCGACAATGGACTTGGATGAGGTGCCTCCAGGATCAAATGCTTCGGATTGTTCAGCATACTTCTCTTCATCTGAGCCGGTCTGCCCCACAGGATAAATACAATCGGTCTGTCCTGCTTGTTTAAGGCTCTGATTGCAGCATCTGTGAACTCTTCCCAGCCTTTTCCCCGATGGGAATTAGCCATATGTGCACGCACGGTCAACACCGTATTCAGCATTAACACACCCTGTTTGGCCCACTTTACCAGATAGCCATTGTTGGGGATCCTACAACCCAGATCATCATGTAGCTCCTGATAAATATTTACCAAAGACGGGGGAATCTCCACATCCGGCTTTACGGAAAAGCAAAGTCCATGAGCCTGACCAACATTGTGATAAGGATCCTGTCCAATGATTACCACCTTAACCTGGCCTAAAGGTGTAAAATGAAACGCATTGAAAATATCATCCGCCGGTGGGAAAATCTGATATGTATTATATTCCTCTCTTACAAATTGATACAATTTTGCATAATAGGGTTTCCTGAATTCAGCTCCCAGCTCTGTCAGCCAGTCATTGGAAATCATGCTCATAGTCTCACTGAAACTCCTTTATCTTTTAAGTATTGCTTTACCTGATTGATTTCTAATTCTTTATAATGGAACAGGGATGCTGCCAATGCCGCTTCCGCTTTTCCCTCTGTAAGCGCTTCGTAGAAATGCTCCATGGTTCCGGCACCGCCTGACGCAATGACCGGAATCTTTACCGCCTCTGCAATAGCCCTAGTCAGTGCAATATCATACCCGGCCTTGGTACCATCACCATCCATGCTGGTCAGGAGAATCTCGCCGGCACCCATTTTTTCTGCAGTAATAGCCCATTCCACGGCATCCATGCCCATGTCTATACGACCGCCGTTTTTATAAATGTTCCAGCCGGTTCCGCCCTCACGCTTCCTGGCATCAATGGCAACTACAACACACTGGCTGCCAAACTTATCCGCCGCATCGGAAATCAGTCTGGGATTCATGATTGCCGCAGAGTTCACAGATATTTTATCTGCACCTTCCCGCAACAAAATCTTGAAATCTTCAACGGTTCTGATGCCGCCTCCTACTGTAAAGGGAATAAATACCTTACTTGCCACCTGGCGCACCCACTCAAGCTGCGTATTACGGGAATCCGACGAAGCAGTAATATCCAGAAATACTACCTCGTCCGCGCCTGCTTTATCATATGCTGCTGCAATATCAGCAGGATCCCCTGCATCACGCAGGTTCACAAAATTAACTCCTTTTACGACACGGCCATCTTTTACATCTAAGCAAGGAATGATTCTTTTTGTATGCATAGTCTTCCTCTTTCTACACCTTTTAATTTTACTCCTAGGTACCAGTTTACTGCGGCGTACTACTTTGCTTTCTTTACAATATCAATAAAATTCTGCAGAATCTGCATTCCCGCGGAAGAACTCTTCTCCGGATGGAACTGGCAGGCAAACACATTGCCCTGCTCTACAGATGCATGGATATATGTACCATATTCCGTTGCAGCTTTCACAATAGAAGGCTCCTGCGCCTGCAAATAATAGGAATGTACAAAATATACAAAGGAATTCTCTTCCATTCCCTTAAACAGTCTACCCTGATTAGGATAGGTCAGATTGTTCCAGCCAATATGAGGAATCTTGATGCCTTCCCTATCCGGAATTCTAAGGACTTTACCTTTCAGGATACCCAAGCCTTCCACCCCGGGAGATTCCTCAGAGCTTTCGAACATGAGCTGCAATCCCAGACAGATTCCCAGAAACGGAATCTGGCGGGCAACTACCTCGTGAATGGTATCGATCATCTGATACTCTTTTAGCTTCTCCATAGCATCACCAAAGGCACCTACGCCCGGCAGCACTACACCATCTGCATTTATAATCGCTTCTTTATCTCTTGTAATTATGATTTCTTCACCCAGAGCCTGAAACGCTTTCTCCACGCTCTTGATATTACCTGCATCGTAATCAATGATTGCTATCATGATTCGACACCTCCTTAATCCGTCTATTTGCTGCACACTTTGCAGCTTTTAATTGTGAAATACCTCTCTCATTTCTAAGGTTACTGCCTTACACCGAACACGCAAACACCGAAACACAAAAATTCTCTACGTTTCAAAAAAAGAAGTTGTTCTACATTTCCAAGAGCCACTTGACTGCATTTTCTGAAATGGAAATTCCCTTATCTTTAATTTCCTGAGACATATGATACAGTCTTTCATTCACTCTGACAAAATGTGCCTTCTGGTTGTAGAATGCAACCTTTTCAAATGGCCAGCGGATAATGGATGGGTATGTCAGGTCCACACCAAGTTCCAGAATGCATAATTTCTTATTCAAAGTACCCTGTAACCACGTTGTATATCTGGACCAGTCCTTCAGATACCCCTTCTCATCATAAGCATCTGTATAAACCGTATTCAGTACCAGTAAGCTGCCACATTTGGGACAAGTGCCCAAGAAACCCTCTGCATAAATCTTCTGCCATCTGGCAACTACATCATCTTGGGCTATTCTGTTCAAAATTCCTCCTACAGAATTCTCCACAATCGGCTTACCGTTTTCCTTTACAACCGATTCTGCCAGCTTCTGTTCCAGCAGACTTCTCTCCGCTTCTGTCAGCTCTTGTAAGCCCTCTTCACACTTATTTACACACTGCTTCTGTGCAACAGTTCCGCAGGGTTGCACCACCCGGTCACTCTGCAAGTCCGATTCCTTCGCAATATCATTGGTACAAATCGATACTGCAAAATAATTCTTTTTCTCCAAAACCTTTGCAAGCTTGTTTAAAGCCTGCAAAGCATCTTCTCCAGTCTGAAAATCATCCTTCTCAAACTCTTTACCGATACCGATCAATACCAGATCGGCATCCTCTATAAATTGGCGGATATTATTCTCCATGCTACTCCTTACATACCATCCTAAATCATTTTGTTCTTTCCAAAAACTCGAAAACCAAAGCCTTATTCTTTGGCCGTTTTATGATCAATATTTAAGGCTTTGGCTATAGGACGCATCAACTATATAAACATCAATTTTATACCGATTATACATCGAAATTTTAATATATACAACAAAAAGGTTGTGAAAATAAAATATCTGTGACTGAACTTTTACCAGTAAAATTAGTGCCATGCTCGGCGCAAACTCAAAAAGCTCTGAACAATCCGCTCAGAGCTTTCATTATATCAATCACATCATACACTCAAAACCGAACACGGAATCCATCTTAACAAGTCATCTTTTCAAGTCTTCCTTCCGGATAACTCCCGGACTTCTCTATCCTTACTTCCCGGAGAATGTCTCCATTCT
>JAZNXM010000094.1:0-6866 GCA_045593865.1 Acetatifactor sp. | reverse complement strand
GGTGAAGGATGGTTCCTGACAGGCGAAATGGTAGAATTGATCAAAGACGGTGTTCCAAACATCGTGTGCACGCAGCCCTTCGGTTGCCTTCCCAACCACGTAGTGGGCAAGGGCGTCATCAAAGCGCTACGCAAGGCTTATCCTCAGTCCAATATTGTGGCCATCGACTACGACCCCGGCGCCAGCGAGGTAAACCAGCTCAACCGGATCAAGCTGATGCTGTCTACCGCGGCAAAGAATCTGGAGTAAAACCAATGCACAAATGTTTCCTATAGAAAATCTACACACGAATGGTTGGGCGGGCAATTATTACATATATAGTTACTAATAGTAGAAAAGGAGCAATCCCTCCCGGATCGCTCCCTTTCTTCATTAAATATGTAATGAATAAACTTCTTTTTACAAGCGTAACTTCATTGCGCTTGATTCAAACCTGGCCTACGGCAGCAACCGCTTTGTGGTTCCCTTTAAGTAAACCTGGCATTGGCGGAATCCCTCCGCATATTCAGCGCCGCACTGGAAGCCTCTGTATCTGCAGCAGGTTTTCACCATATCTGGGAAATCAATGTGATCGTGCTCGCGCATCCAGACAATCTGGGATTCATGACAATTCAGCATTTCCAGCTTCTTATCAATATAATCTGTCACATCGACATACTCTGTAGGATTGAAATTTACACCGCAGAGGGTATCCATGTAATAAATGGGTACCAATCTGACTGCACCTTCTACCTCTGTAAAATAATGCGGGCAGGTTGCCGCAAAGGATGCATCAAACACCAGCTTGGAAACGGCATTGTGATCCGGCATATAATCTTCCGGATCGTGGGTAATGATAAAGTCCGGATTTACTTTACGGATGATATTTACCACTTTGTCCCTTGATGCCTTGTTATTGTCATAAATTTCCAGATCGTCAAAGCCGCCGTGCATTACTTCAATATCACCAAGTCTTCCGGCACTCTTCGCTTCTTCGGCACGCATAGCCGCAAGCTCCTTGGGCATAATGATTTCATGTCCCTTATCACCGCTGCACAGATGGCATACAACCACTCTGTCACCACGTTCTTTACATTTCAATAAGGTTCCTGCGCAGGCAATCTCCACATCATCCGGATGGCATGATATTACTAAGACTGTATACATATATTGAATCCTCCTTATGCCCCCGGCATGTACCACATTTCCTGCGTTTTAAGCATTCTTGCTGGTTTCGACACAGACAAAATATGTTATACACAGAATGTCTGCCGGGGTATTTGCAAATCATTGTTAAAATTAGTTACACTCAGCAACCAACGGACCTGCCAATTCCTTCAGATAGAATAACTTGCCGGGCAAGGTAGGCATATATGTAGAGGTAATATTCATATCAGGACCATAATGTAAGGTTGTCAGGAAGCTCATTCCCTGCCAGCCCATTCCTCTTCCGAGAGTACCGTCTGCACCGCCAATGATATAGTCTGCCTGTAAGAACAGACCGGGGCCAATGGTATTTGCTCTGCAAGGAACCAATGTGGTACGGCTCTTGAAGCTGGTAAGTGCATTCTGCTCAATAGTTAATGGATGAAGCTTCGCAGCAATGCGGTAAGGCGCTGCCTTCCACTCTGCTTCAGATGCATAATCCTCTGCAAACTGAGGTTCCCAGAAAGCGATATGGCACATTCTGCCGATACCGAATACCAGTACAAGCTTTGCGCCCTCTGCCTTCAGTGCTGCAATCTTTTCAGGATAAGTAGGAAGATTTGCCTTTGTTGCAAAATTTCTCTGTTCTTCCGGAACGGTCAGTTCACCCAGCTTATCAAAGAATGCCTGCTTCATACTGTACTCAAAGGATGCCGGATTGTCAGAAGAAAGGGTATTTCCCTCACTGTCTGCCCACTCGTCCATGTTAAAGGTGTACACATGCTTACAATCCACCTTCCATGCGGTCAGGAAGTACACTGCCCACTTGTACATACCCATAGGTCCTACCGGTAAGATCATTGCCAGCTTTCTGCCTTCATCTTTTGCAAGCTTGATCTGCAGAGCAATTTCATGACCCATCAAGGTATCAAAATCATTGATATTGTCACATTCTACCGGATTGAAATCCTTATTCCAGAAATTCTCCCTTGCTACGCCCTTTTCGCAGCAGGCATCAATCTTCGCCATATCCCATCCCTTGGGATAAAATCCTTCTAACAGACTTCCTTCTACTGTAGTTAAAAAATTCATAATCATTCTTCCTTTCTTTTTTATTTATGTTAATTAATAACTCTGCTCCGTTCTCTGGATGATATCATCCTGCAAAGCCCTGCTAAGTGTGGTAAATAGTGCACTATAGCCTGCCACTCTTACCACCAGGTCTGCATACTGCTCCGGATGCTTCTGCGCATCCAACAGTGTCTCTCTGCTGACTACATTGAACTGCACGTGGCTTCCCTTCTTCTCAAAGAATACCTGCACCAGTGAGATGAACTTACTGATTCCCTCTTCTCCTTCCAGTGCAGAAGGATGAAACTTCTGATTGAACAGAGTACCATTGGATGCCTTATAGTGATCCAGCTTGGCTACGGAGTTGGCAGCTGCAGTGGGCCCCTGGGTATCTCTTCCTGCTCCCGGAGATACTCCGTCTGCGATAGGAGTACCTGCCAGTCTGCCATCCGGTGTGGCACCGGTCTGTGCTCCCAGTGGTACATTGGCGGAAACCGGATACAATCCTGCCTGGAACTGTCCGCCCCGGATATTCTTGTAAAGCTCCACTTCCTTGGTGTAGAGGTATGCCACCTCTCTTGCAAAGTAGTCAACTTCATCGATATCGTTGCCGTATTTCGGTACCTTTTCAATCCATTCAAGTAACTGCCGGTAGGCATTACCTTTATCCGCTTTTACCTTGACCGTGTATTCTTTTACCAGCTGCTTAACGATATCATCCACTGCCGCCTTACTAATGTCACGCCCCTGTTTTTTCAGCTCTTCCACTGCCTTGCGGGCGGTATCCCACAGAATGTCTTCCGTGATACCTTTTCCGAAATTGTGCTGCAATGCATCTTTATACTCAGCCAGTGACAGCTTGTGCTCTTCAAAGACCAGTCTGCGGACTGCAAACAGCGAATCCGCCACATTGGCAATGCCGAATCCCTGAGGGCCTGTGAACTGATATACCGCTCCGCCCTCCTGAACAGACTTACCGCGTCCGATACAGTCCTCGATCATACAGGACAGAAATGGCAGCGGAGCTCTTTCCCTGTGGGCATAATCAATGGCATTATCCGCATTTACCATCAGTTCAATAAAGTAGATCATCTGCTCCTGATAGGCTTTCCACATCTTCTCGAAGGTATCAAGCTCTTCGATTTCACCGGTCTTGGGACCTATCTGCGTGCCTTTGTCCACACCGTTTGAGAATACCAGTTCCAATGGTCTGCACATATTAAAGAATGCTGCATCGTGCCAGCCGTCCGTCTTACCCGCTTTCTGTGGCTCCACACAGCCGATGATATTGTACTGGCGAGCATCCTCCAAGGTCAGACCTCTGCTGACCAATGCGGGGATGATCACTTCATCGTTATAGTAAGCAGGCACACCAAGACCTGTCCTGGTCAGCTCTGCTGCCCGTTCCATGAGCTTATATGGTGTCTTGTTCCACACTCTGATACTGAAGGATGGCTGGGGAAGTCTCACATGCATACAAGCCTGGATGCACATATAGGAAAGGTCGTTTGTCACATCCTTGCCTTCTGCATCCTGTCCGCCTACAATCAGGTTCTGGAATGCACCATAACCGGCAAAGCCTGCGGCAGAATCCTTATCCCTGCACTTGCTCAAATCATTGAACTTGACCCAGATACAGTCAATCAACTCCTGCGCCTGTTCCCTGGTCATAAGGCCTTTTTCAATATCTTTCTTATAATAAGGATACATGTACTGGTCGAACCTTCCCGGAGAAATGGAATGACCGTTACTTTCAATCTGTATCAGCTGTTGTACAAACCAGAAAGACTGGCATGCTTCATAAAAGCTTGTGGCTCCATGAAGGGGAACTCTGTCGCAGTTTTCTGCAATTTTTAACAGTTCCTGTTTGCGCTGTCCGTCCCGTTCCTTCCCTGCCTCTTCTCTTGCCAGAGCTGCATACCGTTTCGCATAAAGAATTGCGGCTTCACAGCTGATGATAATCGCCTTCCAAAAACTGGAATGGGTGGGATATTCTGCATCTGCGGCACTGCCCCTCTTAAGCATTTCCCCAGCATGCTCTGCGATACCACCGAACCCCTTCTCCAGCACCAGACCATAATCTACGGTCACATGCCCTACACCATTATACAGGTAATTACCCACGGTAAAGATGTTGTGTTCGATTGCCTGCAGAGTTTCCTCCGTCATGCAGGACAAAGCCAATTCACTGGTGGTCCTGCCACGCCAGTATTTATGTACCTCTATCAGCACTGCCTTGTCTTCCTCCGCAATCCGAAAGGGGTCTGCACTTCTTTCAGAAATCGTGTCAAATTCATCCTCCAGCCACTGGAAGGAGAACTCCGGATAAGTCTGGGCACTTCTTGGATGAATAGTGGTGCTTCCCACCACCAGTTCATCGGGACGTATCACGATGGGAATATTTTCCAGCATATGATAGAACGCCTTGGCCCGCCTGAGCACCATCGGCTGTCCCTCTGTGGCTTTATAGCTTTCTGTGAGAAGCCGTGCCCTTGCACTCTCGATGACCGGTTTCCCGGCAAATAAATCCTTCTTTAATCTGTCTATTCTGGCAGTCTTTTTGATTTTATGTATTTCCATATGTTCCATCTGCCTTTCTGCACCCCTCCGCTCTATAATCGGCTGGCTGCAATTTTATGTGCTTTCTGCGGTATGTGATTGATAGAAACCGCTAAGGATTCCGAACGTCTTCCGAAATCTCAAAGGCTCCTTTTACTCTTTGCCGACCTTCGCTTTACAGCATCTGCTTCTCAGTCAGTTCTTTAATAACCGCCTTCACGATCCTGTCCACATCATAATTAGCATAAGGGGCTTTTCCTGTAGAACTGAACAGCTCCAGCTTCTTCATTACTTCCTGCTTGATCACTTCCACTGCCGCAGGAATCAGGTCAATAATCCCCTTATCCATAGAGCTGAAGGCTCTAAACTCTGCTTTTACTGCCGCAATATTGATATCTGTAAAGATATTTACCTTGCTGATACCCAACTGGATAGCCTTTCTGAAATCGTCATCCGTAAGGCCGGAACCGCCATGCAATACCAACGGTACATTGACCGTCTTCGCAATCGTCTGGATACGCTCAAAATCCAGTTTCGGCGGAAGCTTGTACGCACCATGGGCATTGCCTACTGCGATGGCCAGCGCATCCACACCTGTCTTCTCCACGAAATCCTTTGCCTGCTTGGGATCGGTAAAATATTTAGACGGATCCGCCAAATGAGAGCTTCCCTCCGCAGAACCTTCATTATCGCCAACATGTCCCAGCTCACCTTCGATTGTGGCGCCGTAAGAATGTGCGATCTCAGCCATCTCTCTTACCTTCTCCACATTCACTTCATAAGGGTCTGTGGAGCAGTCATACATAATAGATGAAAAGCCCAGCTCCAGTGCCTTGATACAGGTCTCTTTCTTCAGACCATGATCCAGATGCACCACCACCGGAACATTTGCCTTCTTTGCCATGGGAATCAGGTAATAAGACACCTCATCCAGCGGACCATAAGGTAAAAGCACTTCTGCTGTTCCCATGATGATCGGAGAACGTGTCTGTTCTGCTGCTGCAATAATACCTCTTGCAAGCTCCAGATTTACTGCATTAAAAAGACCAACCGCGTATTTTCCTTTTTGTGCCGCTTTCAGCACTTCATTCATATTTACTAACATCGTATTTCCTCCAAACTGTTTTTATGTATGTTTCACACTACAGGCAGGTAACAAGCCTGCAGCTCCTGCGCTGTGACAAATATCTTCCAACGATTCCTGAATCCTTTACACTTCTTCGAAAGATAAACGTTCAAATTCTTCGCACATCTTCTCGATCTCTGCCCTGGGTTTCATGCCGCTGACAGAATCACTGGCTGCCAGATTACAAGCCGCAGCTGCCGATGCAAACTCCAAAATTTTTGTATTGTCGAAGCCCTTATCGATTCCATACAGACATGCCGCTGCAAAAGAATCCCCGGCTCCCACGCTGCCTTTGATATAGCCCTTGGGAAGCTTCAGGGAAGGTACTATGACGAATTCCCCGCTTTTATCCAGCAAAAATCCTGCCTCACAGCAGTGCACGATGACCTTTTCACGCACGCCATATTCCATAAATGCTTCCATGGTAGCTTTGATATTCTCGATATGAACAGAACCGTCCTCCCTTCTGGGAGAAAGTCCTGTTACCCTACAGCATTCGATTTCATTCATAATGGTATAATCACAATATTTCAGAGCAGGAACAATCTTTTCCTTAAAACGGTCTGAATCCTCACTGACCGCATCCACAGAGGTCTTGATTCCCTTCTCAGATACCATGTGTAGCAGACGGGCCATTTTCGTGCCATACTCCTCATCCTCAGCGTCCAACGCTCCCAGAAGCAGAATGTAACCCGCGTGAAAAATCTTGCAATCCAATGCATCCACGTCAATATCTTCCAGTCCAAACTCATGATTGATGCCGCAGGATAAGAAGAATGTTCTGGCTCCGGTCGACTTCTCCGTCATCACGTCATCATAAGAGGTTTCTTTCCCTTCCGCCACTTTTACGCCGCTGACATCCACACCATACTTTGCCATCTCATTGATTAAGAACCTGCCGTTATCATCGCTGCCAACCTTACCGATTGCTTTCAGCTTCATATCCGGATCAATCTTTGCAATGTTAATGATCGTATTGGGAACA
>JAZNXM010000093.1:0-2079 GCA_045593865.1 Acetatifactor sp. | reverse complement strand
TTGCAACCTAGAGTTGTCTTCCTAAGACCGCTTGGCCTCCGACTTTGAACACGGAAGGGAGGGAATACTGTGAAGGATGGAGATTTGACCATTGTATACGGC
This sequence comes from Acetatifactor sp., assembly GCA_045593865.1. Taxonomy (GTDB): domain Bacteria; phylum Bacillota; class Clostridia; order Lachnospirales; family Lachnospiraceae; genus Acetatifactor. The sequence goes on along the minus strand of JAZNXM010000093.1, from coordinate 1,977 downwards.
ATAGTGGCACTGCTGTCTGTACTGCTGGTTGTTTTTTATCTTATCTGGGATAAGAAAAGAGACCGCCTGTTTTTAGCACTGTTTGGATGTGTGGCGGCTGTTAACTGCGGTTATTTCCTTCTGTCTGTATGCAGCTCTATGGTGGTAGCAAAGCTGGCGAATGGCTTGTCTTATTTTGGCGCGGCTTTTTCCATGCTGGTAATGCTGTTTATCATCTATGACGTGTGTCAGATGAAAAAGAGAAACTGGCTGAAATATACACTGGTATGTATCAGCGCTGCTGTATTTGCTCTGGCTGCCAGCGGCGATTGGCAAGGCTTGTATTACAGTTCCCTTTCCCTGGAAACGGTAAACGGAATGACCAGATTGGTAAAGGTGTACGGGCCGCTTCATAATCTGTATTCCATGTATTTGTGCCTGTATCTGCTGATTATGATCGGGGTTATTGCCCATGCTGCCATAAAAAGGCGGCTGTCCGCACCCAAATATGCGTTGTTCCTGTTTATGGCAGTGTTTTTAAACATTGGTGTATGGGCGGTGGAACAGGCGGTTGACGTGGATTTTGAATTCTTATCCGTGTCTTATATTGTTACAGAAGTATGCCTTCTGCTGATCTATGATGTGCTCTGCGATTACGGGATTATTCGCCCGGAAACCGGATTGGTCAGTGTTCAGATGCTGACGCAGCTGAATTCGCGTCGCATTGTTCCCGGCGCGTTGCCTCCCGGTATGGAAGATATGTTTTGCGGTTTCGCGGAAAAGGTAAAGACACTTTCTTCTGCTGAGCGCCGGATTCTCAACTATTATATTGATGGATATGAGATCGGGGATATCCCGGATCTGGCATTCATCAGTATCCACACGGTAAAAAAACATAACAGAAGTATTTATCAGAAATTGGAAATTGCATCCCGGGACGAACTGATGCTTTTTATTGAAATGTTCCGCTGCTGCGGCAGATTGGATGAACTGACCGGCGAAAGCGCTATAGCGGAGTAATAGTATATAGGTAAAATGCACAGGGGATATTGCGCTTACCTGTGCATTTTTTACATATCCTTAGGATACCTTTTGGAAAAAGTATCCCAAGGAGCATTTATTTATCAAAAAAGTTCCCTTATAATGATCGCAGATAAGGCAGGAAGGGAGTGAGTTGTGTATTGAAAAAGCTTGTGGAGTTTAACCTGGAAAACTTATCCACAAGAGAGGTTTTTCTGTTTCGAATCTGCTGCCAGGCGTGTGGCACAGAATATGCCAACAAGCCCAGAAGGTTCTCAAAAGCGGGAACCGTGCCGCAGACAAAGGAAAAACAGACCCTCTACAACGCGATCTATGAGCAGGAATTTGCAAGCGCGCGGCGCAGCGCCATTCAGGATGCGGCAGAACACATCAACTTCTGCCCGATCTGCAAACAGCTTGTTTGCAACCGGTGTTTTCTAATTTGTGAAGATCTGGACATGTGTAAAAGATGCGCGGCTCAGTTGAAGGAAACAGGCATTCCGGTGCTTTCTGAGATTGTGGAAACGGTCTGTTACTGAAGAAACGATGGAAAAGCAGAAGTATTTCCATAAAAAGCCTGTGGATTTTCGGTTATTTAAAATCAACGGCTGCTTTAGAACTCTTTGTAAATCAGGGCGGGAAAGAGAAAGGAATGTGAATGAAACAGATTCGTAAAAGCGGAAATTTCTTCCTCTGCCTTTTGCTCAATGTCATCTTTAATCTGGAATGGACGATCCCGGCATGGATTCTCTTGGCGCTGCATTATATCCTTCATTGGCCCATATTATGGTTCTGGCTGGCTTTGGGCATTTGGCTTCTGGGAATTATGTTGTGGATGTGCATCATGAGATGGGCAGCCCGCTGCGGAAGTATACCGGATAAGCCAAAGGAAAATAAAAATCCCTATTCCAAGAAGAATCAGGATATGGTTTCCGATCCCCGATAGAAACAGGCGTTTCTGGACGAAGCAAGATATAT
>JAZNXM010000092.1:0-7963 GCA_045593865.1 Acetatifactor sp. | reverse complement strand
CACCCATTTTGACTATCATTCCATTGATCATAACCTCTTGAAGCTGGATATACTGGGACACGATGATCCTACTATGATTCGTATGCTGCAGGATCTGACCGGGGTGGATCCGGTGACAATTCCTCTGGATGACAAAAAGGTTATGTCTCTGTTCCAAAATACAGATGCTTTGGGTGTTACGCCGGAACAGATTGGGGGCACCAGGCTGGGAGCGTTGGGAATTCCGGAGTTTGGTACGGACTTTGCGATGCAGATGGTAATGGATGTGAAACCCCAAAGCTTTTCCGATTTGGTGCGCATTGCGGGTCTTTCCCATGGTACGGATGTATGGCTGGGAAATGCCCAGACCTTGATCCAGGAAGGAAAGGCAACGATTTCTACAGCAATCTGTACACGAGATGACATTATGACATATCTCATACGTATGGGCGTAGAGGCAGATGCTTCCTTTAAGATCATGGAAGCGGTTCGAAAGGGTGTTGTTGCAAAGGGCAAGAGTGATAAATGGCCGGAATGGAAGGCAGACATGCTGGCTCATAATGTACCGGATTGGTATGTCTGGTCCTGTGAAAAGATTAAGTATATGTTTCCGAAGGCTCATGCAGTGGCTTATGTAATGATGGCCTGGCGAATCGCATATTGTAAGATTTATCATCCCTTGGCATATTATGCGGCTTTCTTCAGTATTCGTGCAAAAGCGTTTTCTTATGAATTGATGTGTCAGGGGCAGAAACATTTGGAAAATATCATGGCAGATTATAAGAAGCGTTCTGATACCCTGTCAAATAAAGAAAAAGATGCCTATGGTGACATGAGAATCGTTCAGGAGATGTATGCCAGAGGCTTTGAATTTTTGCCCATTGATATATTCAGAGCCCATTCCAGAAATTTTCAGATTATTGATGGCAAGATCATGCCGTCCCTAAGCAGTATCGATGGTATGGGTGAGAAGGCTGCAGATCAGGTGGTGGAAGCCGCCAAAGATGGTCCATTCCTTTCCAAAGATGATTTTCGGGAGAGAACCAAGGTTTCCAAGACGGTTGTTGAATTCATGGATAAGCTGGGGCTTCTGGGTAATCTGCCGGAATCCAATCAGATCAGTCTGTTTGATTTTGTGTGATGATTCTTGCTGAAGCTAATGCAGCGAAGGCATCCGAAGGATTTTTTAACCGGGCATGAATGGTTATAAGTTCGGCTGCTGGAAGAAACTGTCAAGAAAGGTAAGAGATTATGGAGTGTAAAGAATTTGAAAAGCGAATTCCCGATTTTATAGGCAGAAGGCTGGACTATGTTGGGTTAAAGAATTTCATGAGCCATATGGATAGCTGTTCCCAGTGTAAAGAAGAGCTTACCATTCAGTTTTTGATGGAAGAAGGTCTGGTGCGTCTGGAGGAGGGAAGTGCTTTTGACTTAAAATATGAGCTGAGAGTCAGAATGGAGGAAGCCATAAAAAAGATTGGCAGACATGATCGGTATGTCCGTGTGGGAACCGTATTTGAGTATATCATTATGCTGGGCATTGTTGGTGTCATAGTAATGATTACCTGCTCATAGCGTAAACGATTGCGTTATAGAAGGGCAGATAGAGATTGAAAGTGCCAAGATCGTTATGGGAGTGCAGATAGAGATTGAAAAGTGGAGAGCGGTATAAAAGACCGGCTTGCAGAAAGGTAAGATGATATATGAGTAAAAAATTAGTATTGATAGATGGCCACAGTATTTTAAACAGGGCATTTTACGGCATTCCCATGCTCAGTAACTCCAAAGGACTGCATACCAACGCGATATATGGTTTCCTGAATATTCTGTTCAAAATACTGGAGGAGGAGAAGCCGGATTATCTGGCAGTGGCATTCGATGTACATGCGCCTACATTCCGGCATAAAATGTATGATGCTTATAAAGGCACCAGAAAACCTATGCCGGATGAACTACGGGAGCAGGTACCTGTTATGAAGGAGGTGCTGCGCGCCATGAATATTATGATCATGGAGCAGCCGGGGCTGGAAGCGGATGATATTATGGGTACGCTGGCAAAGAAAGCGGAAGCAGATGGTGTGGAGGTTTCTCTGGTATCCGGAGACAGGGATCTGTTGCAAATTGCCTCTGACCACATTAAAATCCGTATTCCGAAGACGAAACAGACCGGTACGGAGATTGAGAATTATTATGCAGAAGATGTGCTGAGAACCTATCAGGTAACTCCGGCTCAGTTTATTGAGTTAAAGGCGTTGATGGGAGATACGGCGGACAATATCCCCGGTGTTCCTAAGGTAGGGGAAAAAACGGCTGCAGCGCTGATGGTGGAATATGGCTCTATAGAAAATATTTATGCGCATCTGGAGGAAATTTCCAAGAAAAGTATCAGAGAATCCTTGCGCGAGAACAGGGAGCTGGCAGATTTAAGCAAACAGCTGGCAACCATCAAGACAGATTGTGAGCTGACACTGCCCTACGACCAAGCCAAGGCGGAAGGGTATTATACGAAAGAAGCCTATCAGTTGTTCAAACAGCTGGAATTTAAAAATATGCTGAGCCGCTTTGAAGAACAGGATACACAGACGCAAGACAGTGTTCATGAGAAATTTTCCTGCGTGGACGATAGAGAAGCGTTTTTGAAAATATTAAAAAAGGCGGCTGATAAAAAGGAGCAGGTGGGACTGCTTGCGGTTTGTCAGTCCGATGCAGTTTCCAAAGGTGATGGTTCTGATAAGGAGGAGGATGATGGGCTTTGCGGTATTGCCATTGCTCTGGAATCGGGAGAATGTTATTTCTATTATCAGGAGCAGGCAGCAGCGGAGAATCAGCAGCTCTCTCTCTTTGAAGCATTCGAGGAAACGGCAAAAGATACGGAGATGGAAGAGGCGCTGCTTCGGGTAACCGGAGAATGTCCGGTGGTAACACTGGATATTAAGAAGCAGTATGCGTATTATGATAAATCCGGCACGGACAGATACTTTGATGCGGTCATCGGTGCTTATTTATTGAATCCGCTGAAGAATGATTATGATGCAGAGGCCATTGCCAATGAATATCTGAATATGATGATTCCGGGGTGGAAGGAAACTTTTGGTAAGAAAAGTGTCAGGGAGGCTGCCAGGGAGGACAGGCAAAAGCTGGCAGAATACTATATGTATCAGGCATATACTGCACTGGCGGCGGGTAAGATGATTCACCGGAAGCTGGCGGCAACAGATATGCTGAAGCTGATGGAAGAGATTGAAATGCCGTTGTCGTTGGTTTTATATGATATGGAGCAGGAGGGAATCGCTGTAAAGCGAGAGGAACTGAAATCTTACGGCGAAGCATTGACCATCAGAATTGCCGAACTGGAGGAAAGTATTCACGCCCAAGCTGGCAAGGACTTCAATATCAATTCTCCCAAGCAGTTGGGTGAGATTTTGTTTGAGCATTTGCAGATTCCCGGCGGAAAGAAGACCAGGACCGGGTATTCTACGGCGGCAGATGTGCTGGAAAAGCTGGCACCGGAATATCCGATCATCAATGATATATTGGAATATAGAGGGTTGACAAAGCTAAAATCCACTTATGCGGATGGGTTGGCTGTTTATATAAGAGAAAACGGCAGAATCCATACCACTTTGAATCAGACGATTACGGCAACCGGCAGAATCAGTTCCACAGAGCCTAACCTGCAGAATATTCCGATTCGTATGGAGCTGGGCAGACTGATTCGCAAGGTATTTGTGGCGAAGGATGGCTGCGTACTGATGGATGCAGACTATTCTCAGATTGAATTGAGAGTGCTTGCCCACATGTCGGGAGATGAGGAGCTGATTCAGGCATACCATACAGACCAGGATATTCATAGAATTACGGCATCCAAGGTGTTCGGAATTCCTTTTGAGGAAGTGACAGCCCTGCAGAGAAGAAATGCAAAGGCCGTTAATTTCGGGATTGTATACGGTATCAGCAGCTTTGGGTTGAGTCAGGATTTGAGTATTAGCCGTAAAGAGGCGGCTGAATATATTGAACAGTATTTTGCTACTTATCCTAAGGTAAAGGAGTATCTGGATCATCTGGTGGAAATCGGTAAAAGAGATGGTTATGTTACCACTATGTATGGCAGAAGAAGACCTATTCCGGAATTGAGCTCTTCTAATTTTATGCAGAGATCCTTTGGGGAAAGAGTAGCGATGAATTCCCCGATTCAGGGAACTGCGGCGGATATTATCAAGATTGCCATGATCAAAGTCTGGAAGGCTTTAAAGGAAGCGGGACTGGAGTCCAAGCTAATTCTCCAGGTACATGATGAATTATTGATAGAAGCAAAAGCATCCGAGATGGAACAGGTTAGACAGATTTTGGCTGAGAATATGCAGAATGCAGCAAAGCTGAGAGTCAATCTGGAGGTGGATCTGAATACCGGAAATAACTGGTATGAAGCACATTGATGATGTAAGAGGTACAGATGAGGATAATCGGTATTACAGGCGGCGTGGGCGCCGGCAAAAGTGAAATATTGTCTTATATCAGACAGCATTATGCCTGCAAGATTTATCTGGCAGATGAAGTAGCCCATAAGATCAAAGAGAAAGGCAAACCCTGCTATGAGCAGCTGGTACAGTTGCTGGGCAGGGGAATTCTGGCAGATGACGGCCAAATTGACAAAGGAAAAATGGCAGAGGTCATTTTTGCAGATGGAGAGATTTTGCAAAGAGTCAATGAAATCATACATCCTCAAGTGAAGCAATACCTTTTGGAACGGATGAAAGAAGCGGAGAAGGATTCGTGCGTAGAACTGTTCTTTATCGAGGCTGCACTTCTGATTGAAGCCGGTTATCAGAGCATTGTGGAGGAGTTGTGGTACATCCATGCGGACAAGGAGGTACGCAGGATGCGTCTGCAACAGAACAGAGGCTACAGCCCGGAAAAGACGGAACGGATCATGAACCGTCAGCTTTCAGAGGAGCTTTTTTATAAAAATTGTAATTTCGTGATTGACAACAGCGGCAAAATAGAGGATTCTTATAAGCAGATTAGAGAAAAATTGAAAGAATATACATTTATAGATAGAGGTTAGTTTTTGATGAGAATGTGTAGTATTGCCAGCGGAAGCAGCGGCAATTGTATTTATGTGGGTTCGGATACCACGCATTTGCTGATTGATGTGGGCATCAGCGGCAAGAGAATTGAGAGCGGTCTGAATTCCCTTGACCTTAGCGGCAGAGATCTGGATGGTATCCTGATTACCCATGAACACGCGGATCACATCGCAGGGCTTGGAGTTATGGCAAGGAAGTATGGTATTCCCATATATGCCTCGAAAGGCACAATTGCGGCGATGAAGGAAACCGCAGGTCTTGGAAATATAGATGATGATCTGTATGTGGAAATTGCGGCAGATAAGAGAAAAATGGTCAAGGATCTGACGATTCATCCCATGCATATTTCCCACGATGCCAGTGACCCGGTGGCCTATCGCATTGGTTACGGTAACAGAAAGGTGGCTGTGTGTACGGACTTAGGTGTGTACAATGATTATACAGTAGAGTGTCTGAAAGGTCTGGATGCTTTGCTGATTGAGGCCAATCATGATGTGAATATGCTACAGGTGGGACCTTATCCTTATTATTTGAAGCAGCGTATTCTGGGAAACAGAGGACACTTATCCAATGAAAATTCGGGCAGGTTGCTGAGCAGAATCCTGCATGACAATCTGAAGGCCATCTCGTTGGGACATTTGAGCAAAGAGAATAATCTGCCGGAGCTGGCTTATGAAGCTGTGAGGATGGAGATTACCATGGGAGATAATCCTTATAATGCCAATGATTTTTATATTCAAGTGGCAAAACGGCAGGAAGTATCGCCGGTTATACAAATTGTATAGAGCAACAAGTTTCATTTCAAATATGGAGGAATTATTATGAAGAAAACAATTATTACTGTAGTAGGAAAAGATACGGTAGGTATTATCGCCAGAGTCTGTACATATCTTGCAGAGAATGGAATCAATATTCTGGACATTTCTCAGACAATCGTATCCGGATATTTTAACATGATGATGATTGTAGATACCTCAAATATGGCAAAGCATCATGGAGACATGGCAGACGAATTGGAAAAGCTGGGTCTGGAAATCGGTGTGTCCATTAAGTGTCAGAAGGAAGAGATTTTCGATAAAATGCACAGAATTTAGTACGCAAAAGCGCTCCGCGAGGATGCCCATGACGCGTAAGTTGTATTTGTCACTGGGTGACTGCGCGTCAGCGCGAGAGTCCGCAGGCGGACTCTTTGTTTTATGCAGGAAGAATGTAAAGATGCATTCATCAAAGAGCTGTAATGTAGCAGATTGTGAGGAAATTAAAAATATGATTAGCAGATATGAAGTTGCAGAAACCAATAAAATGATTGAAAAAGAAAATCTGGATGTCAGAACCATTACCATGGGTATCAGTCTTCTGGACTGTGTGGACGCAGATTTGAAGCTTCTGAATGAAAAGATTTATCAGAAGATATATAACGCGACAAAGAACCTGGTTAAGACAGGGGAGGAAATTGCCAAGGAATATGGTATTCCCATTGTAAATAAGCGTATTTCCGTCACCCCGATTTCACTGGTTGGCGGTATGGCATGCAAGACCATTGAAGATTTTGCAAGCATTGCCAGAACCTTAGATAAAGTAGCCCACGATGTAGGAGTAAACTTTATCGGCGGTTATTCAGCGCTGGTTTCTAAGGGCATGACTCCGGCGGAAGAATTGCTGATCCGTTCCATTCCGCTGGCTCTTTCTACCACCGAGAGAGTCTGCAGCTCCATTAATGTAGGTTCTACCAAGACAGGTATCAATATGGACGCTGTAAAGCTTATGGGTGAGGTAATCAAGGAGACCGCGGAGTACACCAGAGAGGCAGATTCTCTTGGATGTGCTAAACTGGTTGTATTCTGTAATGCACCGGATGACAATCCGTTTATGGCAGGTGCCTTCCACGGTGTGACGGAAGCAGACAAGATTATCAATGTAGGTGTAAGTGGACCGGGTGTAGTAAAAACTGCACTGGAGCATGTGCGCGGAGAGAATTTTGAGGTGCTTTGTGAGACCATCAAGAAGACGGCATTTAAGGTTACCCGTGTAGGTCAGTTGGTTGCCCAGGAAGCATCCAAAAGATTGGGCGTTCCTTTCGGTATTATCGATCTATCACTGGCTCCTACACCGGCTATCGGTGACAGTGTGGCTGACATTTTGTGCGAAATCGGTCTGGAGCATGCAGGTGCACCGGGAACCACAGCAGCGCTTGCATTGTTGAATGACCAGGTTAAGAAGGGCGGTGTTATGGCTTCTTCCTATGTGGGAGGCTTGAGTGGTGCATTTATTCCGGTCAGCGAAGATCAGGGTATGATAGATGCGGTAACAGCAGGCGCATTAACGTTAGAGAAGCTGGAGGCAATGACCTGTGTATGCTCCGTAGGTCTGGATATGATTGCAATTCCGGGAGATACCAAAGCAACGACAATTTCCGGTATTATTGCGGATGAAATGGCTATCGGTATGGTAAATCAGAAGACTACTGCAGTACGTCTGATTCCGGTAATCGGAAAGGGTGTGGGAGAGGTCGTAGAGTTCGGCGGTTTGCTTGGCTATGCGCCGATTATGCCGGTGAACCGGTTCTCCTGTGATGCCTTTGTAAATCGCGGCGGCAGAATACCGGCACCGATACATAGCTTTAAAAATTAAATTGCGTATTGGCTTTGCACCGGGACATCAGAAGCTCGTTTTTTGTCTGTCCTCGGCTCTAAGAACCTGTGGATGCCTGCAAAACGAACTTCTGTCGCCCCGGTGCCAGAAGTCTGTGAACTCAATTTTATACAATTACAATCGGTGTAGAATATTCATTCTGCATTGCCGAACCAATTTTATCTGCCCGGACGCTATTGTAGATATCGCTGACAGTAATGTCCCTGCGCAGCATCTCTAACGCGGGCTTATCCAATATTTTATCC
>JAZNXM010000091.1:0-10274 GCA_045593865.1 Acetatifactor sp. | reverse complement strand
AAGAGGATAAATGTAGAAATAATTCAAACCGAGAATGGTTATGATTTTATCGTAAGAAATCCATATCGATATATTTCGTATGATGAAATGGAAGTATGGTTTGGTTATGAGAAAAGTTCTAAGGGACAAGGAAGAGGAATTGGTTTATTTCATTTAAAGAGTATATGTCAAGAGTGGAATTGTGTACTTAGTTGTAGTAATGTGAAGTATGACGGCATAAATTGGATAGAGTTTAAAATAGAAACAAGGAGAAGGGATTGAATTCTTTCTCCTTGTTTCGCGCTCTGTTAGTCTTCAGTTTCTTCTGACGGCAGTGGATATTCGCCGAATAAGAACATACTGATCACGCCAGTTTCAAACCAGCCATAAAATAAATCAAACATGTTACGTTATCTCCTTTCTGGTAGTTTTGGCTACCATTAGTAGTTTTGCAATTACTAATTGCAGCGTGTGTAATATAACAACCCAGAAGCCTACAGTAACATTTGGGCTTGAGGGAACTATATTTGCAATAAGAATAAAGGAAAAAATAACAGTGGTTGTAATGCTTTTGCATAAAGCTATCTTGGCCTGTGACAATGGTGGTCGATATTTTGAAGTTATGGGACCGATCCATTCGCAAATCACCATACAAGCGGTAAGAAGTAGTATTCGGATGGAGAAGGATATTGTAATCTGTGGCAATATCATGATGGACAGCAGGAAATATACCAGTGATGTCGCAAAACAGCCAAGATAGGTCTTGTTATGTATTCCGCCCGAAAAGCTTCTAAGCATGAATAGGGCAGTAAGTGCTGCTATGTAGGACACAAAGTGATTCCGGAAGATGATTCCCAGGATGACAACTTTGCTGATGTCAGCACTCAGTGTTTTTAAGACATACATTATTTTCTTGACTTGATAGCGGGTGTATTTTTTACTCTCAGTTAGCTTTTGTTCAATGAATTTCATTTGGTTCTCCTCTCCTGGTTCATGATAAGAGCATAACAGTTTATTCCCAAAAACTATGTTTTTTTTACTGAACTGTGGATTTTTGTGACCAAAGTAAATGAATGGAGGGTATATAGAGCAAAAACAAGATATTCGAGAGAATCGGAACGGTATTTGGTAATATTTTTGTACGGTTTGGAAAAAAAGAAAACTCCCCCGGCCCTCATGACATTGCATGAACGAGGGCCGGGGGAGTTGAGAGTGTCGAAGGCACTTTTTTAACACATCATTTATTCCACAATCAAATCCTCAAAAATGTAATCAATAAATTGTAACGTAGTATCCAGGCGTTGTGTATTAATAACGATCCCCATAGGAACCAGTCCATCCTGGAAATAATAGATTTCTTTTAATTTGGGACAATCCTGAATACACAGACCGATGGGAACAGGATCGCCCATCTGCTCCGGTGCAAAATGGTCATATTCTTTTGCTACATATTGCTCTAACTGCTGGGATTCTATAAATTGTTCTTTTCTGCGAATTTCGTCCAAATCAACATAATAGATATAACCCTCAAATTTTTCCAATTCTTTTTGGGCATATATTTCTCGCAAGTCAAAGCAATAATCGGTATTGGCATAATATTGCAGGAAGGTTTCTTCATCACCTGCAATAAAGTCTATCTCTGAAGCAGCGATGGTGGTGCTTATCTTTTCAACAGAGGAAATGGAGGTTTCATCCAGAAGACCTTCTGATATCTGGAGAGAGGTATCTATCAATATATGATACTCATTGGGATCAATGCCGGCAACCGGTGCAAATTCGGCAACAAAGGTCTCGCTCTTGGAAGTATCTGCATAAGTATTTATAAAGTATCCGTAAAAGGCGGTCTCTTTGGCGGTCACAATTGAATAGACAAAAAATCCAACGAGAAAAAGGATAAATGCACCGACACTAACATGGCCTCTGTAATAATCCCAAAAATAATTCCATTTTGTTTTCTTGTCCGCATTTTTAATTGCTTCGCGTTCCTGGCGAAATTCATCCATAACAGGCATTTTACGAATCCTCATCTTTCTAAATAAATTAGTTGTTACCTATGATAATGAGTTTTTTGCGTACTGTCAATGATACAATTATTATTTGATTGTAAAAAAAGGATAAAATGATTGAAACTTTGCCCAATATGTTATATTATTTTTATGGTGGTACAACTTGAGAAAGAGAAGGACAAGATAATGAGTGATACTTATGTAGAATGCCTTGTCAAGGCAAAACCACAGATTTTGTGGAAATTTTTGAAGGTATTATTGATCATGCTGACCGTAGTATTTGCACTGCTTTCCCTTATGGGTGTGGTTCTTATGTTCATCTTTGCAGTCTGCGCAGGTGTGGGTGTGTATTTTGTGAATTTACAGGTCAATGTGGAATACGAATATTTATATCTGGACAGGGAATTGACCATTGATAAGATCATGGCGCAGACAAAAAGAAAGCGTGTCGGTGTGTACAAAGTAGACAGAATGGAGATTTTCGCTCCTGTGAAGTCCTACCATCTGGACAATTTCCGGAATCGTAACGGAAAGGTAAAAGATTACAGTATTGGTGAGGAATTGAAACCGGATCGCAGATATGTATTTTATTATGATGGCGGAGAAAAGATACTGGTATCTCCTTCAGAAGAAATGGTAAAAGCCATGAAGATGGTTGCACCCAGAAAGATTTTCAACGATTAAATTTTACAAACCGGTTGTTCGAGCATGATGCAAAGGCAGATGTATGCCCGGATGGTCGGTTTATTTATGCGGAGGAGCTAATGTTATTCAATTCGGTTGACTTTTTAATCTTTTTTCCGATTGTAACCTTGATTTATTTTATGATACCCAGAAAACTGCGTTATATCTGGCTTTTGGCTGCCAGCTACTATTTTTATATATGCTGGAATGCGAAATATGCCGGCTTGCTGTTTTTCTCCACCTTTACCACATGGGGAGCCGGCTGGCTGGTCCATCTGGCGAAAAAGCAAAGGGGTAAAAAGCTGGCAGTAGCGGGCTGCGTGTTAGTGAATTTGGGGATTCTTTTTGTATTTAAATATTTTGATTTTTTTCAGGATACCTGCAACCGCATACTAGGGGAATTTGGTTTGCAATTATGGGAGAGATCCTTTGATCTTCTTCTGCCGGTAGGCATTTCCTTCTACACGTTTCAGGCGTTAGGATATATTATTGATGTTTACCGGGGAGATATACAACCGGAGAAAAATCTTTTTCGGTATGCTTTGTTTGTGTCCTTTTTCCCGCAGCTGGTTGCAGGACCCATTGAGAGGTCTGAAAATCTGCTCAAGCAGGTTCGGAATATTGAAAAGATGAAATTATGGAACTACGAAAACATCACAAGCGGATTGACACTGATGGTGTGGGGGCTGTTCGTAAAAATGGTCATTGCAGACAGGGTGGCAGTGCTTGTGGATACAGTTTTCGAGGGTCTCTATATGTATGGAACCGTAGCGCTTACAGCAGGAGCTATCGGTTTTGCATTGCAGATATATTGCGATTTTATGGGATATTCCACGATTGCAGTGGGAGCTGCAAGGGTAATGGGATTTTCCCTCATGGAAAACTTTGAAACACCTTATTTTGCAAAGTCTGTAGGTGAATTCTGGAGAAGATGGCATGTTTCTCTGAGCACCTGGTTTCGTGATTATGTGTATATCCCTTTGGGCGGAAACCGTTGCTCGAAGCTTAGAAAATATTTTAATATCATGGTAACCCTTGGTGTCAGTGGTCTGTGGCATGGTGCCAACTGGACATATTTTGCATGGGGCATCCTTCATGGCATCTATCAGGTGGCCGGGGATATAACCAGACCTGTCAGACAGAAGATATACACCAAATGTCAGGTAAAGACAGAGAGTTTTAGTTTTCAGCTGGCGCAGGTGGTAACCACATTTGTTCTGGTTGATCTTGCATGGGTTTTCTTCCGGGCCGGATCCGTGGGAATTGCAATGGATTATTGCACAAGGATATTTACCAAATGGGATCCATGGTCCCTGTTTAATGGGGAGATTTATACGCTGGGTCTGGATCGGTTTGAATTTAACATTCTGGTGGTGGCAGCAGTAGTACTGTTCCTGGTGGATTTGATCCGTTATGTAAAGAAGCAGACCATAACCGACTTTTTACAGGAGCAGTGCATCTGGTTCCGGTGGGTTGCAATCATGCTTTTGATATTTGCAACCTTGGTTTATGGAATGTATGGTATTGCATTTGAATCCGCACAATTTATTTATTTTCAATTTTAGGAAAGCAGCAGACAGGCGAAAGGTTTTTTACCTCTGCAGTTTCGTATGGTTTTGTAAATAGATTTGTAATATGCGTGGAAAGGGAAGAAATGAAGATAAAGAGAGTTGCAAAGATAATTATCTTTTGTGTTATCTTTCTGGTTTTGTTAAATCGAATATACACTATTTTGTCATGGAAGGATACTGCGGGGGATTATTATTCTTCTGTGGATTCCTTTTACGAGGTGGACAATGGGTTAGTAGATGTATTGTTTTTCGGCAGCAGCCATTGTTATTGCTCTATTGACCCTTCCGTTTTATGGAATGAACACGGAATCGCAAGCTTCAGCCTGGCCATATCCGGACAGGACTTTGCAAGTACTTATTATACTTTCAAGGAAGCACTGAAGACCCAGGATCCCAAAGTGGTCTGCGTGGATCTATATGGCGCTAATTTTCATGGTTATGGAGTGGAGGGAAATTTGTACAGGAATACTCTGCCCTTCAAGCTCTCCTTAAATTCCTATGAGAGAATTGACAATATGGTGCCGGAGGAAGATGAAAAACAGGCCTTCTGGTTCCGATGGCCTATCTTCCATACTCGGTACAGAGAAGTAAAAATGGAGGATTTTCAGACAGACAGACCGGTCTATCTGGGATACTGTGCGGATTACACCTCGAATCCCATTCAGGATATTGTCGTTTATGAGGGGAATGAGACCTTACCCCTGCACGAAGATAATGAAAAGTGGCTCCGCAAAATTATGGAGCTGGCACAGGAGTCAGGGACGGAGCTTTGCTTTATTGTTGCTCCCTATGTGGCAACGGAATTAGAGCAGAAGCAGTTAAAATATGTGGAAGTCTTAGCTGCTGAACGTGATATTCCGGTGCTCAGTATGATAAAGCTTCAGGATGAGTTGGGCATCGACACGAAAAAGGATTTTAATGATTGGGGACATACCAACCATTACGGCGCACAGAAAATTTCCAATTATGTGGGAGATTATCTGGCGGGACATTATGATCTGGAGGATCATCGGGGAGACGAACGTTACGCACTGTGGGATGAGAACTCTAAGGTGCGCCGGCATGAGGAGCAGAAGCAGCAGTTGAAATTGACCTATAATGTGGGTGGCTATCTGGACTATATCAGCTGCATCCGTGATTATATAGTGGTAATCTCCACGGCAGGGAACCATTTGTCGGAAGATGCGGATATAGCAGATTCTTTACAGACGGTAGGTGTCAGTGAAGAATTCTATGGGGACGGCGGCATCTGGATCTTTGAGGACAGGGAGCTTGTATATAAGACAGGGGAGACGAATGCGCTCCATCACATGAATTTGGTGGACGGTGACTTGCTGGTAAGCAGAGCAGAAGGAGTAAATGCTGTGATAGTGGACAAGGTGCATTATCAGACCGTTGAAGATGGAATCAATATTCTGGTATATGATAAAGTGCTGGGCGAAGTCGTGGACTGGGTAGGCTTTTCGGCGCCTCATGCCTATGGTATAGCACGATAAATGTTTGAATCATTGGTCATATGTGGTTCTGAGTCGAAGGGGGCAAAAATGTTTAGAAGTTGTTGGAAAATAATGGTGCCGGTACTGCTCTTGCTCCTGTCACTGACAGGGTGTGGCGGTGAGGCAGAGCCGCTTTCCATAAAGCATTATAAAATTCATAAGATGGATGGTCTGGCAAGTGCAGAATGCATGGATTTTTTACAGGATGCAGTAAGGCAGGCTGTGGATGTAAAGCTGGGGACCGTAAACAGAAATTACGGGGAAGCCATACACCTGGTATCAGATGAAGAATATGCAGCGAATCTTGGATATTCTCTGAGCAATATGAATGCGGATGCGTTTGTAATAACCAAGCGGGAGAATTCCATATACCTTTTGGCGCCAACAGACGAGGGGCTTAACAGAGCGTCCGCTTATTTTGCCAGGCACTATGTTCAGAAAGATGGGTCCATGACCCTGAAAGCAGGGGAAAGTTATGTCGAAAACGGCAGACTCACGAAAGCAGCCGTTTACGTTGGGGAAACTCCCATCGATGAGTATGTTATTACCTATTCCGCTAAGAAGGTGATGTCTGCCTGTCAGGAGCTGCAGTATTACATTCAGCAGACCGGCGGTAATTTTCTGGAGATATTACCGGAGAGAAAAGTGGAGAGTAAAAGGCTTCAATTAAAGTTAGACAAGAAACTGGCTAAGAATGAGGGCAGCATAGAAATTATTGACGGGGAAGTCAGTATTCGTGCCGGAAGCCAGGAGGCACTCTGTGAGCAGGTCTATCTCTTTGTGAATACCTATCTGGGATGGAACAAAGCCGGTAAAGAGGATGCACATATCAGCAACACCGCTTCCGTAATACGGGTTCCTTTGGAAGTGGTTGCCCGGGAATCCTGGATAGAAGAGAGGGAAGCCATCGTTACCTTGTGGAATGTGAACTATAGCCGGGGGGCATATCTGGATGCGGATGTATCCCTGAAAAACAATCTCATTGATTATTCCCAGGATCAGCTTTACGAATATGTGAAGATGCTCAAATATTGCGGATTTACCGGGGTTCAGGTAACGGAGATGTGTTCTACTTGGGCGGGCGTGGGCAGCTATGAAGCCTGCCATGAAAAAATCCGTATGATTGCAGATGCGGCTCATTCGCTGGATATGAAGTTTACTCTCTGGGTATGGGGCTCTGAATTTGCAGATTGCGGATGGGTGGATGATGAGGTAACCTACGATTACAAAGATTTGGGATATACATTTCATAACCCGGAAGTGGTTGCCTGCTTTGAAAAATATTATAATATTTATGCGGAATTGGCGGATTGCTGTGACCGTGTGATAGGTCATTATTATGACCCGGGTAATGTTTACTCAGCCGAGGAGATTGCCTACTATGCAAAAATGCTGAAGGATAAATTTCAGGCGGTAAATCCGGATATTGATTTTGGTATCAGCTGCTGGGTGGATATTTATGACAAGAATGTCTTTATTAACGAATTGGGCAATGACGTAACACTTTACGAGTGCGGACAGCGTGACAACGAGGCGACTTATGTTCCATTCCGCACGCAGATCAGTAACCTTGGCTGCAGACTGGGAACCTGGGCATGGAATACCTGTGAGATGGAAATCGATCAGCTGGCGCAGATGAATTTCAATCTGGAGATCATCCGATCCATTTACCAGACCGCAAGAAAGTATGACTATATTGCTAAGCCTGCTTATTGGAGCGAAATGGACTCCTATCATCTGTTAAATGTCTTTTCGCTTTTTTGTGCCGGACAACTGCTGATCAATCCGGATACGGAGTCGGAAGTGATTTATGAGAAGATTTCCACGGCAACAGTGGGACCGGAATATGCAGATACCTTTGCAGAGCTTCTCAGTATCATTCAGGATGCACGCTCCGGTTATACGTATGACACATTCTTTTGGAGCAATGAAAATTACATCTTAAAGAGTGATGCCTATCCGGCTGAGGAGATATTGGAAAGATGCAATCGAGTGCTTCCGGTGCTGCAGGAAATGATCGATAAAGGAATAGAAAGCTACACCCTGCCATTACCCATCTCCCTGGAGGATTTATTGAGGATGATACAGCCCCACATGGTACAGATCAGAGACTATGCAGAGTTCCGCATCGGGCTGGCGCAGTTAGAGAGGGATTACGAAAAGGGCGTGGATGCACAGGTGCTGGCAGAACGTTTATACGAGATTTCAGAGCCAATAAAAAATTATAACTGCGTTATCGGTGCATGGGGACAGATTGAAGCCAGAGCACAGTACGAGATGGTAACAGACTTCTGCAATAGAACAGGACTTCCGGTGCCGGTGCATGAGTCGTTCCAGGAAGAAAGAAAGCAGCGTATTATGGCTCAGCTTAGGTCTTATCAGCGGGAAGAAGAAGAGCCATATATTTTATATGAGCCCTATTACCAGTTAGGGCTGGCTTATGGGTCATCGGAGACCAACCGTCTGGTGCAGGAGCTGGTGGATGAAGGCCTGCTCATAAGAGTGGAAGAGAGCGGTGTTTATTTAGTGGACTGGGAGAACTATAAATATCACTTTGACTCATAAAGAAAGGTTAAACAGGAGGAAGAACAGATGAAGATGTTATCTTTAAGTGAAGAATTAACCGGTAACGCATATCCCGGAAGAGGAATCGTGATCGGCAGAAGTGCTAACGGTAAGTATGCAGTGACAGCATACTTTATCATGGGCAGAAGCTCAAATTCACGCAACCGCGTGTTTACAGTGGAAGGAGAGGGCATCCGAACAGAAGCGTTTGATCCTTCCAAGCTGGAAGATCCCAGTCTGATCATTTACGCACCGGTCAGAGTTCTGGGCAATGACACTATCGTTACTAACGGTGACCAGACGGACACCATTTATGATGGTATGAGGGATGGTCTTACTTTTGAACAGTCTTTAAGATGCAGAGAGTTCGAGCCGGATGGTCCTAACTTCACACCCAGAATTTCAGGTGTCATGCATATTGAGAATGGTGCTTTTGATTATGCCATGAGCATTTTAAAGAGCAACAATGGCAATCCGGAATGCTGCAACCGTTACACTTTTGCTTATGACAAGCCGGTAGCCGGTGAAGGACATTTTATTCATACATATATGCATGATGGCAATCCGCTGCCAAGCTTTGAGGGCGAGCCTAAGTGGGTAAATATTCCGGACTGTATGGAGGAGTTCACAGAGATGCTCTGGAACAGCCTGAACGAAGAGAATAAAGTATCTCTGTTTGTAAGATATATCGACATTGAGACAGGAAAATATGAGACCAAGATTGTAAATAAGAATCAGTAGAAAGGAACAAATCATGAACGAATTAGCTTTAAAATATGGATGTAACCCGAACCAGAAGCCTTCCAGAATCTATATGGAAGATGGCAGTGAGCTGCCGGTAACCGTGCTTAACGGTAAGCCGGGATATATCAATTTCCTGGATGCTTTTAACGGATGGCAGCTTGTTAAGGAATTAAAGGAAGCTACAGGTCTTCCGGCAGCAACTTCTTTCAAGCATGTTTCTCCTGCCGGTGCAGCAGTAGGTCTTCCTCTGGATGAAACGCTGGCTAAGATTTACTGGGTAGAGGATCTGGGTGAATTATCTCCTCTTGCATGTGCTTACGCAAGGGCAAGAGGTGCTGACAGAATGTCTTCCTTCGGTGATTTTATTGCTTTATCCGATGTTTGTGATGCAGACACTGCAAGACTGATCAAGAGAGAGGTATCTGACGGTGTTATCGCACCCGGATATACCGAGGAAGCACTGGAAATGCTCAAAGCAAAGAAGAAGGGCGCTTACAATGTGATTCAGATCGATCCTGATTATGTTCCTGCTGCAATTGAGAAAAAGCAGGTTTACGGTATTACCTTTGAACAGGGAAGAAATGAACTGGATATTAACGGAGATCTGCTTTCCAACATTGTAACTGAGAATAAGGAAGTTCCGGAAGAAGCATTGATCGACATGAAGATTGCGCTGATTACCTTAAAATACACCCAGTCAAATTCCGTATGCTACGTGAAGGGTGGACAGGCAATCGGTATCGGTGCCGGTCAGCAGTCCCGTGTACACTGCACCAGACTGGCCGGTATGAAGGCTGATAACTGGTATCTGCGTCAGGCGCCTCAGGTTCTGGGCTTACAGTTTTTGGACAGCGTAGGACGTGCTGACAGAGACAATGCTATCGACAACTACATCGGTGACGAATACATGGATGTATTGGCTGAAGGTGCATGGCAGAGAGTCTTCAAGGTAAAGCCTGAAGTATTTACCAGAGAAGAAAAAAGAGCATGGCTGGATGGTATGCAGGATGTAACCCTAGGTTCTGACGCATTCTTCCCATTCTCCGATAATATTGAACGTGCTCATAAGAGCGGTGTTAAGTACATTGCACAGCCCGGCGGCTCTGTAAGAGATGATCTGGTTATCGAATGTGCAAATAAGTACAACATGGCTATGGCATTTACCGGAATCAGATTGTTCCATCACTAAGATTAACTATAATAAGACACCTCTTTCTGCTTGGTAAACG
>JAZNXM010000090.1:0-4093 GCA_045593865.1 Acetatifactor sp. | reverse complement strand
ACCCCCCTGCAAGGGGAATAATTCCCCTTGACCCCTATTTGCAACCGCATATACATGCGGTTGCAATATCGGGTGCAGGGGCTGAGCTCCTGCTGGGGGTATTGGGGGCAACGCCCCCAAGGTCTTTTCCATCAGTTTTTTGCCTTATCATCCCAATACTGGCAGTCGTTTCTGCCAATGATTTCGGATGTAAAAGGTGTACCGTCATTTTTCTCATAATGCTTCGCTGCACGCAGAACATATTTCGCACCAACATAAACGATAGGTACGTTGAAGAATACGATCAGGATATTGCCCAGATCGGAGAAGGCCCACAGGTTGCCCAGTTCCAGACCTGCGATATTACACAGAATACCAAAGGCTGCAACTGCCAGACCCACGATACGTACACCGGCAATAAAGCCTTTATCCTTACGGATACGGTTCGCTGCAATTTCAGAGAAGCTGATCATACCCAACAGACAGGTATAGGCAAACAGACAGAAGCAAAAGGTAATCAGGAAGGTCACTACTGCATTCAATGCAGTGCCCGGGGTCAGCTCGGCAGCGGATGCCAGGAATTTTGGCAATCGGTCCATTGCAAACCAGCTCGAAGAATCTGCACCGGTCCACACATGTGCCATGACCACTACGAAGCCTGTCATGGAGCAGATGATCATGGTGTCAAGGAAGACACCGATGGACTGAATGATGCCCTGACCACAGGGATGATCACAGTTTGCAGCACCTGCCGCCATGGTAATGGTACCCTGACCGGCTTCATTGCTCATTAGACCACGTTTCACGCCTTGCGCCAGAACCGTTCCGAAAACGCCGCCGAAGATTGCCTCGCAAGTAAATGCGCCGCCCAATACCGCTCCGAAGAAGTAAGGGATTTTGTCAAGGTTTAAAACAACTAATAATAAGACAGTTACAACATACAGCACAGCCATAACAGGAACCATTTTATCGGTTACCTTTGTTACCTGCCGGATTCCTTTAAATACCATAATGCCGGTAAAGACCACAACCAAAATTGCTGCAATGAAGTAGAAGCTGGAAGTGGTTGAGAGGGTAGTGCCGGTAACGATTTCTGCCATAGTACCGATGGAGCTTACAACATTGAAGCCCTGTGCCGGTAAGCAACACATTGCGTATACTATGTACATGACGGAGAGTGCCACACCCGCCCACACTTTATTGCCAAGTAATTTCTGTCCGTAGAAGGGCAGACCACCTACGAATTCATCTTTTTTCTTTTCTTTGAAAATCTGTGCCAGTACAGCCTCCGCATAAGCAGTTGCCATGCCGAAGAATGCAGATACCCACATCCAGAACAGTGAACCTGGGCCACCTGCCGCGATTGCACCGGTTACGCCCAGGATATTGCCTGGACCCACTCGCATGGCGGAGCTTAGGAAAAATGCCGCCAGAGAAGAGATGCCGGTTTCTTCCTTTTTCTTTTGGGTTAACAGTTTCAGGCCCCTTACAAAATGTGTAATCTGAATGAAACCGGTACGAATACTGAAGAAGATACCGGAGCCTACCAGAAGGATGATAGCCAGTGAGAAATTACCGATAACGGGCAGACTACTGTACCAGCTGAAATTGGTAGGGAAATCCCAGAAAAAGTCCGATACAGGAGTGACAAATCGGAAGATATTATTGATTGCTTCAAAGATCTGTTCCATAGTTAAGACCTCTTTCATAATGACATTTCTACGGATTTTTGGTGTTATCTCTTATTCGCTTTATTTCTGTCAGAGTATTTCTCCTCACAGTATTTGCAGCGGTAAACCTCTTTTACTTCATCTGCAAGGAAGAAAATATGGGGCAGTTCCTGCTCGATGGAGGTTATACAGCGTGGATTTCTGCACTTGATCACATTCTTAATCATCTTGGGAAGTACCAGCTCTTTTTTCTCCACGATTTCACCGGCCTTGATAACATTTACAGTGATGCTGTGGTCGATGAATGCAAGGACATCCAGGTCCAGATTATCTATGTCACATTCTACTTTTAAGATATCCTTCTTGCCCATCTTTTCACTACGGGCATTTTTGATGATTGCTACGGTACAATCCAGCTTATCCAGTCCCAGATGTTCATAGATGGAAAGGCTGTTGCCGGCTTTGATATGGTCTAAAACAAATCCTTCTTCAATTTTTCCAACGTTCAACATATATTGATATCCTCCTTATACTAATCCCAGCAGAGTCAGAATCAGTGCCATTCGCACATATACACCATACTGTACCTGCTTGAAGTACGCCGCCCTGGGGTCATTGTCCACTTCCACAGAAATCTCATTTACTCTTGGAAGAGGGTGGAGTATCAGCATCTCAGGCTTGGCCAGTGCCATTTTTGTTGTGTCCAGAATGTAGAAGTCTTTTAAACGGATATAGTCTTCTTCGTTGAAGAAGCGTTCCTTCTGTACACGGGTCATGTACAGAAAGTCAAGCTGTGGCATGACTGCTTCCAGACTGGTAACTTCCTCGTAAGGAATGTTGTGCGTCTCCAGCTCCTCGATAATATAATCAGGTACCTTCAGTTCCTCCGGAGAGATCAGGATGAAGCGGATGCCGGTGTATCTGACCAGTGCATGAATCAGAGAGTGAACGGTACGACCGAACCTCAGGTCGCCGCACAGACCGATGGTAAAGTTGGAAAGAGTACCTTTTAAAGAACGGATGGTCAACAGGTCGGTCAAGGTCTGGGTAGGATGCTGATGACCGCCGTCACCTGCGTTGATAACAGGAATGGAAGATTTTTCCGCAGCTACCATGGGAGCGCCTTCTTTAGGATGGCGCATTGCACAGATATCTGCATAGCAGGAAATCACGCGGATGGTATCGGAAACGCTTTCGCCTTTGGCAGCGGAAGAGGAGCTTGCTTCTGAAAAGCCCAGAACCTGTCCGCCCAGTCTGAGCATAGCGGATTCGAAGCTTAAGCGGGTCCTGGTACTTGGCTCATAGAAGCAGGTTGCCAGAATCTTACCTTCGCATATGTGTGCGTATTTTTCTTTGTTTTTCTCAATGTCATTGGCCAGATCGAACAGCTTGTCCAGTTCTTCGGTTGTAAAATCCAGCGGACTCATCAAATGTCTCATGGTTTCCCTCCTGATATGTTTTTTTATGATTCAGGACAATCTTTCTATTGGATGCATCCAATACAGTGGGGAAATCTCAAGGGATTTCCGAGCCTGTCCTGAAAAATTTCGTGGTCAGCATAATGAAAGCCGAAGAGAAATCCCTTCGACTTCAAATATTTCACTGAAAAATAACCATTTCTTCCACCGGCTTTCTTCTTGGAGCGGTGGGTGTTTCAGCTGGATATCCCACAGGGATGAGAGCAATAACCTCACGACCTTCCGGAAGATCCAAAAGCTGCGCAACTTTATCCTCATCAAAAATACCCATGATAACGGTGCCCAGACCCTTTTCATATGCAGCCAGACAAAAAGCTTCACTTGCAACACCGGCATCAAACATCTGCCAGCCTTCGCCGCGGCAAGTAGAGAAAGAGCCGTCTCTTTCAAAACCACTGCGACCTTTGATAATGGTTATGACCATAACCATAGGAGCTGTGGCAATAATTTCACCATTGCGGGGGTAAGCGGAAGTACATTCGGCAATCTGGTTCTTCCGTTCGCCTTCTACAGCTATGTAACGAACAATCTGTGTATGTTTCCAGCTGGGTGCATAGGATGCGGTCTCAACCACATCAGAAATCAATTCCCGGGAAACAGGTTCCTGAGAAAATGCTCTGATACTGCGACGTCCCATAATACATTCTTTTGCAGTCATGGTAATACCTCCGTTCACTTGTCTGGTATGTATGCTATGCCCGCGTACGTACATGCACATACGAGCTTGCATCTAGAAATATGATACCACACTATGGGAATCTATGCAAATAAAAAATCATTTAAAAACCGTAATCTAATACCGCTATTATTGAAAAAAAGTTTGTGTATAAAGCACTTGTATGCTATAATTCTTGCAGGAGTGAGTATTGTAAATTTTCCCAAGCTTCAGCTGCAGCATATCCGCAATGGGCGGACGATTAAGAATTATTTTGAAAAGGCAGTTCGAGTTGGCAATATTGTATATTA
>JAZNXM010000089.1:0-1620 GCA_045593865.1 Acetatifactor sp. | reverse complement strand
TGCCAACCTGACCAATAAGCAGGGCGGAGACAATGAGAAGCTGAATTTTAAGATACTGAAGCGCGGAGAGAAGTTGAATGTGGCAGATGCCACCACGGAAGAAGAGGTGGTAGACGGCGGTCTTCGTTATGACCTTACAGTACCGTTGGTACGTTATTATTCCAATAATGCGGCACAGCTGCCTGCACCTTTTAAGGCCCTGCAGATGGGTAATGTATGGCGTGCGGACCGTCCCCAGAGAGGACGTTACCGTCAGTTCATGCAGTGTGACATTGATATATTGGGCGAGCCCTCCAATCTGGCTGAGATTGAGCTGATTCTGGCTACCACCACCACATTAGGAAGATTGGGCTTTCAGAATTTCCAGATTCGTATCAATGACCGTCAGATACTGAAGGCAATGGCCGCATACAGCGGTTTTTCCGAGGAAAGTTACGATAGTGTATTCATTACATTGGACAAAATGGATAAAATAGGCCTGGAAGGCGTAGAAGAGGAGCTTCTGGCAAACGGTTTTGCAAAGGAATCCGTGGACAAGTACCTGGAGCTGTTTAAGGGGCTGGAGAGTGCTGAAAACGGCGTAGCTTATCTGGCACAGACTCTTGTGGGTTATCTGGATAACGAAGTGGCAGAGGGACTACAGGAAATCATCGACAGCGTAAGTGCTACAAAGGCGGCACAGTTTGATATGGTATTTGATGCCACATTAGTAAGAGGCATGTCCTATTACACAGGCACTATTTTTGAGATCGCCATCCCTGAGTTTGGCGGCAGCTGCGGAGGCGGCGGACGTTATGACAAGATGGTGGGCAAGTTTACCGGTAAGGATGTTCCGGCATGCGGATTTTCCATTGGTTTTGAACGTATTGTACTGCTTTTACTGGAAAGCGGTTTCAAAGTACCTACCACTCCCAAGAAGGTGGCATACCTGATTGAAAAGGGTGTGGGCGGACAGGCACTGTGTGATGTGATTGCTCAGGCACAGAAGGCTCGTGAGGAAGGTCTGCAGGTATTGGTTGCCCGCATGAACAAGAATAAGAAATTCCAGAAGGAACAGTTAATGAGCGAAGGATATGCGGATTTTGTGGAGTTTTATAAGGATCCTTTGAAGAATTAGTTTATGCCGGAGGTATTAACCGGGAGCAGAAGAAGGAATAGCACAGATAGAAAGACGAGGTATGATATATGGCAGAGTCAATGAAGGGTTTAAAAAGAACGCACCGCTGCGGAGAGCTTTCTGCAGCTAATGTAGGCGAAGAAGTCACCGTAATGGGATGGGTGCAGAAGCAGCGTAACAAGGGTGGTATCATTTTTGTGGATATGCGCGACAGAGCCGGTCTGTTGCAGGTGATTTTTGAAGAAAGCGACTGCGGTGCAGAGAATTTTGAAAAGGCTTATCACCTGCGCAGTGAGTTTGTAATTGCAGTAGTAGGTAAGGTATGTAAGAGAGAGGGCGCGGTGAATGACAATCTGGCTACAGGTGAGATTGAAATCCGTGCTACCCAGCTCCGTGTGCTGTCTGAGTCCGATACACCGCCTTTCCCTATTGAAGCAGATTCCAAGACCAAGGAAGAACTGCGTTTGAAATACCGTTATCTGGATTTAAGAAGACCCGACATC
>JAZNXM010000088.1:0-5794 GCA_045593865.1 Acetatifactor sp. | reverse complement strand
CCAGAAGCTGTCCAGTGCTGCGGTATTGATGTCGCTGGTCATGGTGGTTATCATCGGTATTTTGTTTTTGATTGAAAATTACTTCGGAAAGGATGTGGAGGGATGAGAAATAAGCAGAAACCAATCCGATCCGGAACGGATAATAAAGTACATAATGCAGTGGTCCGTCGATATGTGATTTCCAAGATCAGAATTGGCCTTGGAACAATCGTGGCAGCGTTTTTTGCAATCCTTTTCCTGATGCCGATCGTTCTGACGATTTGCAATTCCTTTATGTCGGCAACGGAGATAGCTGCCAACTACGGCAATATATTTGCTACCAATGAGGATGGGGGCAAGGTATTCATTGCTGAGACAGTGAACCTGAAATTTATACCGGATATGGTTTCCTTCAGCCAGTATATTACCGTGTTGCTCAAAAGCCCGGAATACCTGCTGAAATTCTGGAATTCTGTGATACTGGTGGGTCCTATCGTGGTATTCCAGCTGATTGTGGCGACGCTGGCATCCTATGGATTTGCAAGATACAGCGGAAGGATTCGTGAAATAATCTTTTTCCTGTACATTATATTGATGCTGATGCCTTACCAGGTTACTTTGGTTCCTAATTATCTGGTATCCGATTGGCTGAACATATTGGATACCAAATGGGCTATCTGGCTGCCGGGTATCTTTTCACCTTTTGCGGTGTTTCTGCTGACTAAGTTCATGCGGCGCATACCCACTGCGGTAATTGAGGCGGCGCAGATAGACGGCGCAGGAGAATGGCAGATATTTCGAAGAATCTGTCTGCCATTGTGCAAGGGTGCGATTGCATCGGTCGCCATACTGGTATTCATTGATTACTGGAATATGGTTGAACAGCCGTTGATCTTGTTGTCGGATCAGGAGATGCATCCGTTGTCGGTGTTCCTCAGCAAGATTAATGCGGGGGAAATCGGACTGGCATTTGCCGTTGCGACCATTTATATGATACCTACTTTGCTGGTATTCCTTTATGGTGAGGAATATCTGATTGACGGAATTACCTATCAGGGTGGTATTAAAGGATAGAAAGGAAATGAAGGAAATATGAACGAAAAAGGAAGAAATAGAAGAGAGTGGATAAAATCAGCTGCAATTATATTCTTATCCGTAATGCTGGTACTGACCTTCTTTTCAAATACAATTATGAATTATTCACTGCCGCAGGTGGCTGCACAGTATATTCAGTCAGGAACCATTGCGGCGCAGATCAGAGGGGCCGGTGTTGTGGAAAGCGGGGATCCGTATAATGTAAGAGTTGGTGCTGTTCGGAAGGTAGAGTCCATAGAAGTAAATGTGGGTGATGTGGTGCAGAAGGGTGATATACTGATGCATTTGTCCTACGAGGACAGTGAGGCTTTGAAAGCAGCCAAGGCAGAATTGGAAGCAGCAGAGCTTGCCTTTGAAATGGCGCTTCTGACCGGTAATATGGATATCAGTGTCATGCAGAGTGCGGGCAAGACCTTTTCGTTGAATACATATAAAAATAATCTAATTGCTTTGAAAAATGAAATTAGTCTGGCTGAAAAAGAAGTGACTGCTGCCCAGGCTTTGGTGGATGATCTGACCCAGTGGGGCAATGCCCTTTCCACCCAGATTTCAATTACTCCATCCAATGAAGCAGATACGTCAGAGGAAGAGAAAGCCGTGGCAGATATAGAACAAAAAATACAGACGGCGGAGCTTGAACTGGAAATTGCGGAAATTCAAAGGGATGAATTTGACAGAAAACTAAACGGTATGTCTGTTAGCAGCGGTAATGCCGAATATGATACGCTGATAAACCAGAAGGCAGAAGCGGAACAAAAGATGGATACTGCAAAGTCAACGCTTGCAGGTCTGGAGATCGACTTAAAGAGAGCACAGGCTGCTCTGGATAAAAAGCTTGCTTCCGGTGATACCTCCGATACGATTGAAAATTTAAATGTACAGAAGAAGCAAAACGAACTGCAGTTGTTCCTTGCAAGGAATGATCTGGAAGCAAAGCAGCAGGTGCTTTCAAAGAAACAGACTGCATTGTCGGATTATATTAAAAACATTTCTGATTCCATGAACCTAAGTAAACTGCATCAAACCATTACGGATGCCCGGGAGAGGGTGGATAAGCTTGAGCAGGAGGTTACAGGAAGTGAGGTTAAGGCACCTATATCCGGAACCATTACTGCTATCAATGTGCGTTCAGGACTGGATACACCATCGGATGGTATAGTAGTAAACATGCAGCCGGAGGGGGAAGGTTATACCATGAAATTCAGTGTTACCAACGAACAGGCCAGAAAGGTCAGCGTAGGAGAGCAGGCCAGTCTGGTAAATTCCTGGAGATATGACGATCTGAAGGTAACCTTGACCAGGATCATGCCGGACACCACCGATCCGGGCCGGAAAAAGCTCTTGGTATTTGATGTGGCCGGAGAAAGTGTGATTGCAGGACAGAGTCTGAATGTAGCAGTTGGCCAGAAGAGTATCCATTATGATATGTTAGTACCTAACAGTGCGATCCGTGAAGATAATAACGGAAAGTTTGTACTGATCGTGGAATCCAAGAGCTCTCCATTAGGCAACCGTTATAAAGCGACGCGTATGGATGTAGAGGTTATTGCTTCAGATGATACCAAGTCTGCCATTTCCAGTGCTCTTTCTGGATATGAATTCGTCATTACTACATCCACAAAGCCTGTGGAATCAGGGCAATATGTGAGACTGGCGGACAATTAAACCTGCATGTGCCTTGAAACAGGGCAAAGCGAGAATGGAGATTATGATGAAAAAAATAATAAAAGCACCGGCGGGAAAAGGTCTGCTTCTATGGGCTTGCGTCCTCCTGTCATTTGTGATTTTCCTGATTTTATGGGGAATATCGCAACGAATGATAGGAAAACAGGAATCACAGCAGATGGCGAATCGGTGGAGTGACAATAAGAATGTGGCTCAGGTCAGCTGCTTCTTTTCCGCTAATGTGAGCATATCCCCGGATTCCATTGAGGAAATGGAGCATAAGCTGGATGCTAAGCTGCAGGAAGCCTCTATTGTTTCCGAATCTCTGAATCCGGGAGCCAGACTATGGGCGGATGCCTACAGTGCTTATGGCCGTATAAAGGTGGATAGTAATCATGGCAGCATTACTGCAGATGCCATTGGAATTGGAGGAGATTTTTTCCTGTTTCATCCTTTAAAATTGTTGTCAGGTTCGTATTTTTCGGGAAATGACCTAGTGCAGGATTATTGTATATTGGATGAGGATGCAGCATGGAGGTTGTTCGGCTCCAACGATATTGCAGGGCAGATTGTATATATAAGAGAAATTCCCCATGTTGTGGCAGGGGTTATTGAAAGAGAAGAGGGCAGGCTACAGGAAGCTGCCGGGCTTGACAGCAGTGTGATCTATGTTTCTTACGATACATTGAATCAATACGGAACCCATTCCGGAATTAATCATTATGAGATTGTAATGCCAAACCCTGTGAAAGGATTTGCACTGGGATATGTGAAGGAATTGATCCCTGTGGATGAGCAGGAAATGGAAGTGATTGAGAACACCAGTCGATTCGATCTGTGGAATCGTATAAAGCGGATCGGTAGCTTTGGAACACATTCCATGAACGGTAAGGCGATCATTTATCCTTACTGGGAGAATCTGGCAAGGGGCTGTGAGGATATCCTGATGGCAGTCACGTTACTCATGCTATTCTTTTTGGCGTATCCGGTTATTGTGATCCTATGTAAATTCATATATTGGTGGAGATACCGTACCTGGAACCTGAAAACGATTTGGAACAAAATAAGAGGAGGAGCTTTTCATGAAAGAAAGAAGTATTAAAAGAGTGATGTGCCTGCTTCTTGCTACAATGCTTGTTGTGACGCTTTGTGCCTGCGGTTCTGCCGGCACAGCCGCAAGTAATAATCAGGCATCAAAGCTGTATGTCTATTCCAGTGAGGATATTGATCTGGGGATTGATTCCAACAATGTGAGTGTTCGCAGCTTGGAGTATGTTAATAACAGAATTTATGTACTGTTGCAGGATTACAGCGGGCAGTACGGAGCAGCCGCAGGAGCCAGAATGGCAGTAACAGAGGCGGCTGTAGTAATGCCGGAGGTAATGCCGGAGGTAACGCCGGAGGATACTGTTACAGGTGAAGGTGTTGTGACAGAGCCGGAAGAAGTCGTGTATACAGGTCCTGTCTATGTGCTTATTTCAGCAAATATTGACGGTTCAGACAGGAAAGAAGTGATTCTGGAAAGGAATATAGAAAATGCTGAAAGTATGTGGATGAACAATGTGCTTATTGGTAGCGACGGTTCTGTGATCGCTACCCAGGAAGAATACAAGGAAGATACGACAGATCCTAATAATCCGGTTTATATGAGCTATAACTACCTGATAAAATGGGATGCTGACGGTAAGTTCCATTGGAAGAAGGATATCAAGGATTATGTGGGGGACGTAGAATATTTTTACCCTAGGAATATTTTTACCATGAATGATGGAAGCATTGTGTTTATTTCCTATGAGGGATTGGGAGCCGTTATTGCACCGGATGGAAATATGATCGCACCAATTGAATTGGATAGTGAAATGACTTCCACCATGGCAAATATTTTCCAAAAGAGTGACGGTACTACCTATATGACCAGCTATAATCAGGAGTATACCAAGATGTTTATCAGCACCATTGACCTGAAAACATCCGTCATAGGTAAAAAGCAGGAGCTTCCCGGCAATATTATGAATTTTTCCTTCCATACAGGCTACAATACAGATTTTATCCTGACGAATAATATTGGCGTGTATACATACAATCTGGGAGATGAGTCGCCTGTTCAGATTATGGACTTTATCAATTCAGATTTCCCATCTACATATCTGAATGGTATCGTTGTGCTGGATGATACCCATATGCTGGGATATTACAATGATCAGACCGATGGGCAGATGCATTTTGCGTATTTTACAAAGGTAAATCCGGAGGACGTGCCGGATAAGACCACGCTGGTTCTTGGATGCAACTATATTGATTACAATATAAGAAAACGTATTGTTGATTTTAATAAAACCAATCCCAAATATCGTATTACCATTAAGGATTACTCCATCTATGCAACCATGGATGACTACCAGGCCGGCTATACCCAGCTGAACAATGATATTATCAGCAATCAGATGCCGGATATTCTGGTTGTCAATACGGATATGGATACCGGCAGCTATATCAGTAAGGGTGCATTTGCGGATATTGGGGAGCTGATTGCCAAGGATGAAGAATTATCACAGACAGAGTTCCTGCCCAATATTATGGATGCATTCTCCGTAGATGGCAAGCTTTATACCTTGGTTCCCAGCTTCAGTATCCGGACCATGATCGGTAAGACTTCTATATTGGGGGAAAAAACCGGATGGAATATGGCTGATATGATAGCCTTGTCTGAAAGCTTGCCGGAAGGAAGCTCCATTTTTGGACCGGATATGCTCCGTGATAACTTTATGTATCAGGTGCTGAGCTTCCTGGGCGATGATTTTGTGGATCCTGTGACCGGAACGTGCAGCTTTGAATCAGAAGAATTTATCCATCTCTTGGAATATGCTAAGACCCTTCCTGCGGAACATCCCAAAGAGTATTGGGAGGATTATGATTATACCCTGTATGAAAGCATGTACCGGGAGAATAAAGCCATCTTAATGGAGTGCTATGTGAGCACTATTCAGGAATTGAAGTATCAGATTAAGGGACGAATGGGCGAAGAGGTTACCTTCATCGGATTTCCTGCTGCAGA
>JAZNXM010000087.1:0-2701 GCA_045593865.1 Acetatifactor sp. | reverse complement strand
ATTGGCGGGGGAAAAATAAAATCTTGAGTAATAAAATGATAAATATTATGAGTGAAGGAGAATGAAAGGATGAGAACGAAAAGGAGATTATTTAGTATTCTGTTGTGCATGGTGATGCTTTTCACTATGCAACCTATGACGGTGAAGGCTGATTCAGAACGTATTTCCGTATCTGACATCAGTGCGACATCTTCTGACATAAATAGCATTCCAGGGTATGGAAAAAGATGTATTCTCCCAATTAATTTAGTAATCACCGAAGGTGATGGGGTACGTTTTTCTGTTACTAATGGTTCTTGGGAAAAGAAGAACGAAGATACTTGGGAAGCTGTAAGAGATTCAGAGACATTCACGGCAGGTACATGGCGTTACAGACATCAGATTCG
Source organism: Acetatifactor sp. (assembly GCA_045593865.1). GTDB lineage: Bacteria > Bacillota > Clostridia > Lachnospirales > Lachnospiraceae > Acetatifactor. Next base: position 2,315 of record JAZNXM010000087.1, on the reverse strand, counting down.
TATTGATGGAGAATATGGAAGCACACACGTAATTGCAGATGATTTCACCTTTAAAATGAATGGTGAAAGCTGGAGTACTTGGGGTCCCAGGGTAGAGACAGACTATTCCTACGCACAGGTATATTCTCCGGAGATTATAATATCTGAACCGGAAGAACTGATATTCCGTGATTCCAATACATTTGATATCGGAGTGAATTATAAGGATACTGCTATTACAGAGTTTTCGGTAGCAGGCAATGCAGAAGGTGGTACCAGACCCTATATCTTTAGTAAGACCTCGGGACCGGCATGGATTGTGGTTTCTGAGGACGGAACCATTAGTGGTACACCTACCGTAGTAGGAAGTAATGATGCATTGGTGGTTCGAGTGACCGATAGTGAAGGTCAGTATCAGGAGATTACCATTGCGGTAGGTGTTACAGCAGGTGATGCAGCAGACCGTAGCCCTGTTTCTGCAGTTGAGGCTACTTGTACTTATGATAAAATTGCATATTATACAGGCAGGACTTATAATCCTGAATTTACCGTAACCTCAGGAAGTCCCATAAGGGTTAGTTGGAGCCATTGGGAGAAAAAGAACGGAGATGGCTGGACGCAGATTTCTAACACGTCGGATCGGTTTACACCCGGTACTTATAGAGTAGTTGCACAGCTTAGACTGGATGGTGATGCGGGAGCAACACATGTGTTGAAGGATCCGGTTACCTTTAAGGTAAATGGTATGGACTGGAATGTATCCAGTTCTGCCACTGTAACGGATACTTATTCCTATATAAGCGTATGGTCCGAGGAAATTGTGATTACGGATGCGTCTACCCCTCAGTACTTTACTGTAACCTTTGACAGTAAGGGTGGTAGTAGCGTAGCGCCTATTACAGATTTAGTGTTTTTGGCTAATGTGGATAAGCCTGCAGACCCTACATATGCCGGACATACCTTCTTTGGTTGGTATAAGGATGAAGCACTTACACAGCCTTTTGTCTTTAGCGGAAAAGTAAACAGTGATGATATTAAAGAAGATATTACCTTGTATGCAAAATGGGTAGCAAATGATAAAGTAATCGACCAGTTTGATTTTACCATTACAGCACCTGCAGATGGAGAAAATCCCAGCTTTACCTTAGTTTCAGCAGAACCCTCTAAGTATACGGCTGTGGTCAATAAGTGGCATTTGTATGAAGAACCGTATCCGGAATTGACGGCAACAGATACATTTGAAGAGGGGAAGTTATATGCACTGCGATATACTATTATTCCGGCAGAAGGATACTACTGCAGTCCGGCAGTAACCGGAAATAGCTTTACCGTAAACGGACAGGCTATGTATGCCAGATATAGAACGGACTGGGACATAGAAGTACATCTAACAGCTTTAGCTGCACCGGAAAGATATACAGTATCCTTTGATGCTGGTGAAGGTACAGGCACTATGGCAGATGAAACAGGAGTAAGAGGCGAATATACACTCCCTGCAAACGGCTTCACAGCACCTGACGGCAAGCAGTTTAAGGCTTGGAGCGTAGGTGGTGTGGAAAAGGCAGTTGGCGATAAAATTAATGTAACAGCAAATACCACTGTAACTGCAGCGTGGGAGGAAGTTTCTGAGTACACTAAGCTGGGCGACATCTCTGCGGTGACGGCAACCGCATCTATCGCACCTGTCCTCGGCGAAAAAACGAGTGCTATCAGCTTTACGATTATGGAGCCCACCGATTCTGTGGCCAAGGGCGTGAAACTTTCGGTTGGCTCATGGTATAAGAAGGATGCCTCTGCCTATAACGGATGGGCGCAGTGCACCAATGGAGTAGACACTTTTGAAGAAGGCACCTACCGCCTGAAGGTTCAGCTTCGTACAGACAAAAACGCAGATAAAGAATATTATGCAATATCCGGTGATACCACGTTTACCGGAAACGACGTTCCGTGGAGTGTTTCTGATCCGTTCAAAGACTATTATGCCACGGACGGCTACGGATGGATCCACTTTGCCAGCCCTGAATTCACGCTTGGTGGAAAGACGCTTGACAGCATTGTTGTCACCACATCTCCAACCAAGACGATTTACCGCGAGGGCGAAGACTTTAATCCTGACGGAATGGTGGTTACCGCTACTTATACTGACAGCACCACCGCTTCCGTTCTTCTTTACACGGTGACCGACGGCACTGATATGGCGGCAGGCAAAACCACTGTCACCATCAGCTATACCGAGGGCGGCGTGACCAAGACGACCACGCAGGCCATCACTGTGGCAAAGGAATACACTGTCACGGTAGAAGGCGGTACCGGCAACGGTAAGTACGTTGCCGGCG
>JAZNXM010000086.1:0-3654 GCA_045593865.1 Acetatifactor sp. | reverse complement strand
GTAACGCACACCCGGAAGGTCCTTTACACGACCACCGCGAACGAGCACGATTGAGTGCTCCTGGAGGTTGTGACCCTCGCCAGGTATGTAGGCGTTGACCTCTTTTGAGTTTGTAAGACGTACACGGGCAACCTTACGCATAGCTGAGTTAGGTTTCTTAGGTGTAGTTGTGTACACACGTACGCATACGCCTCTTCTCTGAGGACAAGCATCCAACGCGCGAGACTTGCTCTTCTCGACAATGACCTCGCGTCCTTTGCGAACTAATTGTTGAATTGTAGGCATAAATGTTTGTAAATAAATAATTTATGTTCATTACCCCATATTTTGGGGGCTGCAAATATACGAATAATTTTTTATTTATCAACAAAAATCCTGTTTTTCAATGCTTTGGATTGTTGATAACTCCTTCCGCTTCACCGAACTCCACATAGACTTCCCTCACTTACTCACTTCACATTTTCCCTTCTCTTCCTCCCTTCTCTTCCTCCCTTCATATTCTCCAGAACTTCTTCCTGCAATCCTCGATTCCTTTTCGCCTCCGGATCCTTCTCCCGTTCCTGTCGCTGTTCATCCTCCGCGACACACCCTCCAAGCTGCGACCTTTTTTGCAGGTTTTCCGGAACAGCTGCCACCTTTTTCCAAGGAATCACAGGTTATCCTGGACAGCTGTCACCTTTTTCCCGCAAAAAACGTCACAGCTCTGCAAAAAGTTACTGATCAAGAGAACGGATTGAATGATTATACATACATTTGCTGATGAGTTCATACATTTCGAGAGAGATGTGAAGAAAGATAGAAGAGTTTGAAAGAGGATGAAAGATAAAATGTTATGAAGAAGACCTATCATTTATGCCTATCTGCAGGCGACGAGGTCATGTTCCGTGATCCAGAAGACTATTATCGAGGGTTCAACTGCTTTGCACTGGCACTTTACAAAACCGGCAGCACAGGTCTGGTAGAATCATTCATGTCCACCCACACTCACCAACTGATACAGGCTTCTGATCCGAGCGGATTCATGTACTGCTTCAGACAGTCATACTGCATGTACTTTAACCACAAGTATCGCAGGAAAGGCAGACTTGGAGAAGATAAGCACTTTTCAATAGAGATTGTCGGACACCATCATACGATAGCTGCCGCCAGTTACGTGCTCAGAAACGCCTTGCATCACGGAGTCGCTCCGACCCCATATGCATATCCGCATTGCTCTGCTAACGCAATATTCAGAAAAGAAATGGGCAAGTTCTTTGATGAAAAGCTTCTTCAACAGAAATCATATGCCAGACACATAGGCAAACGCGCGGACTACCCCGATTCATATAAAATGGCTGCAAGCGGAGTATTTACCCGAGAAAGTGTGCTGGATATTCCTCAGATTGAAGCATTGTACAGCACTCCAAGGGCATTTAATTTCTACATGAGCAGAAAGTCTTCTGAAGAATGGGAAGCAGAGCAGAATAAAGACGGGAACGGAATGTCTGCTGTCAATCTCGGCTCCATCGAGAAAGGAGTAGGGATGCACACCACTAACAGAATGCTGATATTCGAAGCGGGAAAGGCTGACTACAGAAAGATGTCTGACATAGAATTATGCACTGAACTGGATACAATGGCAAGGATTCGGTATGGACGACATTCCGTTTATCAGCTAACCATCAACGAAAGACAGGAGATTGCAGAGAATCTGTATCGAGTAATGAGATTAAGCGAGTCACAGATCCGCCGCTGTCTGCTGATGCCGAAATAGCCGTGTCCTTTTTTGCAGGTTTTCCGGAACAGCTGCCACCTTTTTCCAAGGAATCACAGGTTATCCTGGACAGCTGTCACCTTTTTCCCGCAAAAACCGCCACAGCTACACAAAATTTAGATAAGTTTTTGTATATTTGGGAGTTGCAGGATAAGATATCACGAAACATCCTGCAGAATCCTAACAGACAGAATTATGGAAACCGACCGGAAATGGATTGTTGTCCGTATTGACGGAAAGATTGCAGCAGTATCAACAGACTACAGGGCACTGGCAAGGATTGCCGGATATCTTGCATCGCCCGGCTCGAAGGGAAAGACCGGACGTAATGCCGGAGCCGCAGCAAATAAATCAAGCAGATACCAGGCGCCTGCATACGAAAACATTTCTGCTACTGCAACCAGCCTTGAAGACATCCTGGGAATGAGGCAGGACGTGAAATGGGACGACCTGCTGCTTTTCGGCACCGAATTTCAAAAAACGGTATGGAAACATCTTTATGAGATGACGCATGCCGCCGAAGAAGAGACAAAAGCCACAGGAGATACATCAGGAAAATCCCGGCTGATCAGCTACAGCGATTTCGCAGAGCTCTGCGACAACAGGGCTGGAGTACGTGCCGTTGCCCATGCCATCGGGCTCAACCCGATATCCATCCTGATTCCTTGCCATCTTGTGGTGCCGAAAGAATCAATTGACAAGATCCGCGAAATCCAGCGTAGAGCCGAGTCCACAATATTCAAAGGTGAAGACCTGTGCCTGGACAGCATACTTTCCGACACCACAATTGACTTCGGAGAATATGCCCAAGGAAAAGAGCTGAAGAGAATACTTATAATGAACGACCTCAAGCAACAGGGAGCGGACAGATAAAAAATCCGGCTGACCCATCAGAGGAGCCAGCCGGAAAAACCATAACCCTATTATTAACAACTAAACTAACCGTTGTCTAAAGTATTTGCAAAGGGTGTGCCAGAATTTAATTCTTGAGATAATAAGTTACAGAAGTCACGACACGGACCTGCTTTATATAAGGTGTATTGCTATCCCTGTCTGAAATAGTGAAGGTACCCTGATTCGCTGTCTTGATCTTTCCCAGCCTGCTGCCTGAATCCTTGGCAAACTTCTTTGCCGTCTCTCGCGCATTCTGAGTCGCCTCTTCGATCATTGCCGGCTTGATTTCGTTCAAACCCTCATACTTGAACTCTACCGGGTTCTCCCACTGATTGCTTCCACCGGTAACGATGCCCTTCTTCAAAAGCTCCGCCTGCTTCGACATAAGGCTCAACACCGCATCCACATTTTCCGTACAGACAGTAACGACATTCTTTGCAATATACCTGAATGCCCTGTCATTGCTTCCATACTCTGTGGCATACTTATCTGAAATCACAGGTACAGATACAGTGATTTCTTCCGGTTTGATTCCACCAGCCTGCAGAAACGCTATAATAGCAGCGTTATTGGCATCTGTATTATTATATATGGTCTGCACATCATCCGCCATAACCTTGTAAACTACCGGCCAGATAACCTTGTCAGCCTTCACTTCCCTCTCACAAAGCCCCTTCACATTGACTGTGCGGTCATATTCCCTGAATTTCCCTACTGCCTTAGGAAGCATAGATCCCATAACTATCAGTCCCACCATAATGGCAAGACCGCTCAAAACTCTGCCTTTATCCATAACCAATAAATTTTATAATGAATAAATGTAGCAAAAATTATACACAGATATGGTTTATTTCATCAAAACAACTGCAATTTTTAATTTTTTAACAATTTTTGTCGAAAAAATTTGGAAGTAAAGAAAAAATACCTACCTTTGCAATCCCATTCGGGAAATTTGCGGAAATAGCTCAGTTGGTAGAGCACAACCTTGCCAAGGTTGGGGTCGCGAG
>JAZNXM010000085.1:0-3191 GCA_045593865.1 Acetatifactor sp. | reverse complement strand
AATCAGTTTTCCCTGATATTTGGAAAGCAACGATTCCAGACTGGGTTCATCAAACAGCAGCGCAGCCTCATGCTCGTTTGGTGTCAAATAACCGATTTTCTCCATGACCCCGTCAGGCAGGGGAACCACAGGTGCAGGATTATAGATTACTGTTTTGCCTGCACAGTGAGCCAGATCGATAGCTGTAAGGACTGTTTCCTGCGGAATCTCATTCTGGAGTACAATGATATCCGTCTCCAGTACCGCATCCTTCACTTCCTCCAGATATTCCGGCGTAACACAATGATTTGCACCGGGAATCACCACAATAGAGTTATCATTTTCCGCCACAGTGATCATAGCGATGCCGCTGGATACACCGTTAATCTTTCGGACGTAAGTAGTGTCCACACCGCTGCGTGCCAAATTATCTGTCAGTCTATCCCCGAAGACATCATCACCCACGCAACCAAACATCATCACACTACCACCCAGCCGTGCAGCCGCCACAGCCTGATTGGCGCCCTTTCCGCCGGAAACATACTGAAGATCCCAGCCGGAAACCGTCTCTCCCTTTCCGGGGTGGCGGTCTGTTTTTGCTGTCAAGTCCATATTGATAGAGCCAATAACCGCGATCTTTTTCACACCGAACCTCCTAGATATAGTTCAAAAATATACAAATTACTATTTCCTTCACAGGGATTCATAGAATTTAATTGCCCGATCCAACCAGCCTTCAACATCTGTTCCGGTGCCGAGACCAAAACCATGACCACCTTTTTCTCCGATTTCGCAGGTGTTCTTGATGCCCAGTTTATTCAGTCCAGCACTCAGTTTCTGCGACTGGTCTACCGGCACAATCTTATCATCACTGCAGGCAACAATATAGGCTGGAGGATACTTGGTCAGATGGTTTGTAATGGTATATTCATTAACCTTTTCTTCAGAGAAACTCCGGCCAAGGGCAGTAATATTATACTGATCTTCCTTATTCTTTTTATGGCGGAATATTTCAACGGTAGAGTAAACTGTGAAGCAGGCCTTCGGCGCAGGCAGACCATATTTTGAATAACCAAGATTATCGCTGCAATAGAGATTAACCAAGTTACCGCCGGCAGAATACCCGGTAACAATGTAATGATCTCTGTCTACATTTAGCTCTTCAGCATGATCTCGAATGTATTTTACCGTCTGCGCCAGATCATCCACAGGTTTTGGTTGCAGGCCTTCACCTCCGACGCGGTAATTAACTACAAAAGCATTGTAGCCAAGCTCATTGAGTCTGGCTGCCACCGGGTATGCCTCTGCCATGCTGCAAACACTGGTATATGCACCACCAGCGCATACCACGACAAAAGGTGTCTTTTGGTTCACCTTAAAGTGCATAAACAAGACATCCTTCTTCGCTGGATCCAGTTCGATCTCAGCATCAGAATAAACGCTATGTACAAACCGATCTCCAGACTCCGCCAGATCAACCAGTCTTTGAAGGCCAAAGATCATATCCTTTTCATTCCATCTGGAAAGCCTGCAAATCCATTTAAGCTTTTTGTTAAAAATGAATTTGCCCATCTCATGGTTGAACATTGCGTATTGTGAATAAAGCTTCAGACCGGGATGCTCAAAAATGTCCCTGATTTTCATGGTGTTAGTTATGACCAATTTTTTCATCTCCTTAAGTAAATACCTTTCAGGTCGACTTTGTAGGCTCTAAGAATTATATTTTGCTTCCTTGATTAATAGAAAATCACCTGCAAGGAATTATAGAAGTAGAATGGTGCATAGAAATCTGCATGACGAAAATCAGAAATAGTATAATAGAGATTGTTTGCCGTTGGATTCGGACCATAGGAGAAGGTCTCCGTTTGCTCCACAAAGTATTTCATCTGCTCTCGCAGAAGCGGAGCATCTTTTGCATTGCCACTGGCAGCGAAGATGAAATAATCCAGGTCCGGATGCGAATCAATCGCTTCTTTCAGATATTCGTATGCATCCTTCGGAGTCACTTCATCTTTACCAAGCCGTTTTCCTGCCAGACAGTGGCAACTCATCGGACTGTACCACTTGAAGAACTCCATTGCATTGTGCATCATGTACCAAGTGCATACACCGCCACGGGAATAACCGGAAAAGCAGCGGTGATCTCTGGATGCAATCAGTCCCGCGCGATCAAAGGCTTCGGTATAGGTGTTATACCGGGATTCAACCAGCGGAAGAATCACTTCCGTGACCTCGCGATAGTAGTTACCCGGAAGACCATCCCAGTTTCCGTCACCAGCGGGTACCTGTCCGTTCTTCTTTCTGGTCTCTACATTCTCATTGACATTCATATAGTATGTAGGAAATACTACAATTGACGGTTCAACTTTCCCCGAAGCAAACAAATTATCGAACCATGTGATGGTGTTTCCGTAGTTCAGGAAAATATCCGGATCATTTGTATTTCCATGTTGAAAATAGATCACATTGTACTTCTTTGTTTTATCATTGGGATCATAGCCATAAGGAAGGTAGACATTCAAATACTTATGGTAGGTAATACCGTCTTCATACAAGTCTGTCGTGTACTCGATTCTTTCTACCACCCCCCGGTTCTTGGGGCGTGCACTGATTCGTCCGTATTGTACGAAAGTGGTACCCTGAGGAATTACCTCCCCCGGCGCAGTTTTGATCGTTTTATTCTTATTGGTTGGAAGTGTTCCCATCCCAAGATTAAAGCCCTGGGATTTTACAAACAGGCCCATCCCAACTGCTGCCGCAGCAGGAATCATCCATTTTATATGCTTTGTACTCATATATGTCATACCTTTCTGTTTCTGGCACAGGATTGGATTCGTTCCAGAAAAAATCCCTTCCGAAAACAATATCTTACTCCGCTTTATACAGTAAATTTGTTTTGTCCAACCTGTAATTCCCTGATGGATCCATCAGACAGCACAAAATTTGCCCTTGTATTGGCCGGGATTGTGACAGTATATTCTACCTGATCTTCTATGTATCTCCATTCACTTGTGACAGTTCCTACAGGAGAATAGAAGGATGCCCTGGCATGCCTCATCAATTCATTTACTTGAGGCTTGATAATAATCTCCTGTCCCTCCACATGGATACCGCAAATCCCCTCTATCAACCACGAGACCACAGCACCCTTGGAATAGTGATTCAAGGAAGCAAACCCAATATCGCCAAAATGTCCCTCCCAGGATTCCCAG
>JAZNXM010000084.1:0-13307 GCA_045593865.1 Acetatifactor sp. | reverse complement strand
CATTGGTTACATTGGCACTTCTGGCTGTGCCGGAGGTTTTAAAGGATGTGGTAAAGCTTCCCAACACATCTGTTACCTGTGCAAGCTGTTCCATACTTCCCTGGGGCTCATGCACCTCAATAATTAAAGGTATCCTGCAAGCATTCTGATCCCATTCTTCCACCAAATAATTGTAGACCGTGTCGATAGAGGACTCTACATCCAGCATGTAACCGGTCTGCCCCTCTTCGATCACGAATTTACCATCTATTCTTTTTAAAGCCAGGTCGATCGTTTCCTGATCATATATTGCACATTTGGTTCGCAGCACCTCATCGATAGCTGCAATATCAAAATGAAATTCCAGTTCAAGATACTGGTTCTCATGCTGCAAGTCCTTAATAATCTTATAGCGCTCGATGACATTGCCGTGCATGCCGATTTCCAGTGCCTCATCCACCACTTCCGGATTGCTCCAGCTAATACCCAGTGCTGCCGCATTGACCTTCACATCGTTGCCATCGGCAGCTTCCAGGGTAATTACCACCTCTTCCAAATCTGCCACGTATGCTTCAATTGCCTGGGAAGCCTCTTCCTTATTCATGCCGCTTACATCGATGCCGGAGATGATCACACCATCCTTGATGGTTTCTTCCTGTGCATGGGCAGTCAAACTAATCCCCATGAGCATTGACAATGCAAATAGGGAGAGACTTAATTTTCTATACCATTTTTTCATATACAAGCCTTTCTTAACTGTCGCCTCTCAACAGCCTCAACATTCACTGTCCTACTGTCTTAAATAATATACGCAAGGGTTGGAACCACCATCGCCAAAACTAAAATTGCTACAATGATAGCAGAAAAAAGTTTCTGATTTTTTTTGTTGTTGAAATTAAACATATCTTTCCTTTCTGCGCCGGCTCCTGCACCGGCCTTAGAGAGTTGTATTTTGATTTTCTTTCGTTGACACCTTTGGGCCAGACTCAAGAAAATCTGCAATTTGATACTTCGTGTCACATTATTATATCTGAATTTGGGTCATTTGGCAAGCAGTACACGCAGATCTTTCCTCGTGTGCATTCGCTAAATTCCGAGGCGAAATCTTACCCCTGCCTTGTTTCTCTCCCGAAGACAGCATAAATTTTATCTGTAATGCGACTGGCTTCACTCCTGGAGAGCTTTTCCACATCGTAATCCACCATCAGTTTATGCAGGTTTATCAGGCGATATAACCGCTCCTTCTGGGCTTTTGTGGCAGGAGTATCTTTTTTTACCGCATAATGCAGCTGCCTGGGTTGGAAGACATTGCTGTCCTTCTCATAAAATTCCCTGCACAATATCTGATACAAAGAGCTTGCCGCCTCCGCATCCGCAAAGGCTCTGTGGGCATCATGGCTAATTCCGTAATACGCACACAAATAGGGCAGGGTCCGATGCTTAAGTTGTGGCAAAAAGCAACGCGCAATCCGCAGAGTGTCGATCCCTTGCTTTTCAAAAGGGCATTTCAGATTTACGGCTGCTTTTTTCAAAAAGGAATAATCGAATAAAATCCGGTGCCCCAGTAAGGGCAAATCCTCCAAAAATGCCACAAGCTTTGGAAAAATCTCCGAAATATCCGGCGCAATATCCACCTGTTCCTGATGAATGCCGGTCAGCTCAATGATCCTGTCCTCCAGCTTGCGCCCCGGGTTTACATAGGAGCGGAAGGTTTCTGTCCTTTCGCCGTCAACGACCTTTAGCGCACCGATTTCAATAATTTTATCCAGTTTTGGGTTCAGTCCTGTGGTTTCCAAGTCAATACTTACATAAGAGGTTCTCTTGCTGTGTTTCTCATAATCTGCGTACAATTCCTTCATTCGCTCCATTTCCACCTTTACTGCACCGCCATATTGTTTCAAAGCTGCGTACAACCGGCAATAACTACATTATATCAGAAATACCTACAAGCTACGCTTCCAAAATTTACACGTGTTTATGGTCTAAATCCGGCAGACAGACCGTCCCGGCATCGCCAGTCAAAGGATTGCGGTTCCGGTAATCGAAAAGTATATAGGTGTGCTCTCCGTTCTCCTGAAAAGCCTGGGCAGTCGACATGAATTCAGCCGCCTGCACCTTCTCCCACAAATTTTTATCCCAGACCGGATATTGAAAGGGTTCCATATGGGTCATCTTCGCCAGCTGTTTGTGATCATAGGCGGCATAATCCGGAAGATATTTTCTCTCCTGCTCTTCCTGTTCATAAAAACGCTGCAAATATTTCTTATAAGGCGCCGGATCCTTCGAAAAGTCCGGTCTGCTCTTCAGGTTCTCACGCAGGTACATGTCATAGGTAAGAAGTTCGCGGTAGATTTCTTCTCTAACATCCCACTCCAGCGCAAACTCCAGTAACACATGATACCGGTATGCCCTTGCCGGACTGTTCGTGAAATATCCGTTTCTCTCATAAAACTCCGCCAGCTTTTCATACATGGTAAAAGGAGTTTCAAACTGCTTTACCAAAAATGAGAGCGCATGTCGGAACTGATTGCTGTTGTAATACAGCTCCACCATTTCCTCGATGCCCTTGAGCCGCAGCACATCCTGAAAAGTGAGCCACTTGGTGTAAAGCACCTCATAGGGCGGCTTATCCATATAGCAAATACCATATTCCTTGGTCTTTTCATGCATCCGGGAGCCCTTCAGCACCTTCAAAAATCCAAGCTGCAGCTGCTCCGGCTCCATAGCATATACCCGGTTAAAGGATTTTGCAAAAGTCTCATAATCCTCATAGGGCAGCCCTGCAATCAAATCCAGATGCTGATGCACATTGTGCCCCACGTTAATAGCACTGACTATTTGTTCCAGCTTCTCCACGTTCATGGTACGGTTAATGGCTTTGATGGTGTCCGGATTGGTAGACTGGACACCGATTTCCAACTGCACCAGACCGGGTCGCATGCGGTTGAGCAGCGCAATCTCCTCTTGATTCAGAATATCCGCGGACACTTCAAAATGAAAATTCGTGACACCATTGTCATTTTCATAAATATAACGCCAGATCCCCATGGCGTGTTCATGATTACAGTTAAAGGTTCTGTCCACGAATTTTACCTGTCTGACTTGATTGTCCAGGAAAAACTGAAGTTCCTTTTTTACAATATTCAGGTCACGAAGGCGAACCTTTTTATCTATGGAGGATAAACAGTAGCTGCACTGGAAGGGACAGCCCCTGCTGCTTTCGTAGTAAATGATTTTGTTCTCAAACTCTTCCAGACTGGTGTAGAGGAAGGGCAGGGCACTCATATCCACCAAGGATCTGGGGGCGGTAAAGCCGCCGGGGAGGCACAGACCGGGAATGCAGTGCAGACTGTGGTCTCGTCTTAATAATTTTCGGGGTGTATCCGCATAATACTGCAGCAGCTCCCGGAAGGTTTCTTCTCCTTCTCCAATCATGACGCCTGTTATCATGGGATACTTCTCCAGCAGGCCCGGTGAATCGTAAGATACTTCCGGACCGCCCAGCCAGATGGGCAATTCCGGCATGATTTTATGCAGTTCCGTTACCAGCTCCAGAATCATGGTAATATTCCAGATATAACAGGAAAAGCCGATCACGTTCGGCTTTCTTTTATAAATATCCGCCAAGATATCCGCAAACGGCTGGTTTATGGTGTACTGTGCCAGCTCTATATGTTCCCGCAATTTTTCCCCCGCGCAGGCCCGCAGGCTGTAGATGGCGGGGTTGGAATGAATATATTTCGCATTCAACGCGGTCAGTAAAAATTTCATAATATACACCCCTCCTGCCCTGTTTATAAATCACTGCGGAAAATCTCCCAGCTTAACAATAATATATTCCTCCGTCTCCTGTATATATCCTTCCCGGGGCCAGGATGGCATCCTCAGCTTTTTTGCCTGTTCCTGGGCTTTGTCATACTGTTCTATATCTTTCTCCATAACAAAAGTATGTCCGTGCATTTCCAGAAATTTAAATAATTCCACGTTGGTAAGGTCAAATGCCGTGAGCCCCCAATTCAATACGGACAAATATGGAGTTTCAGCCATCTTATAATATCCGCTTGGGGTATAATATTTTTCCTTCAAATGCTCATCCAGCCTGTCTGCAATCCTTCTGATCCGCCAGAATTCCTCTGAATTCAGTTTCAGACCCGCATCCCTTAAAATACTGTCCGGAACCTGGTAACTTCCCACAAAAATTACCGGCTTGCTTGTATCATAACTTTTCTCCAGCTCATACGCAATGGTATTCATAGTGTTCTTGGCATCTTCATATTTCAAATAGTCTACATAAATCCATTTATTCATCTCCGTGCACTGATTGAATGTACACACTGACATCAAAAATACTGCCACATACCACAATATCTTACACAGCTTCTCTTTTGCCATTTCATGTATCAGATCCGCCAGAAGCAGAACCGCAAATCCACATACCAAAGGTACATATTGACTTGCCCTGTAAGGAGTAGCCCGTGCCTCAATCAGCAGCAGCATCCATGGAATAAGAAGAATCGCTGCTCCACAGATGAGTAACAAAGGCTTTCTGTCACGGAGTGCCCGTATGATGCAATATATTACCAGCACGATTGCTGCAATCACAAACATAGTTATGGGAAAATACTCCAGCCCGTTGATATAGTACTTCAGGAAGAATCTCTTTAATACCATGGTAAATTCTCCCCTGCTCTTGGTACCGTCCACCCACTGCAGTGCTTCGGAAAGCCCCCTTGTGGGAAGCGTCAGAATCCTTTCCTCCAGCTGGAATACTATTTTTATAGTCTCTACGATAAGACCTCTGAAGGTTAACAGCATGGCGATTGACGCGCCTCCTCCAAGCACCCAGCCGGTCAATCCCTTGTGATATTGCTGCCCTGCCCCTTCCTTGCACAGCAGCAGATACATCATCACAATGCCGATAATATACACGATTACCATGGACTCATAGCACCCTGCTGCGGTGGCAGCAAATAAAGCACTTGCTATGGTATAACGCCATCTTTTCTTCTTGTCCCTTTTCATTCCTTCCACGAAAGCAATTGCTCCTGCGGCAGCCAGACCATAAGCCATACAAATCCCATTATGGGTATAATATGTACAGATTTCACTTAAGATGGGTGCTGACAGAAAAATGCAGGAAAAGAAGGTATATCCCAAAACAGGAATCTTATCACCCAGAATCCTCTTAAAAGCCACACACCAGATCGTCACACTTAAGATCAGAAAAATAACTGCTATAAATTCCGTCACAAATGGAGCAAACTCTGCAAAACGAAACACTTTGTTTACCAGAAAGAGCACCCATCTGCCCATATAAGGCTCCAGCCCTTCCTGAAAAAACCGTTCAGAAGCCGTATCATCAATGCCGATCGTAGGATTTCCCACCATAAAACCATAGCTTAATATCGCTGTCAGGATCAATGGCAAAATGTATATTTTCTGTTTCAGAAGTTCTTTCGTATCCTCCCCTATCGCTTTCAGCATAATACAGTTACTCCTTTTACCTTTTGTAACATATCTTTCTTCTCGGTTCTCCTTAAAGAATCATTTCCTTTTTGTCCAAATCAGCCTGCACCTTCTCAAGGTCTGCCCGAATCTGCAGCTTCTGTGGGCATGCCTGTTCGCATTTGCCGCACTTGATACAGTTCTTGGCCTGCTTTTCCTTACCCAGACTTCTCTCCCATAGCCCCTTGACTATATTGTAATTCTGATACATGTGATAGGTATTCCATGCTTGGAAATTTGCAGGGATATTGACGCCTGCGGGGCAAGGCATACAATACTGGCAGCCTGTACAACCATTCTGCACGCGGCTGTTAATCCGGTCAACAACCTCCTTTACCGTTGCCTGCTCCTTTTCAGACAGGGGCTTGAATTCGCCGAAGGTCTTTAAGTTGTCTTCCACCTGCTCCATATTTGACATGCCGCTGAGCACCACCTTAACATTGGGAAGAGACCCTGCCCATCTTAAGGCAAAGGACGCTGTACTTGCTTGCGGATCAAGTTCCCGGAATTTTGAAGTAATATCCTCCGCAAAGTTTGCAAGACTGCCCCCCTTGACCGGCTCCATGATTACCAGCGGAATGTCCATCTCTTCCGTCAGTCGGTAACCCTTCATTCCTGCCTGAATCTGGGTATCCATATAGTTTAATTGAATCTGGCAGAAATCCCAGTTACGGTATCGTAAGATTTCTTCGAATGCCTCGTAAGAATCATGGAAGGAAAAGCCAAGATAACGGATTTTCCCTTCTTCCTTTAATTCTTCCAGACGCTTTACCACACCTAATTCCAGCATTCTATACCAGTCCTCCCTGTCCAGGGCATGCATCAGATAGAAGTCAGCATAGTTCATTTGCAGCTTCTCCATTTGTTCATGGAATATTGTGTCTACGTCCTCCAGGGTCTTTACCTTCCACACCGGAAGTTTCGTTGCCAGATAGAAGGAATCTCTGTCATATTTCTTCAGAACCTTTCCCACAAACACCTCGCTCTGAAATTCGTGATAAGTATACGCCGTGTCAAAATAATTTACCCCCCGGGCATACGCCTTGTCCAGAAGCTTTTCTGCAGCTTCTTCATCAATTTTACCTTCCGGAGTCGTGGGAAATCTCATACAGCCATATCCCAGAAGAGAGGTTTCGATACCTAGTTTTTCCAGTTTTCTTTTTTCCATGATGATCTCCTTATGATTTACATGTTTATCATTTATTTGCCATTAGTATTCCATATTAAATGAGTAGGTGCAAACAGTTGAAAGGCGTTTCTCACCGTCCTCTTGTCATTCCCTGTATAAAGTATAATCGTACTCCGCGTACAATCTGCCCACAGAATCATAATATTCCTCGAAATTATCCTGGGTAAGCTTCCCTAAACCGCTTTGCATCATCTGCAGGATCTCAGAGTTGATCCAGTCGCCATAATGCAGCGTATCCGTGTAATTGTCCAGATTTCCTGTAATATCTATCCTGCTGCTAAAATCATACACACAGATATTTTCCGCAGAAAGTAACAACTCCACACCGATCTTCTGCGCTTCGATATTAGCCTCCAGCTGCTTTGTCCTGACTAAAGCCTCCCAGTAGCAGATACTGTATGGCGGAAAAAATAAATAAAACGTGGTATCCGGATACCTCCGGGCAGTTTCCAGAAAATTTTCAGTGATATTTTCCCGAATTCTCTGAACATCCTCCTCTCCCAGCTGCCAGTCTTGTTTACTTTCCTCAACCAGAGTAAAGGTTGCCAGAACACTGTCTTTCCCATAGGATTTATACTTACCCCAGCTGCCATACTCATCCATACTGGTTGTGGTATTTCCCGCTCTGGTATAGTTGAGTACTGCCAGCGTCTTTGGAATCACTTCCTTATTTAAGAGGTAATTCACATCATTAAAGGGATTCGCATCATATAAATAATCCGGATAGCCCTCATATTCATCTTTATCTGCCGGATAATTCAACCGGTTTCCATCTAGACTGCACACTACATATTTTACATCCGGATTGTGATGAAGCGCCCGCCGGATGTTTGCATTTGACTCATGATAACTGGCTCCTGAATTGGCAATCTTGATAGACCGGGCACCCCACAGTGCGTCAAACTCGCTACACTTAAAGTTCTGACACATACTCGTACCGGTAATGATACTGTCGTACTCATAATGCCTTGCTATTCCATCATTCTGGTATCTCTCATCCTTCAGGGGATATTCCAGGACAGACTGCCCTCCGTGATAATGCAAAAAGGGATCGATCACTATTGTCGCCCCGGCTAGTGCCAGTAATATTCCGGCAGTTGCCCCCAGAACCAGAAAACTCCAATTTTTGCTCTTCATGTCTTCCCCTTTCCTGCATTTCGCAAGCCCCCTTGCGAAACCACGTTTATGTGTCGTCTGAAAGAAACCTTCATGCTCCTATTCCGTCTTCATCAAAACTCAAGAAACGACTGCAGCTTCCCAAAAAGAAAATACAAAACTGCTAAAAATTAAAATAAAGGAAAGTTGATAATCCGGAAAGGGATATGATGGACCATACCAACAGAACAACACTTCCTATTGCATTCCCCATACCGGGGGCAAATTTCTTCTCATGACTGTTTCGCGGAACCAAAGCAAGCAACAACCCGCTGATCATAACGATGCCAAGATATATCGCCGGATATCGTCCTACCAAAGCACTCAGGAAACTTACATGCTCTGTCACATAAGTGAATTCTAACAGTGCAAACTGATTCAACAGTTCACTGCTTACCTGCAATTCCCATGGCGCGAAAAGTCTGGAAAAGAGAGTGCCAGCATCTCTCATATTCTCCGCCCGGAAAAGAATCCAGGTCAGATCCACAAATATAAATGTGAGCAGCCAGCATAATACTCCGGGAAGCTTCTCCCAGGTTTTTTTGAATCGTCTGCACAGCACATTTGCAATACCATGCAGAATTCCCCACAGAACAAAGGTCCATGCTGCACCATGCCAGATGCCGCTGACCAGAAATACCATCATGACATTTCCCATTGTACGTCCTACGCCCCTGCGGCTTCCTCCCAGCGGAAAATAGACATATTTGCGCAAAAATCTGGTAAGAGACATATGCCATCTTTGCCAGAATTCCAAAATGGACTTGGATTTATAGGGAGAATGGAAATTCTGCGGCAACTCAAAGTGAAACATATTTGCAATACCACAGGCCATATCACAGTAACCGCTGAAATCAAAATAAATCTGGAGTGTATACAAAATGGATACAATCGCTACATCTGCTCCTGTCAATACCTCCGGATTGGCGAATCCCCAATCCGCACCTTTCCCCAGCACATCCGCAAGCATTACCTTCTTGAAGAGACCTGTGGCAAAAAACCAGATTCCGCGGGCCAGTTTTTCCTGATTTAATTTCTTTCTCGCCTGATCACGAAACTGCGGTATCATCTCCTGATGCAGCACAATGGGACCTGCTACCAGCTGCGGAAAGAATGTTACAAACAGCGCATAGTCAATCAATCCGTACTCCCCGGTCTCCATCCTGTAAGAATCCACCAGATAGGAAATCTGCTGGAAAGTAAAGAAGCTGATACCCAGTGGCATCAATATGTCTTTCAAAGGCAATTCGCTGCCAAATAAAGTATTTATATTTTCCAGGAAGAAATTAAAATATTTAAAATAAAAAATTGCACCTGTATTTACCAGAATACCGATTACCAGCCAGCTTCTGCGCCGTTTGTCATGGAACCTTTGCTCCCGTATCATCCTGGAACAGAAGAAGTTAAACAGGATACTCACTACGATCAGCAACAGATACCATACATGAAAGTAGGCATAAAACCACAGAGACATGCCTATGAGAACCACCTTGGCTTCTGTCTCTCTTCCAAGTCGATTCAGCCCAAAATACAATACCAGCGCTAGCGGCAGGAAAAATAGAATAAAAATATATGAATTAAATAACAACGTATTTTCTCCTTTTACAGCTAATGCACCATAGCCGGGCTATTTTCTTCTGAAACCATCCTCCAGACCTCCCCCACGCAGCTCAATGTCCGCTTCTGTTGGAGAGGAAGGGAAATAATCATACCCCTGCAAAGCACCCGATACCGGTTTATAGAATGTAACCCCATCTACTTCATAGCTTTCCATTTCATAGCTCCCGTACGTTTCCTGCCATATATAACTGTCAATCAGATACGTTCCGCTGATATATTCTCCCATGGTAAAAGCCTTATATGCTCCGTATAAAAGTATCACATAATAAATCCACTTCTCTCTTTCAATACGGATGATCAGCCAGCCCGCTGTCAGGAAATCCACCAACAGCACATACGCGTAACCGTAGCGCATAAGCGGCGCACTGATCTGCCAGAAGAGATAGGAGCATATAACTGTGCCCAGGACTAATGAAAGATCCAGCTGTTCCCATTCCTTTTTTCGGAATATTCTGATCATACCTGCAAGATACAACAGGATACATCCCCCATTTCCCAGAATCAGCAGCTTTTCTGTGCCGGAAAGGGTGGTGGTAAACCAATTGGGCAGCCATACTGTTATGGGAGTATCCAGAAGTGCTGTATTGTACAATGCTTTTCCCCACACCGAGATCTGTGCCGCATCTATGGCAATCAGCTCTGCTTTCATCTCCCAGTCAAAGTTGAATAAATCCAGCGCCGGAAATGGATATACCAGCCAGCCGGAAATCACCACCGTCCGGGCGAACCAGGGAATCGCCACTAAGAGCCCCATCCCCAGATACAACAGGATCTCCCTCCACTGCTTTTTCTTCAGAAGCTCATATGCCGGTTTGATGACCAGAAGCAGTATCAATCCGGCCGTCAGCTTTATGGTCAACGCATACACGCCAGCCACACACAAAAGTGCATAAGGCACAATGCTCTGCTGGTTTTTTCCCCCCAGACAATCAAGCCACTTGATTATAATAAAGAACACCATGCACATAATAAAGTAATCCGTAGCCGGAGACACCACTTCATCTATAATAGTCGTCAGGTAATAAATTGCTGCTGCTCTGGCATAATCCGAAAGGATAAATCTGCGCCTTTTCCAGCTTTTTGTGATATCCAGAACCGTTATCGTCAAAAGTAGTGCAAAAAAACCGTTTACCCCATGCATGGATTGCCCCAGCACAAACTTCATACTGTACAACGCCGACACTGCAAAAAACGAGCTGTTATAGGCAAACCTCTCGTGAAGATTGCCAAGTCCCGGCACCACCCCGTACTCTTCCAGCCAGCGAATACTCTGTGCGTGATACAGATCCGTATCCACATGGATATAGCCTCTGGAAGTGAAATACGCCCATAATAGTACCAGTACCACGAACAATATCTTCTTACTCCGGCTCCATGCCTTCCAGCCTTCCTGAATATCCCGCTTCATGGACTTATGACAAATTATGCAGCTCACTACACACGTAAACAGCATGATCACATTCGCCACCAGTCCCACGCCGGTAATCAGACTAAAACACTGGGCATACACCGTTGCAATGATCATCCCTGCCATCAGCACACTGTCCAGCCGCTTCAGGCGATAACCGAATAATTTTCCTGCCAGGGCAGAAAAACCGCTTCCCAGACAGAACACCGTAATTGCAATATATAACCAATTAAAAAGTATCGACAGCATCTACGAATCCTTCCTTATTTTTTGCAAACACCGGGCGCTCCCCCATGCAGGCAGGGGAAAATCCAACCATAAATTTACAATGCCCTTATACAAAACTATAATACATGCTGAGTAAAAAAACAAGTGAAATAGAGCTGACGCGATTGTTATCATGGGGCGGAAGCAATAGAAAGAGCAGATATCCCGTATCTGCTCTGACAAAATCAAATGTCTCTATTATCAGCAAAAAGCGGTGTGCTGAAATAACGTTCCGCCGTATCCGGCAGAATGGTAACCACCGTCTTTCCCGGACCAAGTTTTTCGGCAAGCTTTAATGCCGCAGCCACGTTGGTGCCGCTGGAAATTCCACACATCAACCCCTCCAGCCGCGCCAGATCCTGCGCCGTGCGGATAGCCTCCTCATCCGTGACCACATATACATGGGAATAAATTCCCTGGTCAAGATTGTCAGGAATCAATCCATCGCCAATACCCATCTGCAGATGAGTCCCGATGGTGCCTCCCGCCAGAATGGCTGCATTTTGCGGCTCCACAGCCCATATCTCAATATCCGGATTCAAAGCCTTCAAGGTCTGACCCACGCCGGAAAGTGTACCGCCGGTACCTACCCCGGAGCAAAAGCCATCAATGGACCCTGCCACCTGTTCCAAAATCTCCAGTGCCGTATGGTGTTTATGTACCATGGGATTGTTCGGATTGCTGAATTGTTGAGGGACATAGACTTTTGGGTCATTTTTCGCCATCTCATTGGCCAAAGCCAGGCATTGGTCAATGCACTCACCGATATTACCGTCATCATGAACCAGTTTGACCGTGGCGCCATAATGCTCCACCAGCTTGCGCCGCTCCTCGCTGACCGAGTCAGGCATGATGATTATGGTGCGATATCCCTTGACCGCCCCCACAAGAGCCAGACCGATACCCTGATTTCCACTGGTTGGCTCCACGATAATGCTGTCCGGTCCGATCAGGCCATCCCGCTCTGCCGCCTCGATCATATTCAGGGCGGTGCGGGTCTTAATGGAACCTCCCACATTTAATCCCTCATATTTTACCAGGACACGCGCATGATTGGGATTGGACATGCGGGAAAGCTGTATGATCGGCGTACCGCCGATAGCCTCTAAAATATTCTGATATATCATTGGGTTTCCTCCATATTTTTCCACATATAACTTTTTTAAGAATACCATAATTGTGGGGCTTACGCAACTGGATTTTCGGGGGGAATCACTATATGGTTTTCTTTTTTTCAGAGATCCTGCAAACCCTGCGAGACGGGGATCGAACCTGATTTTACCTCGAAAAGCCCAGTAAAATTAAGAAGGATAAGTACACTGTCTACCGTGTGTCTACAATCCGCATTCAACACTATTTCTTACCAACCAGCTTTTCTAAAATTATCACAACATCCGGCTGTGTTGGTGTAAACTTTACACCGCGCTTTAACATTGCCATAACTTTCTTTGCTTTCTGCTCAATTGTTCTGGCTGTATGTTCACTTGTCATCATCAGATGATTTCCGGCAATGGTATATTCTCTTTCTATGTATTCTTTTGTTATTGGAAACATATCTTGTATCAAAAATACGCTTTCCCGGCTATCGTCCAGCTTCACTATGTGAAGAATGTCGCAAGGTTTTCCTACTTGCTCTTTTTTCTCCATAATCCGTTTATATTTATCAATACGGCTGGACAACGGTATCATCCAATATATTCCTGTATGAGTATCCTCAAAGCAATAGTAATGCGGTCTGTTCTCCCCTTTGTTCCCTTTGAGAAACGGGTCAGACATATCCTCAAAAAACTTCTCTTTGATGATGTAAAATCCTGTTCTCTTCATTCGTTACACCCCTCGACGGAAAAAGTCCTCCACCTTTCGGCGAAGGACCATACTTTCAACCCAACTACTTGTATACCGCATATTGGTCAGCGGTAAACTTTCAACCCAACCATTTATATACCGCATATCGGTCAGCGGTAAACTTCCTTTGTAATTACATTCTAGCAATTACAAGGTAGAAAGTCAATAGAACTTTCTATTAAAATTTTATGCAGAACTTACGAATTTTATTTCTTTATTGATGGCTATCGACAGCTGTCTGCAATAAATAGGACTTATACTAATTTATGACTTTCTGAACTTTATGGGGTAACTGAACCATGAAAACATACCTACTTTATTCATATTTTTTCCTCCGAA
>JAZNXM010000083.1:0-3252 GCA_045593865.1 Acetatifactor sp. | reverse complement strand
CCGGAAATGAACAACGAAGCGCAAGGCACGGAAGTTGTGAATTGGAGAGGTCGGAGAGGTAAGAGTGCATTGTAGAGCGAGTGTGGCGGTGAGAATAATGTTTTCGGTTGACAGCAGTAACACGATATGCTATTATTTGTTTGACAAGAGTAATACAAAAGGAGGGATAACGCATGGGCAAGGAGAGTATTATTCTGCAGCAAAGTGAGTGGTATATTATGGAAAAACTCTGGGAGAAAAGTCCGAGAACGATTGTGCAGTTATATCATGCATTGAAAGAAACACCTGGGTGGAGTAAAAGTACAGTGAATACTTTGTTGGGGCGAATGGTAGATAAGGACATAATTTTTTATGAAGAAGGTCTCAAGGCAAGGCAGTATTTTCCAGCGATACGACGTGAGGATGCGGCCATGGCGGAGACGGAAAATTTATTGAAGCGAGTGTATCAGGGGTCTGTCAGTATGATGATGAATACACTGGTCAAAAAGCAGGCTCTCAGTGATGAGGAAATAGAAGAGTTGTATGAAATTCTTCGGAAAGCGAGGTAGTTTATGCTTGAGATTATAATTACTTCCTCTGTTTTGATTTTTGCACTTGTACTTTTCAGAAGGCTTTGTTGGGGAAAAATCAGCCGCAGGCTGCAGTATGGTTTGTGGATTTTGGTGGCAATTCGGCTGTTGGTACCGGCTCAGTTTCTAACCAGCCCTTTCAGTATTATGAATGTATGGGAGCATACAAGGGTGGGGGAGTATGTTAGGGAGCAACAGATACCGCGTGAAGAGGTGCTGCAAAACAGTGAAAAGCAGCCGGGGACAAATGAGACTTATATAAAAGAAGAGCCGTCGGCAACAGAGGTACTGCAGGCACCGGATTTGTCCTACATGACGAATCCATACATAACAGGGGCACCGGGTTCTATGCATACAACCGAAAAGGTTGACCGAGAGGCAATCTTACGCATGGCTTTATTTGGCGTTTATTTAGTTGGAGTAGTCCTGAGCGGTGGATGTATTTTATGGTGCAACATAAAATTCCGTAGGCAGCTTGCATGTGACAGGCAGTATATTGGAAGAGAAGGATGTGTGAAGATATATTGGACGGCGCATGTAAGTTCACCGTGTTTGTGCGGCGTTTTTAAGCCGGGTATTTATATGACGGAGCAGGCGCTTTTGTCTGAGGAGCGTAAGGAGCATACTCTGATTCATGAGATGACGCATTACAGACATCTGGATCATATCTGGGCACTTGTCCGGAGTTTGTGCCTTGTATTATATTGGTTTCATCCGTTAGTATGGGTGGCTGCAAGGCTTTCCATGGAGGATAGTGAGCTGGCTTGTGATGAAGGAACCTTGGCTCGTCTTGGCGAGGATAAAAGGGAGGCTTACGGTCGAACCTTGATTGAAATGACCATAGAGCGGACAAAAAGTCATCGATTATTGTACTGCGCAACCGATATGGTGAATGGCAAAGAGGAGATTAAAAAAAGAATTACGGCGATTGCACTATACAAAAAGCAAGTGATTTGGGCGGCGGTAATAGTGATTGTATTTGCAGGAATTTTGGCTGCGTGTACCGCGTCCGGAAGCAAGGGCTCAGAGCAGGAAGAGATGCAGGTAGAAACGATTACCACTTTAGAAGTGTCAAGTGAAACGGCCGATACTTCCGAGATGCCGGAAGAGGACGAGCAAGCCACCCAGACACTGGAAGGCATTAAAATCAATGAGGACGGAAGCTTCCGATTGTCAGAGTATGAGGTGGAGCTGACCGGGGACAAGATAAAGGATCGAATCGTGTTTGACGTATTTTATTGGGCAGATTTGGGGGATGACATGTCCAAGGTTACTACAAAGACTCTTTGGGAGAAACTCTGGACCGGTACGGAGGTGCTTGTAAGGATTCTGGAAGGGCAGGAAGAGACCGACGTAGATACGCCGGCAGAAGATGTAATCCTGTATGAGCACTCTTTTTCAGAGGCGCATGCGGGTAATGGCAATCTAGCCGTTGTCAGATATGAAAGGAAAAATTGCATCTTGTTTTACAGCAGTTTAATGTATCAGGGAAGCGGCGGCTTGGGATATAAGCTATTACAGATTATGCCGTCGGGAACGGAACCGGTTTTATTGGAAGAAGGAAGTGCATCCTATTGGGACGGGTATATTGGTGAAAATGATCAAGCAACCATTGATAAGGTACTGCAGGTAGGAGAGCGGCTGGATGATTTTTTGACGGCTTATGATACCAAAATTCTCTTAAATGCATCTGTGGGCGATAGAGAAGATTGTTATCTGCATGGTTCCGAGGAGGGATTGCTAAACGGCGTCAGACGACAGAATGTTGTGCAGTTGTTTTTAACAGAGCCCGGCGGAAGCGGTTTGGAGTTAAAGCTTTCGGACTTTTTCTATCCGGATGGTATGGAGCCGATTACGAAGCTGCCGGAAAATGCTGAGGCGAAGGTGCTTGGCGGCGAACTGCTTTGTATGGAAGTGACTCCGGAAAACAGCACTGCAGGCAGGCTGGATTTGGACGGAGATGGCAAAAAGGAAGTGCTGTATCTGGAGAGCTTGGGGGATTTCTTTGATAATGACGGCTGGGAAGCAGGGATTTTTGTTCGCACTAAATATCGAGTGCGCGCAAATGAGTTTTACTTTGAAGAGTATGGTGACAGGTTATATTCGGAGGTAATGGCATATTCACCAAATGGCAATGATATTTTACTTGCAGTATATGATGACGGGCCGAGCAATGATCCTGAGACATCTTTCTTCCGATATGATGGCACGGGTCTGTATCCTGCGGGAAGTATTCCGGCGGATATTCGTGATGTCACCTTCGAAGATGGTATGATAAAATGTACATTCCGGGTTGATATGATGCAGACGGAATGGGCTTGGGGCTATTATTACTGGAATGGCAGTGAAATTGTAAGACGTGAGGATGATATTTATTATATGGTAGATGACTCTTCCTGGAGAGAACAGGCTGAGATGCCACTTTTACTGCTGCGGGAGATTACGGTATTTGCAGAGCGCTCCGAGGAAAGTGAGGAAATCACCTTGAAGCCGCAAAAGGTGCGGAATGTGGCTACGGATAATTCTGAATGGATATTGTTAGAGGGTGAGGACGGCACCAGAGGATGGATCCGAATTGAGGGATTTGGCAACTTCCCTTCCGAGAAAGCGGATTGTTTTGAATTATTTGAAAATCTTAATATGGCAGATTAATCCATAATAGGTTATTAACAGTATATGCAAT
>JAZNXM010000082.1:0-9641 GCA_045593865.1 Acetatifactor sp. | reverse complement strand
TCATTATAGGGGAATATTTTACAATATCATATTGTAGCTGCTGAAATAGCTCAGTCGGTAGAGCACTTCACTCGTAATGAAGGGGTCGTGGGTTCAAGTCCCATTTTCAGCTTGGTAAGCATCATCCGGGAGGGTGGTGCTTTTTTCATTCATAGGAAAGACTGCGTTGCATCGCAGTGATAAAGTGAGCATTTCCTAAAAAACGGATTGTTGAATGAAAAAGTGCAGTCTCTCATCTTGACATTTTGCCTCCACCGTGATACTATTACACCGTGTTAACAAATTAGCATGCTAAAGTGCGGCGCCTATATATATGGAGTTTTGCGAAATGATCCATGTGACGTGTTGAATTTTTCGCCCGCTTTAAGAAATGGAGGACGTTATGAAGAAAAGAATGATTGCTTTATTGAGTGTGATGGCACTGACGATTGGTCTGCTTTCAGGCTGTGGTAATGTTGCGGCATCCGGCAAAAACAGCGCAGGAGAGGACAAGAAATTTATCGTTGGTTTTGATGCAGAATTCCCACCTTATGGTTATCGTGATGATAATGGTGAATATGTAGGCTTTGACCTTGATCTTGCTGCTGAAGTTTGCAAGAGAAATGATTGGGAGCTTGTGAAGCAGCCCATCGACTGGAACAGCAAGGACAGTGAGCTTTCGTCAGGCGCTATTGACTGTATTTGGAACGGATTTACCATCAATACCAGAGAGGATCAGTATACTTGGAGTGAGCCCTATGTAGATAACAGTCAGGTATTTGCAGTAGCAACTTCTTCAGGCATTAAGGCTAAGGCTGATCTGGCCGGTAAGATTGTAGCTGTTCAGAAGGATTCTTCCGCACTGGCAGCATTGAATGATGAAGAGAAGGCTGAAAATATTGCACTCAGAGATTCTTTCAAGGAATTGATTGAATATGCAGATTACAATACTGCATTTATGGATCTGGAGCAAGGCGCTGTTGATGCAGTTGCTATTGATATCGGTGTAGCCCAGTATCAGATCGAAAGCCGCAAAGAAGGTGCATTCATGATGCTTGAGGGCGATGACAATATGCTGGCTACCGAGCAGTACGGTGTTGGTTTCAATCTTGGCAACGAAGCATTAAGAGATACGGTTCAGGAAACACTCAATAAAATGGTGGAAGATGGAACCTTTATGAAGATTGCAGAGCAGTGGGGTCTTGAAGACAGCGTTTGTCTGGGCAAATAATCTAATATCTTAGTACATAAACATCAATGAGTACATAAACATTAAAAGGAAGCGAAGTGTCGTTATGACACTTCGCTGACTCTATGTTTTATGAAATATATGATTTGGGATAGGTAATAAGCATGAACTTGTTTGAGGTATTATATCAAACCTTATTGGATATTGTAGAAGTATTTAAGGATTTACTGAAAGTGTTTCCACAGTTGGCGGAAGGATTCTGGGTAACCGTACAGATTTTTGCGCTGACGCTTTTGTTTTCCATGCCACTTGGCATGATCGTGGCATTTGGCAGAATGTCAAAAATAGGATTTATCCGAACAATTACCAAAATATATATATCCATAATGAGGGGGACGCCGCTGATGCTGCAGATTCTGGTGGTATACTTCGGCCCCTATTATGCTTTTGGAATTCAGATGGGTCGTTCTTATCGATTCCCCGCAGTTATTCTGGCTTTTGTGATTAATTATGCAGCCTATTTCGCAGAGATTTATCGTGCAGGAATTGAATCCATGCCTGTAGGCCAGTATGAGGCGGCGCAGATTTTGGGATACAATAAGCCGCAGACCTTCTTTAAGATTATATTGCCGCAGGTATTTAAACGTGTATTACCGCCGGTTACAAACGAAACCATTACTTTGGTTAAAGATACTTCCATGGCATTTACCATTTCGGTTGCTGAAATGTTTACCATAGCAAAACAGATTGGAGCTGCTCAGACCAGTATCATGCCATTGATGGCCGCAGGTGTATTTTATTACATATTTAACTTTATTGTAGCTTACATCATGGAGAAGCTTGAGAAAAAGTTCCATTATTACCGTTAGGAGAGGGAGTGTCCGGATATGAGCAATGTATTATTAGAAATAAATCATATGAAAAAAGCCTTTGGTGGTTTGGAAGTCCTGAACGATATTTCACTTTGCGTACAGGAAGGCGAGGTTGTTTCTATCATCGGTCCTTCCGGTTCCGGAAAGTCCACTCTGCTTCGTTGTGCTACTATGTTGGAGAAAATGGATGGCGGTGAGCTGATTTATGATGGGCAGAAGGCTGTTTGGGAGAAGGAAGATAAAAACAGGAATCCACAGTGTGTATATGCACCCAAGAGCCAACTGAAACAGATCAAGAGGATTTTTGGACTGGTATTCCAGAGCTTTCATCTGTTTCCTCATTATTCTGTGCTGAAAAATATTATAGATGCACCGATCAGTGTAGATAAGCTGTCCAAAAAAGAAGCAGTAGAACGGGCGAAGAAGCTGTTAAAACAGCTTGGTCTGGAAGAGAAGGAGAATGCTTATCCGTTCCAGCTTTCCGGCGGTCAGCAGCAGCGTGTTTCCATTGCAAGAGCGTTGGCACTGCAGCCGAAGATTTTATTCTTTGACGAGCCCACATCTGCTTTGGATCCGGAGCTTACGGTGGAAGTTCTCAAGGTCATCAAAGAGCTGGCAAAGCAGCATATGACTATGATTATTGTAACGCATGAGATGCAGTTTGCCAGAGAGGTTTCAGACCGGATTATCTTTATGGAGCAGGGTGTGATTCAGCAGCAGGGTACACCGGAGCAGATCTTTAACTCATCCAATGCAAGAGTGAGAGAGTTTATCGGCAAAATGAATAGCTGTTAAGTAGTCTTTCTGAGAATATCAACTGTATGGGCACCGGCTCCAATCAGATCCCGGCGTTCGCAGGTAGCCATATGATAGCGTACGAATAATTCAAATTCTTCCTCACTCAAACTATTTAAGTACATCCTCATATAGTTTGCGGGTCCGTCAGGGGAAATGATTTTAAATCTGGACAATCCAACGGCTTTATTTAATTGGTCCATATCTTCAATACGGACATAATCGTAAAGGTTTTCCTTAGAGGAAACCGTATGAAAATCCCCGGTCAGACGGTTTTCCTGCATACATTCCAGGATATGTTTTTCTTTAAAGGCGTAGGTCAGAACTCCATATTCATTCATGCAGTATGCCACCAGGATGTATCCGTCAGGCTTAGTGACACGTTTTGCTTCATTTAATGCCTTCCGCTTGTCCTCAAAGCCGAAAAGGTGATACATGGGGCCGAAGAGAAGGGTAATATCAAAGGTGTTGTCTGCCAGTTTTTTCAAATTCAGAGCATTACCCTGCATGGCTTTTACATTACTGTTCTTGGATTTTAGGATACCCAGATTGTATTTTACCAGTTCTACTGCGGTTACATCGTAGCCTTCTTCCGCCAGTGCCACGCTGTACCGACCGGTTCCTGCTCCAATATCCAGAATTTTGATATGGCTTTTGGAAAATCCGGAATCACTGATATTGCGGTTGCAATCCTCGATGCATTCGTGGATATATTTCATGGAAGTGCGAAACTCTACCTGTCCATGACGGGAGTTTAGACGTTTCTCTTCATTAAATTTGTTATAGTATTGTTCTAATTCAGTCATGATCTTCTCGATTCTTGTGTGAGTTTGGGTGGATATGTTGCCGATGGATTCTCTATGCGGGATGTTCTGTTAAATACATGATAACATATGAAAGATAGACTGTCATGTGTGACTTTAAAATGTAAAGCTTAAAAAAACCTAAGCGGCATCTGGAATCGCATGAGAGAGGAATCCGTAGAATAGATTTGTGCAAAATATGACACATATTATAGATAAAATGGCTGGATTAAAACCGGAATCTTATTATATATTTAGTATATACCTTTGGCATTCATCAATGCATACGGGAGATAAGATTGAAAGTTCCTTTCAATCGACAAATTATTGCGGTTTTGCGAGCACACTTGCAAAATGCAGGAAAGAGGAACTTATGGAAAACAAAACGAAAACAATTTCGAATGAGAACACAGGCGGAGAAAAAAATTCCGGCTGGATAGCTGCTTTTAAATTTCTTCCCCTTCTCGTTTTCGCTGTCCTGGTCATTGTATTCAAACTGGATCTGCTGCTGGCAGCTCCCATTGCCACTTTCAGTGCTATTTTGGTTTACATGATCATCTACAAAGCAAAATTTGATATCGCATTTGAAAAATGTCTGGATTCCGTGAAGAAGATTGTTCTCATCTTCTTTATTCTCATGTTTGCTTACGGCGTTGCAGAGTGTTTTATGGCAA
Organism: Acetatifactor sp.; assembly: GCA_045593865.1. GTDB lineage: Bacteria > Bacillota > Clostridia > Lachnospirales > Lachnospiraceae > Acetatifactor. The sequence continues at coordinate 5,329 of JAZNXM010000082.1, read as the reverse complement.
CCGGTGTTGGTGCCGCTCTGATTAATCTTGCGCTGGAAGTAGGCGTTACTGCACGGACCATTGCTCCGGTAGCATTGATCGTTACCTGTCTTTTGTCAACTGCCACGGGTACCTCTTGGGGCACTTTCGCAGCTTGTGCGCCCATCTTTCTGTGGTTGAATCATCTGGTGGGTGGTAATGTTCTCCTGACTGTTTGCTCCGTTGCAGGCGGATCCTGCTTCGGTGATAACATCGGTATGATTTCCGATGTTACAGTATTATCTTGCGGTATGCAGGATGTCAAAATCATTGACCGTCTGAAACACCAGCTTGTTTGGGCATTCGGATGTCTCCTGATTGCCATTGTAGTTATTTTCTTCGCTGGATCCGGACTTCCGAATACGCAGGGGGATGTGGCTGCTGCAATTGCGCAGATTCCCCAGGAAGCTCGCGATGCCCTTGCAATAGAACGTCCCTCTGCACTGACCCTTTTGGAGCAGGTGGGAACAGGTGTCTCTTATATTATGATCATTCCCCTTATTCTGGTCATCGTTCTTTCCTTTATGGGACTGCACACCATGATTTGTCTTGCGGCAGGTATGGTTTCTTCTCTCGTTTTCGGCATGATTGTGGGAACGACCGATTTTACAACATGGCTGAACGGCCTTCTTTTGAAGGGCTTTGGTGATGCAGGCAGCTGGGTCATTGTTATGATGATTTGGGTTTCCGCTTTTAGTGGTATTATGAATAGTATGAATGCTTTTGCACCTTTGGCAAACTTTGTTACAAAGATATCCCACAATGTGCATCAGCTCATGGGATGGTGTGGGGTTCTTTGTCTTGCCGGCAACGTTGCACTTGCGGACGAAACCGCACAGGTTGCCACCATGTCCCCCATTATCCGGGATATCGTTGATAAGAATGTGGAGTGCAAGGACGAGAAAGACAACTATCGCCTCCGCCTGCGACTGGCTACCTTTACTTCGGCAATGGGGATTTATGGTTCAGAGTTGGTGCCTTGGCACTGTTTTCCGGTATTTTTTGCCGGCATTGCAAGTGCAGTGTATCCCTTGCAGACCTTTACTCCCATTGATATTATCGGTCAAAACTACATGAGCTTTATCGTGGTGGGTTCCATCCTCATCCTTACCTTTACGGGATTGGATCGTTTCGTACCCCAGTTCTGTCTTCCCGGTGCTGACCGTATTTCTTTGAAGAAAAATAAGTAAATTCCATTTTCCAAAGAGTTCCCGATGTATGTGTCGGGAACTCTTTTTATTGGAAGCTTAAGTATTGTAAGGAGTTAATGGTATATGAAATACTTATTGTTAGAAAATCATATCGTATAAAGCTTCTTTATATTGTGTTCGATCGACTGAATAACTTTATAGAACCCAATTGCGATAATACACAGTATGATGATTGATGTGATAACCATGTTTAGCTGGAACACTTGTGAACCGTAGATGATCAGGTAACCAAGACCATGTCTTGCAGCCAGGAATTCTCCAATGATAACGCCTACCAGTGCCAGACCGATATTGACTTTTGTGGTACTGATCAGAATAGGGATGGAGTTGGGCAGAACAACCTTGAAGAATGCATCCTTTTTCTGGCCACCCAGGGTGTATATCAAAGTTATCTTTTCCTGATCCACCTGTTTAAAACCGGTGTAAAAACTGATGATGGAGCCAAAGAGCGCCACAGATATTCCTGCCACAATGATTGTTTTCGTACCGGTACCCAGCCACACGATGAATAATGGCGCCAGCGCTGACTTGGGCAAACTGTTCAAGATGACCAGGTAGGGTTCCAAAACCTCCGAGGCCTTCCAGGAATACCACAGAAGGGTTGCAGTTATCAGGCTGATCAGGAATACCAGCAGGAAACTGGCAATGGTTTCCGCTAATGTTATGACGATATGAGTGACCAGTGAACCGTCCGTCATTAGGTCAAAGAAGCACAAAAGCACTCTGGAGGGGGAAGAGAAGAAGAATGCATCAATCCACTTCAGATTGGCACTTAACTCCCATATGACAATAAAAAATACAAAAATGAGCACTCGAAACAGAGCCACCTGATGATGGTGTTTTTTATGGTTTTTCATAAATAATTCCTGATCACTGTATTCTGTTCGGTTTTTTTTATTTATCCATTTCATAAGTCATTTCCTTCCACAAAATATTAAAATATTCATTAAATTCCGGTGCATTTCTGGCCGCAAGCGGGTCATCTCCCTGAATGGTAAGGGAAATGGGCAGTTCCCGTTTAATGACGGCCGGACGCTTCGTTAATACAATGATTCTGTCTGAAAGACTGATTGCTTCCGACAGGTCATGGGTAATGATGAGTACTGTCTTTTTCGTCTGTCGGATCAGATTACAGATATCGGCTGAAACCATTAATCGGGTTTGATAATCCAATGCACTGAAGGGTTCATCCAGCAAGAGTAATTCCGGCTTTAAGGCCAGAGTACGAATCAGAGCAGCTCGCTGTTTCATACCGCCTGACAATTCGCTTGGGCGTTTATTGCGGAAATCATACAGACCATAATCCTTTAACAGATGCTCCACATATTCCAGATGCTCAGTGGTCTTTTTTTTCTGAATTTCCAAGCCCAGAAGTACGTTTTGATAGATGGTCCTCCATTCAAAGAGATGATCATGCTGCAGCATATATCCGATCTTAGGATAGCCGAGAGAACCATCGGAATGATTAACTGCGATGGTTCCGGTCTTTGGACTGATGAGGCCCGATATAATAGATAAAAGAGTGGATTTGCCACAACCGCTTGGACCTACAATTGCAACGAATTCGCCTTCCTTTACACCGAAGGATATGTTATCCAAAGCTTTTGTTTCTCCGTGTAAACTATGGTAAGAGTAGCTGATATTTTTTAATTCTAACAAATAAGAACTCATATTAACCCCCACTATGCGAATTCGGGATTTATAGTAATATATTCTGATCGTGAAATTTGTGTGAGTTTATTTCCGCCACTGTATTGCATTAAAGTGGCATTTGTGGTATTATCATGCTTAAGTTTGAATGGTGAAACTCTGGAAAGTATTATCCAGTTGCAAAATAGTTTTACTAAGTGAATAAAATGAACAGGAGAGATGATTATGGCTGATTTATGGGGGGGACGTTTTACCAAGGATACCGATCAGATGGTATATGATTTTAACGCATCCATAGATTTTGACAGGAAATTGTATAAACAGGATATACAGGGAAGTATTGCTCATGTGACTATGCTGGCAAAGCAGGGCGTTCTGACAGCACAAGATAAACTTACGATTATTGCCGGGTTGGAAGGCATTCTGAAGGATGTGGAAAGCGGAGCATTGGTCATCGGCTCCGGATATGAAGATATCCATAGCTTTGTTGAGGCGAATCTGATTGACAGAATAGGTGAAGCAGGAAAGAGATTACATACCGGAAGAAGCCGCAATGATCAGGTGGCTTTGGACATGCGTCTGTACACTAGAGACCAGGTGGAGAATACGGACCAGCTCCTGAAAGAATTGATGACAGTAATCCTGAATACCATGGAAGAAAATTTGGAGACCTATATGCCGGGCTTCACTCATTTACAGAAAGCGCAGCCCACCACGTTGGCCCACCATTACGGAGCTTATTTTGAAATGTTTAAGCGTGACAGGGAAAGACTTCATGATATTTATAAACGTATGAATTATTGCCCTCTGGGTGCTGGGGCACTGGCTGGAACCACTTATCCTTTGGACAGAGAATATGTAGCTGAGCTGATGGGCTTTTACGGACCCACCTTGAACAGCATGGATTCTGTTTCCGACAGGGATTATCTGATTGAGTTTTTATGTGCGTTGTCTACAATTATGATGCATCTTTCCAGATTCAGCGAAGAGATCATAATCTGGAACACCAATGAATATCAGTTTGTAGAATTGGATGATGCCTATTCTACGGGAAGCAGCATCATGCCTCAGAAAAAGAATCCGGATATTGCAGAGCTTGTCCGCGGCAAGACCGGCAGGGTATACGGTGCATTGATGTCTTTGCTTACAACTATGAAGGGGCTGCCCCTTGCCTACAATAAAGATATGCAGGAGGATAAGGAAATGGCTTTCGATGCCATGGAAACTGCAAAGAACTGCATTCTGTTATTTACAGGTATGCTGCAGACCATGAAATTTAAGAAGGACCGTATGGCCAAGAGCGCATTGGGCGGCTTTACCAATGCTACAGACGCAGCTGATTATCTGGTAAATAAGGGAGTTCCTTTCAGGGATGCCCATGGAATTATCGGACGAATGGTTCTGTACTGTATTGATAAGAACTGTGCCATTGACGATCTGACGCTGGATGAGCTGAAGGCTCTGAGTGATAAATTTGAAGAGGATATTTATGAGGCGATTTCGCTGAAAACCTGTGTGGAGAAACGACTTACTATAGGAGCTCCCGGGATTGAAGCTATGAAGCAGGTCATTCAGAGTTCTAAAAATTATTTGGCTCAGAAATATATTATTACGAATGCAGAAAAGAGGAGAAAAATATGAACAAAAAATTGAAAGTAGGTATCCTTGGCGGTACCGGAATGGTTGGACAGAGATTTATCAGTTTATTGGAGAATCATCCATGGTTCGAAGTGACCACAATTGCAGCCAGCCCCCGCTCAGCAGGAAAGACTTACGAAGAGGCAGTAGGTGGCAGATGGAAAATGACCACCCCCATGCCGGAAACAGTGAAGAATATCGTTGTCATGAACGTTAACGAAGTGGAAAAGGTTGCGGCGCAAGTCGATTTCGTGTTCAGTGCAGTTGATATGACCAAGGAAGAAATCAAGAAGATTGAAGAAGAATATGCAAAGACTGAAACTCCTGTGGTATCCAACAATAGTGCACATCGCTGGACGCCTGATGTTCCAATGGTGGTTCCGGAAATCAACCCGGAGCATATGAAGGTTATTGATTTCCAGAAAAAGCGTCTTGGCACTACCAGAGGTTTCGTTGCAGTTAAGCCGAACTGTTCCATCCAGAGTTATGCGCCTGTTCTGACGGCATGGAAGGAATTTGAACCATATGAAGTGGTTGCTACTACATATCAGGCAATATCCGGCGCAGGCAAGACTTTCAAAGACTGGCCCGAAATGGTGGAAAACATCATACCTTACATCGGCGGAGAAGAGGAAAAGAGTGAAAAAGAACCTCTGCGTATCTGGGGTAAGATTGAGGATGGTGTGATCGTTCCTGCAACTTCTCCTGTGATTACCTGCCAGTGTATCCGCGTGCCTGTTCTGAACGGACATACCGCAGCTGTATTTGTGAAATTCAAAAAAAAGCCTACCAAGGAACAGCTGATTGAAAAG
>JAZNXM010000081.1:0-1581 GCA_045593865.1 Acetatifactor sp. | reverse complement strand
CCTTATATTTGCCCGACATGAGGAAAAGATTGTAACTGCGTTTAAAAAGTATTATGTAGCATGGGTGGTTGCGACGGCAGCAGCTACGGCAGGCTTTTTCGTTCTGTCTGAGTATGTCCTGCAAATGGAAGGATTGTACGGAAGTGCCGCTATTTATAACGCGGTCCGTTGGGCAATTCTGATAAGTCAGATGCTTGCTGCATGCGGATTTGTGTGGCTGGTGCTTTTGCTTGGTATGAAGGTCAGAATAGGGAATAAGCTTTTGGGATTTCTGGGCGGTCTGACGTTGGAGATATATTTGGTGCATGGATTGTTTTTGCAGATATTTGGGTATAAGGAGAATCTGCCGGAGCAGTTTTATATAAAAAGTGTACCTTTGCTTGTATTGGTGATATTGGTTTGTACCATAGTTACATCATATTGGTTGCATAAACTCTATGTGTGGTTGGCAGAGATTTGGATGAAGCAGAAAGAACTCCGTAAAGTATTATGGAGGGATGCAAAGAAGTTCTTAAGGGTGGTTCTCATTCTGGTGCTGGTATTAACAATTGTTACCTGTATATCCTCCCATAGGAAAAGCGTTGCTATGGAGAAAAAGGTGGCGGAATATGCGCAGGAGAATATTACCTATGCAGAAGTAGACGGCGTACGGATAGCAGCCTATGTGACAGGGGAAGGAGAACATACGGTGGTGCTTTTGCGGGGCTTTTATGATCCCTGTCCTACCATTACTCTGCGTACCCTGGCGGATGAACTGGCAGCTTACAATAGAGTAATCATATTGGATTATCCGGGTTGCGGATTCAGCGATGATACAGATAAAGAGAGGACTGCGGAAAATCTGGTATCTGAAATTCACCATGCGCTGGCGGCTTTTGGGGAAGATGGGCCCTATATATTGGCAGGGCACCAGTTGTCCGGCCTGTATTCCCAGCTTTTTGCGGAGAAATATCCGGAAGAGGTGGAGGCAGTTATAGGCTTGGATGCATCTGTGGCTGCCCAGCCGGATGAGATGCTTGCAGCCACCGGACGGACACCGGATGAGTATCGAAGGATACTTAAAAAGCAGGGGCAGGTTCAATATTGGGGGCAAAAATGTTTGCAGATAACAGGCTTTACCGGAATACAATGGGAAATATATGCTCCGATATTTAAAACATCTAAGGACAGCAAGGATGTACTAAAAGAAATGTTTATCAGCAGAACTTCTGACAGGAACTCGGCAGAAGAGATGGCATTTGAATATGACAATCACCTGCAGTTATCAGGAAAGCAGTATGCGGCAAATATGCCTGTATTGCAGTTGCTCAGTAATTATAGCTCTGAAGGTAAGTTGTACGTAGGCTCCGATTGGAGGCAGCTGCACGAGGATTTGTGCACCAACAGGAATATCCAGGTGATAAGTGTGGTACGGGGAGATCCTTATTTTGTGTACCGCTCTCCGGAGATGGCAGCTGAAATGATGCAGGAATTTATAAACGGTCTGAAATAGAAAACGGGTGGCTCCTAAAAGGAGTCACCCGTTCATTGTTTATAATAATACGGATTAATCGGTGAAGTTATCAAAGTAACCCTGAATCA
>JAZNXM010000080.1:0-3383 GCA_045593865.1 Acetatifactor sp. | reverse complement strand
TGTCCGTCAAATTCAGGGCCATCCACACACGCAAATTTTACCTTTCCGGCTACCGTTACACGACATGCACCGCACATACCTGTTCCGTCTACCATGATAGGGTTCAGACTGACAATGGTAGGAATCTGCAATTCTTTGGTCAGTAAGCATACAAATTTCATCATGATCATAGGACCGATGGCAACGCAAAGATCATATTGCTTGCCTTCTGCAACAAGATCCTTAATTACTTGAGTAACCATACCGCTTCTGCCATAGGAACCATCATCTGTGGTTATGTACAGATTACCTGCTGCGGCTTTCATCTCTTCCTCCAAAATCAACATGGGCCTGGTCTTACTTCCTACAATAACATCTGCATTCACACCATGCTCGTGAAGCCATTTCACCTGAGGATATACAGGTGCAGCACCTACACCACCTGCCACAAATAAAATCTTTTTTTCCTTAAGCGCTTCAATATCTTCATCAATCAATTCCGATGCACATCCCAAAGGACCCACAAAATCGTGGAATGCATCGCCCACCGTCAAGTGTGACATCTGTTCAGTGCCGCCACCTACAACCTGGAAAACAATGGTAACCGTGCCAGTTTCCCGGTTATAATCACAAATGGTAAGCGGAATTCTTTCTCCCTCTTCATTCCTTCTTACGATGACAAACTGTCCGGGCTGGCAGGAATGTGCAACCCTGGGGGCTTCTACTTCCATCAAATAAATATTTGTGGTAAGTTCTTTTGCTTTTACAATCTTGTACATAATACTCCTCATTTCGCCTTTAGATTTTTATTTTAAGTTAAAATTGGATAACAAACTTGCCGGTAACCGCTTGGCTGACCACACCAAATTCATTCACATAGATTGCTTTTATGGTGTGTTCACCTTTATTCAGGAAAACCGGTCCATTATACTTGAGACTTTCCACAGTTGGGTCAGCACCATCAATGGTATAATATACGGTACCTTTCTCACCGCCTTCTATCTTCAACGGGACTATTGCAGTGTACTCTCCCCCTTCGTGACTGAACATCGGAGGTTGGGCACAATATATCCCGAATATCTTTATGACATTTTCTATCTCACATTCTTTTAACAGACTATCAATTTTCTGATATTCTTTCTTCTCCAGATATAGGGTCGCCAACCGGGTATATGCAAGCTCAAGCTGCATATATGTTGCATCCTGATTTTGGATTACTTTTGTCAGGCATGCTTCATATCCCGGCATTCTATCCAGCACTTCATAACATGCTGCCAGATACAGGCTGATCTCTGCATTCTCAGGAGCCAACGTACCGGCCTTCTCGTAATGCTTCATCGCACTTTCATAATCCTGCATTTCCAGAAAATAATTTCCCCGGCGCAACTGATAATCCGCCGTAAAATTCATATAGCCCAAGACTAGCAGAAGTACGAAAAAGCTGATTCCCAGTATCAGAATAATCCAGCGGTAATAACGCTTCTCTGTCAGGCTGAAATGCTCCAGCCATGCTTTCCTATTTGGTTCGAAAGCATCCTTCTCCTGAGATTCCTCATCCTCCTCATGAACCTGATTTTTTTGGTATCCATTCACGTTCACATCACGTTCAAATACATCGTTCACAATGTGATCCATGGCCTGATTTATCGTCTGTTCCACTTCCGGATCAAAATCAGGAACCATTTGAATCTCATTTCCACAGGTCTCACAGTACAGCTTTCCTTCCCCTATATGTGCTCCACACTTTTGACATTTCATACTAATTTCCTTACTCTTGAAGAACACTCCTATTCCGGAACTTTCTTTCTCAATTTCACACAATGTCTGAAACCAATTCTCCGCGCTATGCAGGGAAGATGGATATAAAATAAACGCTTCCGAATCACTTGCATAAGCTTAGAAGCCCTTCTCACATTTTCACACTATCCACACAATTCTTCATCAGCATGGCAATTGTCATAGGTCCCACACCACCCGGAACCGGTGTAATGGCACTGCACTTTGGTGCAACAGATTCAAAATCCACATCGCCACAGAGCTTGTTATCTGCATTTCTGTTGATACCTACGTCAATAACCACTGCACCCTCTTTTACATACTCAGCAGTAATCATCTTAGGGCGCCCTATGGCAACAATCAGGATGTCTGCCCGGGATGCAACCTTCTTCAAGTCTTTGGTTCTGCTATGTGCAATCGTCACCGTAGCGTTTTCCGCCAGCAAAAGATGCGCCATTGGCTTTCCAACGATATTGCTTCGGCCAATAACAACACACTCTTTTCCGGCAATCTCCACACTGGAACGCTTTAAAAGCTCAATAATTCCGGCAGGGGTACAGGAAACAAAACCCGGCTTGCCCACACAAAGTGCACCTACATTCATGGGATGGAAGCCATCCACATCCTTTTGGGGAGCAATGGCAAGGAGCATTTTGTCTTCATCCATATGTTTCGGCAACGGAAGCTGCAACAGGATGCCGTTTACATCTTTTCTGGCATTTAATTTACCAATCAATTCCAGCAATTCTTCTTCTGTTGTTTCCTCCGGAATCTCATAGCTTAAGGAACGGATACCTACCAGCTCGCAGGCTTTCTTTTTATTTCTCACATATACCGTAGATGCCGGATTATTCCCAACCTGGATAACCGCAAGTGTAATTTCAATTCCCTGGGCTTTATATTCCTCCACCTTTTGCCTGATCTCTGCCTTTATATCATCACTGATCTTTTTACCGTCAATAATCTGTGTCATTTTTTCTTCCTTTCCTGTAGTGCCCCTATCATTTAATTCGATGCACCAATAATTACCTTACTTAGAACAAACCAGTAATTACACCGTTTTCATTCACATCTATATTGTATGCTGCAGGCTGTTTCGGAAGCCCCGGCATCGTCATTACCGCACCTGTCAATACTACCACAAAGCCTGCACCCGCAGAAACATAAACTTCACGAATATTGAAGTCAAAATTTTCCGGTCTGCCCAGAAGTGTAGGATCATCCGACAGAGAATACTGATTTTTTGCCATACACACCGGCAAGCTGCCAAATCCAAGCTCCTCCAGTTTTGCTAGCTGTTTTGCTGCAGCCGGTGCAAAGGTAATATTTCCTGCACCATAGATTTCCCTGGCAACGGTCTCAATCTTTTCCTTTAAAGGCAGCTCGTTTTCATATAATACCTTGAAGCTGCTTTCCTTTGTTTCCAGAGTCTTAAGAACCTTCTTAGCCAGTTCCACACCACCGTCGCCGCCTTTACCCCATACTTGGGACAGCGCAAATTCACAGCCTCTTTCTTCACAGAAGCTGCGTACAAATGACACTTCCTCTTCCGTATCGGTTACAAAGGAGTTCAGGGTTACCACTACAGGCACACCGAATTTATGAATATTCTCAATATGTTTTTCCAA
>JAZNXM010000079.1:0-8703 GCA_045593865.1 Acetatifactor sp. | reverse complement strand
GATATAAATCTATCTGCATTCTAATGCGGACATTCATTTATATGACTTGTCACTAACATAACAAAACCTTCCCTGTACTTTGGCCAGTGCGGGAAGGTTTTGTTCCTAATCTGGGTCAACCACTCTGTGGCGATTGCCTTTTCTAATTACATAGTAACATATTTTTATTCTTTACAATCTTTTTTATTCTTTAAAGACTTTTTCTTTTTAACTTACTCATTCATCTTGGCCAGCTTCGCCGCCTGATCCGCTGCGATGCAGGCATCCAGTATTTCCTGAATATCACCATTCATGATCTTATCCAGCTTATACAGTGTCAAGCCGATACGGTGGTCTGTGACGCGTCCCTGGGGAAAGTTGTAGGTACGAATCTTCTCGGAACGGTCACCGGTACCGATCTGGCTTCTTCTCATTTCTGCTTCCGCATCATGTCTCTGCTGCTGTTCCATATCGTACAGCTTCGCTTTCAACAACGCAAAAGCTTTTGCCTTGTTCTGCAGCTGTGACTTTTCCGTCTGGCTGTAAACCACGATACCGGTAGGATAATGTGTCAAACGCACCGCTGAGTCAGTTGAGTTGACACACTGACCACCGTTACCTGACGCACGCATTACGTCGATACGGATATCCTTATCATCAATCACAATATCGATATCTTCATCAACCTCCGGCATTACCGCAACACTGATGGTGGAGGTATGGATACGTCCGCCGCTTTCCGTTTCCGGCACACGCTGTACACGATGCACACCACTTTCGTATTTCATCTTGGAGTATGCGCCCTGACCGGTAATCATAAACTGAACTTCCTTCATACCTCCGATACCTATATCATCCACGTTCATAGTCTCCACTCTCCAGCGATTGCCCTCTGCGTAATGCACATACATACGATAAATTTCAGCAGCAAACAATGCAGCCTCGTCACCGCCGGCACCTGCACGGATTTCCACGATAACGTTTTTATCATCGTTAGGGTCCTTGGGCAACAGCAAAATCTTCAGCTCCTGCTCCAGCTCTTCCACTCTCCGTTTGCTGTCGCTCAACTCTTCCTTCAGCATTTCACGCATTTCTTCATCCGACTCTTCCTCCAGCATCATCAAAGAATCTTCGATATCCTGCTTACTTTTTTTATATTCTTTATAAGCCTCCACGATAGGGGTCAGATCACTCTGTTCCTTCATGAGCTTACGAAATCTGTCCTGATTATTCGTCACGGTAGGCTCATTCAATTCCCCCATGATCTCTTCAAAACGAATCAATAAATCTTCCAATTTATCAAACATGCTTAACCTCTTTCCTTAAAACTGACTGCTATTTATGCTGCCATAAACCACTCTATCAAGACCCCCATAGTCCTTTATTACCTGAATGCCCCGAAAACCTGCCGCCTGCATCAATGCACTGACATCCTCCGCCTGGTCGTGACCGATTTCAAAATACAGCATGCCGCCGCTTACCAGATGTTCCCGGCTCTCTTCCACAATCCTACGGTAAAAATACAGCCCATCCGACCTGCCGTCAAGTGCCTGCCTGGGTTCATGCTCCTTTACCTCCGGCATCAGCGTCTCTATCACATCACTTCTGATATAGGGCGGATTGGAAACAATAATGTCATACGTCCCTTCCACACTTTCAAACAGATTGCTCTCGATAAAATTATATGTCGCATTATGACCTGCAAAAGCGCCCTCTCCCAACAGTGTGGAGGCATTCTTCTCAGCCAGTTCCAGTGCTTCTGCTGAAATATCCACACCTGTCCCTCGGCACCAGTTGCTGTATCGCAGCAGACTGATCAAGATGCAGCCGGAACCGGTGCACATATCCAGAATACGAAGTCCATCCGACATCTGTCGCAATACCTCTTCCACAAGAATTTCCGTATCCTGTCTGGGTATCAGCACATGATGATTGACCTGAAAATCCAACCCCATAAAGTTCTGGATCCTGGTAATGTGCTGAAGTGGTATCCTTTTTGCCCTTTTATCTATGCATTGAAAATAAGCTTCTTCCTGCTCGGCCGTAACATCATTGTCCCCATGAACCAACAGATAATTCCTGTTAGTCCCGCAGACATGCTCCAGCAAAAGTCTGGCATCCAATGTTGCCTCTTCTATTCCGACCTCCATTAGGGCGATTTTGCCTTTTTGAAAACACTCCTGATAGTTCATCTGTGTAAATCCTTTTCCAATCAACCTTCAGAAGTTTCTTTCATGGGAACAGTCTTCTCACCAACTTCTTCGGAATCATCCTCTGCCAAAGCCCATTCGACCTCTTCGAAATCATCCTCTGCCTGGACATTGCAGCCAGCTTCCACATCCACGAAAGCTTCTACCGTGCCATCTTCCACATCCACGAAAGCTTCTGCCGTGCCATCTTCCACATCCGCGAAAACTTCTGCCGTGCCAGCTGCTTCCACAACATCTTCTTCTGCAGTCTCTTCTATCTCATACGCATAATCAAAATTTTCATTCAGAAAAGCCTTCCAGTCATATACCGCTTCAACCGCTGCGATCGCAACCTCGATCATGCTCTCATCCGGTTCTTTTGTCGTCATTCGCTGAATCAGCATACCCGGGGCGGATAAAATTCTTACAAGAATATGATTGCTTCTGCCTGCAAGACGGATAATCTCATAGGATATACCAGCCACCACCGGCATCAGGGCGATCCGAAGCAGCACTTTATATACCGGATTCTCTACTCTGATAAAGAAGAACAGTAAGATGCTGACAAACATTACAAAGAACATAAAGCTTGTACCGCATCTCTTATGGAGTCTGGAGCTGCGCTTAACATTCTTTACATTCAATTCCCTGCCACGCTCCAAACAGTTGATACATTTGTGCTCTGCCCCATGATACATATACAGCCGCTTAATATCGCTCATGGCGCTGATGCCCCAGACATACAGCACGAAAATCACAATCCTGATCAAGCCTTCCATAATTGCCAGCAATGACGCATTTAAAATATACCCCTTAAGTAAAGAAGATAGGAAATACGGAAGCACGATAAACAATCCCAATGCCAACAGTATGGCAACCGTCGTAACAAATCCTGAAATGACCGCCTCCGCTTTCCCCCTTGAAATCTTGTTCAAGGTCCTGTCAAAAGACGTCTCTTCCTCATCTTCTTCATAAAAGCTTGCAGAAACATTCAAACACCGCATTCCCAGAACCATGGAATCTATAAAGTTGAAAATTCCTCGGATAAAAGGAAGTTCTTTTATTTTATTGCCATGCTGCAGCCCTTCATAGGTATTCATATCGACAGCAATTTCCCCATCGGGTTTGCGCACCGCAATTGAATATCTATTCTTATTTTTCATCATAATGCCTTCCAGAACCGCCTGACCGCCGATGCCGGAATAACACAGCTTTTTCTTATCTGCCATTAAATCACATATCCTTTCAAATCTGTAAAACACGGAATAACACTACATAGAAAGAAAGGTTGAGATATAATACCTCAACCTTTTCGAACTTCTTATTTGCTTGTAACACCGTATTTCTTATTGAACTTATCCCTAGGTCCCTCAGTTCTAGCGGTCTTCTGCTGGCCAGTGTAGAATGAATGACACTTGGAGCAAACTTCTACGTGGATTTCCTTCTTGGTAGAACCGGTTACAAATGTGTTACCACAGTTACATGTTACTGTTGCCTGGTAGTAATTAGGATGGATTCCTTCTCTCATGATTTTCACCTCTCTATATAGTTAAGTACATTATAATTTTGTTCTCATCCGCACTGCCTATGCCACCACAGACAGCGTTGATATTATAACATGTCAGTATACTTGTTGCAAGCGTTTTCTGAATAAAATTTAAGGATTTTTGATCAAATTTATCCCAAACTCACAGAATGCTCAAATTATGCTTGCGCTAATTTTACTTTTTTAGATAAATCGATTCTTCTTAACCTGATATACGAACTCTGAATTGCTTCTGGTACGTGAGAACATATCCAGAATCTTGTCCGTTGCTTCATCCGGTTTCAGACCATTCAATGCCTTGCGCATAATATTCACTGCTTCCAGTTCCTCCGATGTCAGCAGCAGATCTTCTCTTCTGGTGCCGGACTTCTGAATATCAATTGCAGGGAAGATACGCTTCTCGGAAAGCTTACGGTCAAGAATCATTTCCATGTTACCGGTTCCTTTGAATTCCTCGTAAACCACATCATCCATCTTACTTCCGGTTTCTACCAGAGCCGTGGCAAGAATTGTCAGACTGCCGCCTTCACGCATATTTCTTGCCGCACCAAAAAATCGCTTGGGCATATGCAACGCAGCAGGGTCAAGACCACCGGACAGGGTACGTCCGCTTGGGGGAACTACCTGATTATACGCACGGGTCAGACGGGTAATGCTGTCTAACAGGATAACCACATCCTTTTTATGCTCAACCAGACGCTTTGCACGCTCGATCACCATCTCCGAAACACGCTTGTGATGCTCCGGCAGCTCGTCGAAGGTAGAATAAATTACCTCCACGTTCTCGCCCACGATGGCTTCCTTAATATCGGTTACTTCTTCCGGACGCTCGTCAATCAACAGAATGAGCATGTGCATCTGAGAATTTGCTTTCAGGATAGACTTGGCCACTTCCTTCAAGAGGGTGGTCTTACCGGCTTTCGGAGGAGATACGATCATACCACGCTGTCCCTTACCTACCGGACTGATCAGATCCATGACTCTCATGGCAATGCTGCATCCCGGTGCCTCCATACGGATACGCTTGTCCGGGAAAATGGGTGTCATATCTTCAAAAGGCTTTCTTCTGGCAGCCACATCCGGCTGATAGCCATTCACGGTCTTCAGATAAAGCAGGGCACTGAATTTCTCGTTCTGAGATTTAATCCTCTTGTTGCCACTGATAATATCACCGGTCTTTAATCCGAACCTGCGGATCTGGCTGGGTGCCACATACACATCATTCTCACCGGGCATATAATTTTCACAACGGATAAAACCATAACCGTCAGGCATAACTTCCAGAATACCGGCTGCCTCTATGCCGCTGTCCAATTCCTGAGGATAAAACATATCATCCGCTTTCTTTTCCCCGGTCTGTTCTGTACTTCTCTCCGCGGTTCTATCCTGATTTCTCTCAGCCGATCTTTCATAACTTCTTTCAGACGTTCTCTCATAGGTTCGTTCCGAAGTACGCTCATAAGTTCTTGCCACTCTCTCCTGCTCTGATCTGTCCGGGGAAGTTTTTGCAGGCTCTGCCTTCACTTCCTCTGCTTTCGTAATTTCTGCTTTGGTCACTTCCGCTTTGAGAGCTTCTGCCTTAACCGCTTCCGCCTTAGCAGCCTTCACCTTATCTTTCTCATCTTCCAGCAGCATAGCTTCCACCAAATCTGCCTTCTTCATCGTAGAAGTTCCTTTGATCCCTCGTACCTTTGCTAATTCTTTTAACTGTACAAGTGCTAATGATTCATATTTTTCTCGCATAAAACCTCCTATATGGCTATAAACACTTTTAAACAATATGGATTTTCATTTTATCTGGGTATATTGAGATATGTGCTCTGAAACAATTCCGATATGCTTCCAAATATAAGGAAATTATAATACACTTTTACAAAAATAGGAAGTGAAATTTTTATAAAGGGTTGAAAAAATCACATTTTCTCATTAAAATAAGGGAAAGTTTCAATGAATGGCTGCTGTGAACGCGCATATTTCGGAACTCGGTTTATCAAAAAGGAAATTTCTATTATGAATAATTCAATCAGGGCATGGCACAATAAACCATATTACTCTTTCGATGCATACTGCAAGAACACCTACGGTCACAAATGCTACAAAATCGCACTGGATGCGGGCATGACCTGTCCCAACCGTGACGGCACCCTGGACAACAAGGGCTGCATCTTCTGCAGTGCCGGCGGCAGTGGAGATTTTGCTGTCCCGGGAAGCAATATCCCTGCACAGATTGAAGAAGGAAAGAAAAAATTCGGAGATAAGAAAATCGGAGAGCACTTTATCGCCTACTTTCAGGCTTATACCAATACTTATGCCCCCCTTCCATACCTAAAGAAAGTTTTTACGGAAGCACTTTCAGAGCCGCAAATCTGCGGCATCTCCATTGCCACCAGACCGGACTGTCTGGGCGATGATGTGCTTGGGCTTTTATCTGAGCTGCATGAGACCTTTCCGGACAAATCCATCTGGGTAGAACTGGGCTTACAGACCATACATGAAGACACTGCCATATACATCCGGCGAGGATATCCTCTGACCTGCTTTGATACAGCTGTTGCAAATTTACGGCAGATTCATATTCCCTGCATTGTGCACGTGATCCTAGGTCTTCCGGGGGAGACCCGGCAGCACATTTATCAGACCATTTCATATTTAAATCAGAAGCACATATTCGGCATCAAGCTGCAGCTTCTGCATATTCTGGAAGGCACGGATCTGGCGAAGGATTATCGGGCAGATACCTTCAATGCACTGAAAAAGGAAGAATATCTGGACATCCTGATTCACTGTCTGGAACTGCTCTCACCGGATATCGTTGTACACCGTGTTACAGGGGATGGTCCGAAGGAGCTTCTGATCGCTCCGAAATGGAGCCTGAATAAAAGAGATGTCTTAAATACCCTTCATCGGAAAATGAAGGAAAATCGTAATTATCAAGGGAGATCATACCATGCTTCAAGACCCATTGACTCTATATAAACTGATCATTCTTTACATGCTGGACAGGGTTACGTTCCCGATTACCAACGCCCAGATCAGCAATTATATACTGGAAAAAGAATACACCAACTTCCTGACACTGCAGCAGGTAATCAGTGAACTGACCGAGGAAAACCTGATCCATGCCCGCACCGTCAACAACCGAACGCATCTGCATATTACAGAGGAAGGCCGGGAGACACTGCACTTCTTTGAGAACAGGATAAATGACACGATTAAGACGGAAATCAACGAGTATTTTCAAGAGAATGAATTTGTTTTAAGGGACGAGGTTTCTGTGCTTGGGGATTACTACAAGGCTACCTCCGGCGAATACGAGGCACACCTTTTGGCAAAGGAACGTGGGACAAACCTGGTGGAACTTACTTTGTCTGTTCCCACTAAGGAAGTCGCGCAATCTATCTGTGATAACTGGCAGAAAAAGAATCAGGAGATTTATCAGTATTTGATCAAGCAGTTGTTTTAGCCGCTGTTTTAAGTACAAATCGCGAGCCTAAGCCTTGCGTTTCTTTTCAATCTGAATTGTAACTAAGAGACAAACATTGATTGTAAATCGAGCCGGAAGGTTTCAAACCCTCCGGCTCTCATCATACACAATACGTTCCATCTAAACAGCATATTTCTGATTAAATTTATCCAACTGCAATGCAGCCACAATGCCAACAACCAGACACACGATATTGACAAGAAAGCTTGTAACCGATACGGTAAAGCTTGCAAACGGAATAATCATGATCGTCGCCGCAATCACTACACCGATGATTGCATGGAATGCCACTGAATAATGATGATTGAACAGTGAGTCAACCGCCTTTGCAAACAAAATAACTGTCGCCAGTGCACCAATACCTCCCGGAATCAATACTACAAAATCCATATGTCCGATACCTGCCACAAAAGGCTCATACAGTCCCAGCGGCATAAGCAGTGTCGAAAAGCTCATTCCGGGTGCAATCACACTTAATGCCAGACAAAATCCGCAGAACAAATACCATCCGAAGTTTGGCGTAATTTCCACAGAGAAAACACGTAAGCCAATCAGTAATGCGAAAACAAATATCATTGCCAGCACCATGGAAACATAGGATGCCTTGCCGCGTCCCTGTTCGCCGGCTTCTCTGAAGAGAGAAGGCAGCATTCCTCCGATTAATCCGATAAAGAGGCATACAGAAGGTGCCGGATATTTTTCCAACAGGAAGGAGAGAATATTTGCAACACCTAAAAAACCAATGATACCACCGATACCAATCGGAATAAGCTTAGGCACATGTGTCTTAAACTTACGGAAAGGATCTGCCAGAAACTCCATTATCGTTTTATAGATACCGAAAATAACACAGAGCACACCGCCGGAAATGCCGGGCAGTACTGCTCCCAATCCAATCAATGCTCCCTGCAGTACCTTAATTATAAATTGGAACAACGAATTTTTTTTGGTCTGATTCATAAACTTTTCACCTCGTAGTTTAAATTATTCAGGGCATTTACAAGCATCTGTTATATTGTCTGATTCGGATAAATGAGACAGTCCAAACAGCTGTCCATATACTCGAAACCCATAAGTAATATAATATATGTAAAACTTAAATTTGTCATGTATAATTTGCAATTTTAAGAAAATATTTAAACTATTGGGCCAAATCCGATTTCTTTTGAAAAAAATCATTGTTGATAGTCCCTTTCACAAGCTGCACTAATCCTTTTTCAATAACTATTTTCAATACAACAAAAAAAGAACAGAATATCTTCTGCTCTTCCATACTTAACTATATTCTACATCATACACTCAAAACCGAACACGGAATCCATCTTAACAAGTCATCTTTTCAAGTCTTCCTTCCGGAGAACTCTCAAACTTCTCTATCCTTCCTGCTTTCCAACCCTTGGTCAAGCCCTCGACCGATTAGTAAATGTCAGCTGAACACATTGCTGTGCTTACACCTCATTCCTATCTACCTCGTCGTCTTCAAGGGGTCTTACTAATTGGGATAT
>JAZNXM010000078.1:0-18208 GCA_045593865.1 Acetatifactor sp. | reverse complement strand
TCAGCAGTATTAATATTAACTTTATTTATAAGACATTGTATCTCCGCAACCGAGGTCTAGAGCTATTACAACTGTAATTTGATTTACAAACTGCTTATTTCCACGCATTTCTTTTTTGTAATCAAAACTAAAAAAGCTTACAAAGTGCGTAAACTCAAGGATTTCTACATATCCACCCTTTGTAGACATGCGACGGTCTCCACATGCACCGTGTGCGGAAACATATCGCACGCCACGACCCTCTTCAGTTCATACCCACCATCGCAAAGAATCTTCACATCCCGTGCCATTGTGGCGCTGTCGCAGCTTACATAGACGATTCGCTCCGGCTGCATTTTCAGCATGGTATCCAGACAGGCCTGGTCGCAGCCCTTGCGGGGTGGGTCTACCACGATTACATCCGGATGGAGCATGTCTTGATTTTTCTGGATACTTCGCTTCTCCTGGTCATTCTCTGCCTCCCCTGCCTTGCTTCTGCAAGCTTCTTCGGTCTTCACAATACCTGTACCCTTCCTGCTTATCCTCTCATAATACTCCGGAAGCACTTCCTCCGCCTTTCCTGTAAAAAACTCTGCATTGGTAATGCCGTTGCGTACCGCATTTTCGTTTGCATCTTCAATCGCCTGAGGAACGATCTCCACACCATAGACCTGCTTTGCTTTTGTAGCCAAAAACAGAGAAATCGTTCCGATACCGCAGTACAGATCCCACACGGTCTCCTTACCCGTCAGGTTTGCATACTGCAGTGCCAGGCTGTAAAGCTTCTCTGTCTGGATCGGATTGACCTGATAGAAGGACAATGGTGATATCTTAAAGGTCAGCTGCTGCCCGGTAAAGGGATGTCCCTCCCTCTCCATATCACGCACACGGATCACGTCCTGAATGGTGGGAGAACCCCATAGCAGATGGATATCCTTTCCCATGATGACATTTGTTTTTTCTGTATTGATGCTGACAGAGATGCTGGTCATTCCGGGGATTTTTTTCAGGGCCTCAATCAAGCGATTCTGGTGTTTGATATATTCCGGCTTCTCTTCAACTTTTCCGAATTTACTGCAGCCATTGATTACCAGACACACCATGATTTCCTTGCTGGTAAAGCCGGTACGAATCAATATATGACGCACCTGCCCCCTGCCGTTTTCTTCGTTGTAAGCTTCGATGCCGTACTTTTCCATAAATTCCAGTATAATCTCCAGAATCTTCTGATTTCCCGGGTCGCCCAGATGACACTGCGTATTGCAGATGATACTGTGTGTCTTCCCCGCATAAAAACCGGTTATAATCTTCCCTTCTTTATTCATTCCGACAGGATACTGTGCTTTGTTACGATAATGATAAGGCTCATCCATCCCCACGATAGGCTCCATAACAGAATCCATAAATTCTTCTGAAAAACCGCCGATGCGGATCAGATTATTTTTTACCTTATTCTGCTTGAACTCCAGTTGCCTTTCGTAGGAAAGAGCCTGAATCTGACATCCGCCGCATTGTCTGTGAAAGGCACAGCTCGGTTCTACGCGATAGGGAGAGGGTGTCAGTATTTTTTCCATCCTGGCGTAGGCATAATTCTTCTTGGTCTTCAGGATTTTTGCCTCCACCGTATCTCCTACAATCCCATCCTTGATAAACAAAGTGAATCCATCAATCTTACCGATACCTTCACCCTCTGTTCCCATATCCTCTATGGTAGCTTTGACAATGTCATTTTTTGTGTATTCCATCATTGCCCTCATTTCTATGATTCCTTGTCTTACTTCAAAGACTAGGCTGCTGACACCTTATATATTACATAATGCAACGTACAACGAACAGATCGGTAAATTTGTATGACAGCTGCGAACCTTTATGTACTTCAGATGGCATACAAATTTATCGAGATGTCCTTTGTCCGGTGTGTGAGTAATATATAAGGTGTCAGCAGCCGGACATTTAAAAAATTTAAACCCTAAAAATCGATTCTGCTTGCCTTTAAATTCGACTCAAACAACCTATTATACCCAAGCCAGCCATTATTGTCGTTTGCAGTATCCAGAATTTCTTTAAATGTCTCCAGCTTCGCATCCGTATCATCCGCATGATTCAGCGCCAGAGCCTCGATAATTGCGGGAATCTTGGGTGAGCCAAATTCATACTTTCCTTGGTGGGACAAGATACAGTGCTGTAACTGGCTCAGCAGCTCGTGTGGGAAGCCCTGGATTTTACCTGCTTTTGCAGCAACCATCTGGGAACCCATGACAATATGCCCAAGCAGCTGTCCGTCATCCGTGTAATCATTTTCCGGGAAGGGTGAAATCTCTCTAACCTTGCCAATATCGTGGCACATAGCCGCAGTCAGCAGCAGATCCCTTTTCAGGACCGGATAGGCGGTACAATAATAATCACACATTTTTGTCACACCTAAAGTATGCTCTAATAAGCCGCCCACAAATCCATGATGCACGGTTTTTGCGGCAGAAGACTGGCAGAATCTTTTCTGAAAGGTTTCATCATTTACAAAAAGGGATTCCAGAAGCTGCTTCAGATATCCATTTTTAATAGAACCAATGTAAGTTTTGAGCTCTTTATACATTTCGTCGATATTTTTCGAGCTGACCGGCAGATAATCCGCCGGATTGTACTCACCCTCACCACACACACGGATACGCTTCACACTTACCTGCAACGCTCCCTGGAAATTGGTCACTTCGCCATACACTTCAATATAATCATATACATCAAATTCACTGATTCCCGGGTTGTTCGGCTCCCACACCTTGGCATCGATAGTGCCGGTCTTATCCTGCAATATCACATTTTCATAAGGCTTACCGTTCTTGGTTACCGCTGACTGTTTATGTTTGCACAGGTATATATCAAATACTCTGTCTCCATCCTTATAATCTTTTATAAATTTCATAGTTTAGTCTACTCCTTTCAGTGTAGCATCCATATCCATTTCCTTGTAAATACCTTGAGAATAGCGCATAATCTTCAGCTTTACTACATCCCCGCTATTGGTATTGTACATAGCTTTCTCAAAATCGGAATATTCATCTACCGTCACATCATTCATTCCGATAATGATATCCCCCTCCTGAATACCCGCCAGCATCGCCGGGGAATTATTGATAACATCCGTTACATATGCACCATAAGGAATCTGTAACTCCACATTTGCTTCCCTGGTAACACTGATTCCTTCAATTCCCAGATAAGGTACCTGCTTTCCGGCAGACAATATGGATATAAGCTGTCTCAGATCACTGATTCCATATGCCGTAATCATATTTCTCATATCCGTATTTACCTTAGCAGAGGTAACAACGCCCACAATCTTTCCCTGCATATCGAAAAGAACTCCCTGTGCCGACTGGCTGCCGTAAATATCAGTGGTCAGAATATCATAATTATAATCCGCATAGGTTGTCTCCTCTGCTTTCGCCGTAATCATGCCATAACCCACCGACTCTGTTGTTCCCATAGGACTTCCCATGGCAACAATAGGACTTCCCACCAGGTTGTAAGATTTGGAATAGCCCAGAGGCGCAACCGGAATTTCCTCTATTTCCCCCTCTGTCCCAACCGCTTCCAGACTGACACTGACTATCGCCAGATTCATGCCCGAATGCTTTCCTGTCAGGATAGCTTCTATGGTCATTCCATTATATAAGGTTACTTGAATTTTATCCGCTTTTTTGATGGCCGATGCATTAGTCAGAACGTATAGGTCTGTATTATTGCGGGCAATGATTACACCGGATGTATCACTGGTTTTTTTATAGCTGTTTTCCAGCCAGTCATAATCCTCCCTGACACCGGTTACCGTTACCATATAGCGTGATAATTCATCCACATACTCCGACATCAGATCATATAGCTGCACATAATGTGACTTATTCAACTCCATAGAATCCAGAATTTCATCCACCTGTTCCTGATCCAATTGGGCATTTACCGTACCCGTATGTGCAGTGTCCTCCAGCATATCCTCCGGATTCATTTCCTCCTCGTCCTCAGGTAATTCCACGGCCTCTGTCTCTTCCTCAGGATACAGCCAGTTACTGATTACCGGTTCCAGCAGCAGAAAAGTAAAACAGGCAATCAGACCGAACATCACTGCCAGGGAAGCGGTTATAAACGTCCTCTTCATCAGCTTTCTACGGTTAACAGGCCTTTCCTTTATCTTTTCGATCATAAATTCACTATTATTTACCACATTAAAATCTGACATACTCTTCCTTTTCTTTCTCTATATTATCTTGTTATTATTTTTATGATACTAGGAAGCTTGAGGAGGCCGCTTCCGAAAGCCTCGCACATACGCTTCTTCTTTTAGTATAAAGTATACTTTTTTAAAAGTAAAGAGAAAGGAAATCTATCCCTTACCGGAATTCTGTGATATACTAAGATAGAATAGAATGTTTTGTCTGCGCTTATCGGACATTCTTTCATAAAATCCCTGACCGGCATTTCCTGTTAACTATGTGATACGCGCAGAAAGAAGGCTTTATGAACGAGAAAGTATTATCCACATTAGAATATCATAAAATTATCCTGCAGCTGACAGAGCATGCGGATTCCGAACCGGGTAAAAGAACCTGCCGGGAACTGGTTCCCACTACGGATTTAAATGCCATCCGTACCAGTCAGGCTGAAACAAGAGATGCCCTAACCAGACTTTTCAAACAGGGCAGCACATCCTTTGGGGATAACAAGGATATTGGCTTCTCCTTAAAAACGTTAGAAATAGGTTCCACTTTATCCGCTATTGAACTGCTGAAGATTGCAAAACTTTTAAATAACGTAAACCGCATTAAATCCTACGGCAAAAAAGACAAGGAGGATACACCCGAAGACAGTCTGGATGCTTATTTTGAGGCTTTGACACCTCTCACACAGCTGGCCAATGAAATCAACCGCTGCATTCTCTCCGAGGAGGAGATTGCAGATGATTCCAGCCCGGTATTAAAAAGCATCCGCCGCCAGATGGTTACCACCAATGACAAGATTCACAGTCAGCTGGTAAATATGGTCAACGGTGCTTACAGAACGTATCTGCAGGATGCGGTAATTACCATGCGTAACAACCGCTACTGTATTCCGGTCAAATCGGAATACAAAAATCAGGTACACGGTATGGTTCACGACCAGTCCTCCACCGGCTCTACCTTCTTTATTGAGCCTGCTGCCGTTGTGGAGCTGAACAATAAACTTAAGGAATTAGCCCTGCTGGAACAGCAGGAGATCGAGCGCATTCTGGCAAACTTAAGCGCGCTGGCAGGCGAGCATGTACAAGAGTTGCAGCAGAATCACAAGCTGATGACTTATCTGGACTTTGTATTTGCCAAGGCAAAGCTTGCCATGGATCAGAATGCTACAGAGCCTGTATTTAACAGAAAACATTATATTAATATTCGCAAGGGTCGCCATCCCCTGCTGCCTAAGAAAAAAGTAGTACCCATCGACATTCATCTTGGCAGGGATTTCGACCTGCTCATCATTACCGGTCCCAACACCGGCGGTAAGACGGTCTCCCTAAAGACCGTGGGACTCTTTACTCTAATGGGGCAGGCGGGCTTGCACATTCCTGCTGCCGACCGGTCAGAGCTTTCCGTTTTTGAGGAAGTTTACGCGGACATCGGGGACGAACAGAGTATTGAGCAGAGCTTATCCACATTTTCTTCTCATATGAAGAGCATTGTCAACATTCTGGCACATGCAAATGAGAATTCACTGTGTTTGTTCGACGAGCTTGGTGCCGGAACCGACCCTACGGAGGGTGCTGCTCTGGCGATTGCCATCCTGAATCACCTTCACGACAGAGGCATCCGCACCATGGCTACCACTCACTACAGCGAGCTGAAAATTTACGCATTGTCCACCTCCTCTGTGGAAAACGCCTGCTGTGAATTTAGCGTGGAGACCCTGCAGCCTACTTACCGGCTGCTGATCGGTATCCCCGGCAAGAGTAATGCCTTTGCCATCTCTTCTAAGCTGGGACTGCCGGAATATATTATTGACGCTGCGAAGGCACAGATCAGTAAGGAAGATGAAAGCTTCGAGGATGTGCTCTCCGATCTGGAGCAGAGCCGTCTGACCATTGAAAAGGAGCAGCGTGAAATTGCAGAATATAAGGAACGTATCCGCATCCTTCAGGAGCAGCTGAAAGCCAAAAATGAGAAGATTGATGCCGCAAAGGACCGCATCCTGCGGGAGGCCAACGAAAAGGCTCGTGCCATCTTACAAGAGGCAAAGGATGTTGCAGACGAGACCATCCGGGACTTCCACAAGCTGGACAAAAATGCCGACATGAAATCTCTGGAGCAGGCGCGCCAGAAAGTACGTGAGAAGATTAATGAAAAGAATGCCCGGCTTTCCCTAAAAGCAGAGGAAAAAGCAAACACACACAAGACTCTGGATCCTGCAAAGCTGAAAAAGGGCGATTCCGTGAAGGTACTGTCCATGGGGCTGAAGGGTACCGTAAGCACACTGCCTGACAACAAAGGCAACCTGTTCGTACAGTGCGGCATCATGCGTACCCAGGTCAATGTGCGCGACCTTGCATATGCGGAGGAAGCTTCCATTACCACGCCGGTACTTCAACGTACCAATACCGGCAAGATTAAGATGTCCAAGTCCTTTGGCATTTCCCACGAAATCAATCTTCTGGGCAAGACTGTGGACGAAGCCATCTGTGCACTGGATAAATATTTGGATGACGCTTACCTGGCTCATATGCCTAACGTCAGAGTCGTCCACGGCAAGGGCACAGGCGCTCTTCGAAGCGCGGTTCACGCTTACCTAAAGAGACTGAAATATGTAAAAGAGTTTCGACTGGGTGAATACGGCGAAGGAGATGCCGGGGTAACGATAGTGACTTTTAAATAAAAGGAAAGGATAGAATCGTATGGTAACCAAACAAAAAGTTTTAATTGTAGACGATGATAACAATATTGCGGAGCTGATTTCCCTGTATTTTACAAAGGAATGCTTCGACACAATGATCGTAAATGACGGAGAATCCGTTATGGATGCCATAATCTCCTTTCAGCCCAATCTGATTTTGCTGGATCTGATGCTGCCCGGTATGGACGGCTATCAGGTATGCCGCGAAGTCAGGGCAAAGTATTCCATTCCCATTATTATGCTTTCTGCAAAAGGAGAAGTCTTTGACAAGGTACTGGGACTGGAACTGGGTGCTGATGATTATATTGAAAAGCCATTTGACTCCAAGGAGCTGGTTGCCAGAGCCAAAGCGGTTCTTCGCCGCTATAAGCCTGCCCCCGCAGAGAAAGAAATGAAGAATATAAAATGCGTGGAATACGCGGATCTTATCATTAACCTGACCAACTACTCCGTTATCTACATGGGCAAAAACATTGACATGCCTCCCAAGGAGCTGGAGCTTTTATACTTCCTGGCAGCCTCCCCCAATCATGTTTTTACCAGAGAGCAGCTGCTTGACCAGATCTGGGGTTATGAATACATCGGTGACACCAGAACCGTGGACGTACATATTAAGAGACTGCGAGAAAAAATCAAAGACCACGCAGACTGGAAAATTGCTACCATATGGGGCATTGGTTACAAATTTGAATTAAGGAACTGACACTTTATGAAAAAAACACTCTATCTGAAGTTTATACTGGCTTATTTTATATTTGGTTTTTTCGGGTTTGTTTTTATTACCTTTTTTGTTCCGGATGTAACTTCCAAGCAGCTGATCAGCGAAAAGTCTAAGAATCTTTATTCTGAAGCTACCCTGATCTCGGATACCTACGCAAGCGATCTGTACACCAAAGAGACCACACTGGTGGAAGTTAAGGAGCAGCTGGACTTTTTGTCTGTTTATCTGGACTCCACCATTCAAATTATCAATCCTTCCGGACGTGTGATTCTGAATTCCACCCAGCCTATTGAGGTGGAAAAAGAAGTAATCATTGAAAATTTTGATTCCACGATCACGGGGGATTCCTATTACACTATCGGTACCTTCTTTGATACCTTTTCGGAGGACGTGCTGACCGTACTTGCACCCATTACTTCGGAATATAAGGTAAAAGGGTATGTTTCCATCCACATGCCCATGTCCGCTATCGTAGATTCCACTAACCAGCTGCTAAATATTTCCTTTATTACTTTTTCTATTATTTTTCTGCTGTCCCTGATTATTTTAATTTTCTTCACGGAGTTCGTATATACACCTCTGAAGAAAATCACTTATGCAACGGAACAATACGCCACCGGAAATATGCACTATGAATTCACGGTGGACAACGACGATGAAATCGGATATCTGGCAGCCTGCCTGTCCTACATGGCAAGTGAAATTGCCCGCTCCGAGGATGACCAGAAGAAATTTGTGGCCAATGTTTCCCACGACTTCCGCTCTCCGCTTACCTCCATCAGAGGGTATCTGGAGGCCATGATCGACGGAACCATCCCTCCTGAATTGCACAATAAATACATGGGTATTGTGCTAAATGAAACGGAACGTCTGACAAAGCTGACCAACGGCATGCTTACCCTGAACAATCTGAACACCAAGGGAATGCTGTTAAATAAAGTGCACTTTGATATCAACCAGGTTATCCGCAGCACTACCGCTTCCTTCGGCATAATTTGCCGTGGAAAAGCGATTAAATTTGAATTGATCCTGACCGGCAACATCCTATATGCCTATGCAGATGTAGACAAAATACAGCAGGTGCTCTACAACCTGATTGACAATGCCATTAAATTCAGCAATCCAAACTCTATCATTAAGATAGAAACATCTGAGAAAAAGAAGCGAATTCTGGTGTCCGTCAAGGACAGCGGAATCGGCATCCCGAAGGAAGACCTGAAGATGATCTGGGAAAGATTTTATAAATCCGATTTATCAAGAGGAAAGGATAAGAAGGGCACAGGACTTGGCCTGAGTATTGCCAAGGAAATCATTACCGCCCATAATGAGAATATTAATGTGATCAGTACACCGGGAGAAGGCACGGAGTTTATCTTTACGCTGGCCCGGTCAGAAATGAATGATAAGGAGGAGTAGGAATACTCCTCCAATGACAATTTATTTATCCGTTCTCTGGCAATTCAAAGCCTCTGCTCAACCCAAATAGAAATACTTACTCTCTACTTTAACCCCTCAGCATACACTGCTCTGGAACCGCCGATGAACTTTCTCCGGGTTCTCGCACACACCACATGCGCATCTCCAATCTGTTTCTGGCCGATTCGTACCGGAACTGCCACATCTTTCAAATGCATGCCGATCAGTGTATCCCCGATGTCCATACCTGCATGTGCTTTGATATGCTCCACTGCCACGGGTGATGAGAATGCTGCGTATGCTGCAGTGGCGAAGCTGCCGCCTGCCTTTGGCTGGGGCACTACATTGACCGGCTCATAGCCATATTTTTCTGCTGCTTCCTCTTCCAGAATCAGGGCACGATTTAAATGCTCGCAGCACTGGGCCGCCAGATAGACTTCTTTTTGGCTAACAGCACGGTAAATACCTGTGAATACTGCTTTTGCAAGCTCCGGACTGGAGAAAGTACCGATTTTTGCTCCTGCCACTTCACTGGTGGAGCAGCCTACCGCAAAGAGATTACCTTTCTTGAGTCCTGCGGCTTCGAGAATCTCATATGCTGCCTGATAGGATTCCTGCTCTATCTCTTTTAAAGCTTCTGTTTTTTTATCTTCGTTTAACACTTCCATACCTTCCTTTCCTAAACTGGAGCCTTCACTCTAAAGTAGAAGATGTGTTGCTTTTTTCATGATGCTGCACACCGGTTTATACAGCACCAGCATCAGCACAAAATTACTGATTCCATGGGTAATGTCAAAAGGAATACCGGCTATCCAATAAGAAAATACTGCCCCAAAAGCTCCTCGCATCCCACTATTCCCAAATCCGATAAAAAAGTAAGGAATTGCAGACAACAAGCCAAACCCCAGTCCAAAAACACTGGATAAGATGCACCAGAACCAGATATTATTCTTTTTTCTGAAAATCCAGGTAATCAGAGCCAGCAGCGGCCATATATATAAATACATAATCCACCACAGACCAAAACCCCAGATAGTGCCCTCTATCAGAATAAATACCGGCACTGCAAAAACACTTTTCGTTCCCAGAAAGAGCGTGAACATAATAATCCAAAAGGTGGTAAGTTCAATGTTTGGAAGGGAAGCCATGGTAATTTTGCATACTTCAATAACTGCTACCATAACACCGATCATGGTAATATCATGAATGGTAACTTCCAACATTGATTTTTTATCTTTGGTTCTATTTTCATTTAATCTTTTGTCCGGTAAATTATCATTTAGATTTTCTTTATGAGTTGCTTCTTTATCAATCATTGGCTATTACCATTTATTGAACAGCATAAACTTCATAAACAATCTTAAATGCGTCTCCATCCTCTACCGGCTGGCTGTCAACACCGTAATTGCAGTATGCATCATTTACATAGAAACTCCAGTATGAACTGTCTACAGTGAAATCTGCCACTTCACCATTTACAGATGTAACTGTAAGACCATATTTACCTACTGTACCGTCAAATTCCAGACCTTCTGCTTCTTCCATAGCTTGTTTCAAATATTCCGCATCGGTCTTGACTTCATAAACGGTGGATTCCTTTGCTTTGTTTACTACCTCGATGGTGATTGATTTGCTTCCTTCTACCGGCTTTTCCCGGAATACACTGTAAAAAATTCCCATTACAGCTACCAGAATGATAATGGCTGCCACTCCAAGTATGGCTTTTTTGTTGATTTGTTTCTTTTCTGACATTTTGTTTTCCTCCATCTGCCGCTTCAGCGGACTTTCGTATTTTATATAGAACTTCTCAACCTGTGTTCTTTGCAGGATTGGAAGTTCTTGCATAAGAAAACAATAAAAAACCTTCTACTTTTCAGTAAAAGGTCTGTAATACATAAACATATTGCATGAAAGCTGTTATTTTCCGGCCCACATGCCAAAAAGAAGCCCATATACATGTTACTTCCTTGTATGTACTAACCAATTACTCGTGGTCACACAGTACCATCACAGGCAGGTCTTCTGACTTAAAAATCAACACTCTCTTTCGTCTTCCCGGTTTCCCAGTGACATTACACTGCCTGCATCACAGCAGCGGAAAAAAAGTTCTTTTATCACAGCGACGAGTTCGTACGGGATTTTCACCCGATTCCCTTTTCATCGGACTTCGTATCTATGCAGTCTGCAATCTTCTATCATTACAGCATTATGATCATACTTATCCGACACCTATCATGTTTCTTATTCTTTTTTATGCATGATTAGTTTAACATATTTAATATTGAATTGCAATGACAATTTAGTTAGTATTTGCTTTCATATAACCTTACTTATTTTTCATACAAAAACCTTACATACTCATATACTTCCCGAAAATCGATTTTGCAGTCCCCATTCCAGATTGCCACAGGAATTGTGCTGTCAAAACCATAAATACTATAATCATCCTTCATAAAATCGTACACGATTACCTTTAATTTATCCGGATCCACAATCCAATATTCCCGTACACCGGCTTCCAAATATTTGTTTGCCTTGATCATCATATCCCGCTTTTTGGAGGAGGGAGAAATTATCTCTATGACCAGATCCGGCGCCCCATAGCAGCAGCGCATGATCACTTTATCGCGGTCACATACAACAATAACATCTGGCTGAACCATGGTTTTGTTATCGCAGTGGAGTTGAACATCTATAGGAGATATGATCGGCAGACAGGTTCCCTC
Organism: Acetatifactor sp.; assembly: GCA_045593865.1. Classification (GTDB taxonomy): domain Bacteria; phylum Bacillota; class Clostridia; order Lachnospirales; family Lachnospiraceae; genus Acetatifactor. The sequence goes on along the minus strand of JAZNXM010000078.1, from coordinate 6,457 downwards.
CTTATCAATTACATAATTTAAAAGCCTTGCATGTAAGGCACCGGCAAGGATCTGATGCACAGAAGTAGGAGCAGCCATGTCATAAATCCAGCCATCAATCAATTCCACCCTCTGTTCATCCGGTATCTTGTAATAATCCTCAACCGTATATTCCCCCTGCCTTTTTGCCAGATAGTCATATGCTGTATCACAAACCATGGAAGGCTTTTTATCACCTAATACTTCCTCCAATGCCATAAGAGTATCATACCTGGGAGATGTAGTAATTCCTCCCAGCACCTTTTGTACCGTACCTACGGGTACTCCGGACAATTCTGCTATCTGTACATAGGAATATCCCAGTTCTTTTTTTCGTTCCTGCATTTCTTTAATGGTCATATGGTTGTACCTCCCATGTTATTTACTTTCATTATAACATATTTTATCCATAAATCAACCATTAATTACTGTTTCATAGTAACTTTAACTCTTCTTTAACTCCATTGTTAATCCGTTTTAATTATTTCCATCCATATATGGTTATATTTATTCTCATTTTGTCATCAGACTTACTACCAAGCAACATATATGCCTATTGAATCGACTGAAAATTTTCGATTTTATTCTTAGAATTCTTTTACCTTATATAAATAAGCCTGCCCTTCCTTCCCGATTCTCTCTACAACCTCCATATAATCCAAAATATTCAGCACTACTGTTGCCAGTCTCTGAGGTATATGGGCAGCCTTTGCAAATGTCTTTGATTTAAAATTCTCCTCCAACTCATAGGGAATGAACTGCAAATAATCTTCTTTTCTCTCAATCATGATTTCTTTATGTATCTGAACAGGTATTTTGTCATACTTTGAAGCATTATTTTTTTTCTGTTTTCCCCAGCCGTTTAAAAATTTGTATTCCTCCATATCCAGCAGTACAACATTTATTTTCAAATTTGTATTTTTGAGGTATGGTTTTATTTTGTAAAGCTCCATAAATATTTCATATTCACTGCCTTTTCTGGGGGATTTACGCTTTTCGCTGATTTCACCGGTCTCCGGATCCACCCAGTGAAGCCATTTTTCCTTGGCAATAGGGTACACAATGGTTACAGGGTACTGGGGTAAAAAAACATTCATTTTGTCACGCATGCGGTTAAATTGGGCAGTCTGTATTTCAATAATTTCTTCTCCGGTAAAAATATCCGCCACATATCTGCCTATGGGAACTTCTTGCTTATCCTCATCAGGTTCGTAGTAATTTTTTAAAATTGCGTGGAGAGTCTTTTCGGAGAGAGTACCTATTCCTATCCTGTTACGGTCAAAAGCTAGAATTTTTTCTCTTGCTGTTAATAATTTTTGATTTTTTTCTTCTGTATTATTTATAATATATTCTTTATCCATGGCATTTTTGATATATTCTATTTACTCGTTTTAGGAAACATTAAAATAAAGTACCACCATTCGTGAAGAACAGTGGTACTTAATTCATTATTTCATTTCTTCCACGGTCCCTGCGGAATTATCTGCTTCCGCAGCCTGCTCTTTATTAACAGCAGATTCTATTACATTATCTTTATTATCTGCGTTATCAGCTTCTTCTTCCGTTTCCTCACCGTCCACTTTATCCTTTACCTTAGCGATGCGGGCAACCACTACGTCCTCGTCCAGATTCATCATCTTCACACCGGATGCAATACGTCCCATGGTGGAAATATCCTGTACGCGCAGCTTGATAATGATACCTTCTGTAGTGATCATCATAATCTGATTCTCATCATTTACAGCTTTTGCACCTACCACATCACCTGTCTTCTCGGTAATTTTGTAGCACTTCACACCCTTACCGCCGCGGTACTGAACATTGAATTCATTCAGATAAGTTCTCTTACCCATACCGTTTTCGGAAACAATAAGGAGAGAATCGCCCTGGCTCTGCTCCTGCATTGCCACGATTTCATCCTCATCATCCAGGTTCATACCGATGACACCCATAGAAGTTCGCCCGGTAGCTCTTACGTCAGTTTCCTTGAAGCGAATACACATACCATGCTTGGTTACCAGGAAGATTTCGCTTTCTTCATTGGTTAGCTTCACTTCAATCAGTTCATCATCATCTCTCAGATTGATTGCAGCCAGACCGGTCTTGCGTATATGAGCAAATTCATCCAGTGCAGTCTTCTTTACAAGACCCTTCTTGGTTGCCATGAACAGGTTCTTACCCTCCATATCCTCTTCCTTAATTGGAATCATGGCGGAAACCTTTTCTCCCGGATTCAGCTGCAGCAGGTTGACAATGGCAACACCTCTTGCGGTTCTGCTTGCCTCCGGAATTTCATATGCCTTCATTCTGTATACTCGACCATAATTGGTAAAGAAATACAGATAATCATGAGTGGAAGTCATCATCAGATCTTCCATATAATCTTCTTCAATCGTCTGCATACCTTTGATACCCTTACCGCCCCTGTTCTGGGTCTTGAAATTATCAACTGTCATTCGTTTGATATATCCAAGATTGGTTCTGGCAACAATAGTATCTTCTCTGGGAATCAGATCCTCCAGATTAATATCATCCTCATCATAGCCTATCTTACTTCTTCTATCATCTCCGAATTTATCCGAAATAATAGATATTTCTTCCTTGATAACTCCCAAAAGAAGCTTTTCATCTGCAAGAATTGCCTTTAAGCCGGCTATTTTTTCTATCAGCTCCTTATGCTCATTCTCCAGTCTTTCTCTTTCCAGACCGGTAAGAGCGCGCAGACGCATGTCCACGATTGCCTGAGCCTGTACATCAGTCAGTTCAAATCTTGCAATTAACCTTTCTTTTGCTTCCTGAGTATTCTGGCTGCTTCGAATGATGGCAATCACTTCATCTATAAAATCAAGTGCCTTCAACAGACCCTGTAATATATGGTCTCTTTCTTCTGCCTTATTCAGATCATATTTGGTTCTTCTGGTTACCACTTCCTCCTGATGGAGCAGGTAATATTTCAACATATCCAGAAGATTCAGCACCTTGGGCTCGTTATTTACCAGAGCAAGCATGATCACACCAAAGGTATCCTGCAGCTGAGTATGCTTATAAAGCTGATTTAAGATTACATTGGCATTGGCGTCCTTCTTCAGCTCAATAACCACACGTACCCCTTCGCGATTGGATTCATCACGGATATCGGTAATACCCTCTATCTTTTTCAGCTTTACCAATTCTGCAATTTTGATGATCATATTTGCCTTGTTTACCAGATAGGGAATCTCAGAAATAATAATCTGACTCTTGCCGTTTGGAAGTGTTTCTATATCCGTTACCGCACGTACTTTAATCTTGCCTCGGCCGGTTCTATAAGCCTCCTCACAGCCTCTGGTACCTAAAATTACACCACCGGTAGGGAAATCAGGCGCTTTCACAATATCAAGCACTTCTTCTATCGTGGTTTCTCTGTCTTCTTCGATACGATTATCGATAATTTTATTAACTGCTTTGACAACCTCTCTTAAATTGTGAGGAGGGATATTGGTAGCCATACCAACTGCAATACCGGTAGTACCGTTTACCAGCAGATTTGGGTAGCGGCCCGGCAGTACCACAGGCTCCTTTTCCGTTTCATCGAAATTGGGTACAAAATCAACCGTATCTTTGTTAATATCTGCCAGAAGCTCCATAGAAATCTTGGACAATCTTGCTTCAGTGTAACGCATGGCTGCAGCACCGTCGCCATCCATAGAACCGAAGTTACCATGTCCATCCACCAGAGGATATCTGATGGACCAATCCTGTGCCATATTTACCAAAGCACCATAAATAGAACTGTCACCATGAGGGTGATATTTACCCATGGTATCACCAACAATACGAGCACTCTTACGATGTGGTTTGTCAGGACCGTTGTTTAATTCAATCATAGAGTAAAGAACTCTACGCTGTACAGGCTTCAGACCATCCCTTACATCGGGAAGGGCGCGGGCCGCGATAACACTCATAGCATAATCGATATAGAAGGTTTCCATTCTTTCCTTCAGATCCACTTCCTGAATTTTATCAAATTCGCCTGTTTTATCAAAAATATTGTCTTCCATATGCTTCCTCACTCAAGCTTAACTCATTATATGTCCAAATTTTTTACGAATTTAGCATTTTCCTCTATAAATTCTCTTCTGGGCTCTACCTTGTCACCCATCAAAGTGGTAAATGTCAGATCGATTTCTGAAGCAAGCTCTTCATCATAATTTACTCTAAGCAGGATTCTCTTCTCTGGATCCATGGTTGTCTCCCAAAGCTGGTCAGCATCCATTTCTCCAAGACCTTTATATCTCTGAATCTTGTTGTTCTGATCTCTTCCCACTTCTGTCAGGATAACATCCAGCTCTTCATCACTGTATGCATACCACACTTTCTTGTTCTTTTCCAGCTTGTACAGAGGCGGTTTCGCCAGATATACATGTCCTTGCTTGATCAGATCGGGCATAAAACGATACAGGAATGTCAACAATAAGGTACTAATATGAGCACCGTCCACATCCGCATCGGTCATCAGTATAATTTTGTCATAGCGCAGCTTGCTGATATCAAAATCCTCATGAATACCTGTGCCAAATGCAGTAATCATAGCCTTGATTTCCGCATTGGCATAGATTTTATCAAGTCTGGCCTTTTCTACATTTAATATCTTACCGCGAAGAGGAAGGATTGCCTGGGTGTTGCGGTTTCTTGCAGTTTTTGCACTGCCCCCTGCAGAATCTCCCTCTACAATATAAATCTCACAGTTTTTCGGATCCTTATCGGAACAGTCTGCCAGTTTTCCCGGCAAAGCCATACCATCCAAAGCCGTCTTTCTTCTAGTCAGATCTCTTGCTTTACGGGCAGCTTCTCTTGCACGCTGCGCAAGTATGGACTTTTCACAAATCAACTTGGCAACAGCCGGATTCTGCTCTAGGAAATATGTCAGCTGTTCGGATACAATACTATCCACAGCACCTCTTGCCTCAGAGTTACCCAACTTTTGCTTGGTCTGACCTTCAAACTGAGGATCCTCAATCTTAACACTGACAATAGCCGTGAGGCCTTCCCTGATATCTTCACCTGTCAGATTTGGTTCACTGTCCTTTAATAGCTTAGAACCTCTCGCATAATCATTAAAAGTCTTGGTTACCGCATTTCTGAAGCCCATTAGGTGGGTACCACCTTCGGGAGTATTAATATTATTTACGAAACTGAATACACTTTCGTTGTATGAATCATTGTGCTGGAAAGCCACTTCTACATAAACATGATTCTTCTCGCCTTCAAAATAAAGTACATTATCGTATAAAGGTGTTTTGCTCTTATTCAAATAAGTAACAAATTCCTTAATACCACCTTCATAGTAGAATTCCACTACCTTCTGCTTTTTGCCATTATCTAAGGTAATATATCTGATGACACCGATTTTACCGGATTTTTCTTTCTTTTCCGCAGATTCAGAATCTTCCGCTGAATGATTTTCAGCTGCATCTTCCGCGTCATTATCATATTCATCCATATCAACTGCTTTTACAGAAGCTTTTATATCCAAAGCTTCCTCCCTGGCATCCTCATCAGCCCTCTTTAAAAGCTCGCTGATCTGATGATTTTCCATGTCACTATCTAATATGGTTTCCGTTCTATTGTCTTTTAAAATAATACGAAGACCCTTGGTCAGAAAAGCCATCTCACGAAGTCTGCGCTTTAATACATCAAAATCATAAACAATTGTTTCTGTAAAAATAGTTTCATCCGGCAAAAAAGTTACCTTTGTACCAGTCCTGCTTTCCGGGCAGGTACCGATTTCCTTCAGAGGATAACACACATGTCCTCTTTCATAACGCTGCTTATATATCTTACCTCCCTGAGATATTTCAACTTCCAGCCAATTAGACAAGGCATTGACAACTGACGCTCCTACTCCATGCAGACCCCCGGATACCTTGTATCCTCCGCCTCCAAATTTTCCACCTGCATGCAGAATCGTAAATACAACTTCTACCGCAGGAATACCTGCTTTGTGATTAATACCAATCGGAATACCTCGGCCATTATCTATAACCGTAACAGAATTATCCTCATTTATTATAATTTCGATTGTATCACAATATCCGGCCAACGCTTCATCTACCGAATTGTCAACAATTTCATATACAAGATGATGAAGACCCCTGCTGGATGTGGTACCTATATACATACCCGGTCTCTTACGTACAGCTTCAAGACCCTCTAAAATCTGAATCTGATCCGCACCATACTCATTCTCTACGGTCGTATTATTCATTGTTTCCTGACTCATATTTTCTCACATTCTTCCTATTTATTATTTATATATTTAAATTAAATTACTATCACATTTTTGAAAGATGTTTTATTTTTCTGGAATATTCACCACACCATTACTAACCCGAAAAACCTTATTAATCTCAAATCGGTTATTTACAAACTCCTCTAAACCGGTACAGGTAATAATGGT
>JAZNXM010000077.1:0-2860 GCA_045593865.1 Acetatifactor sp. | reverse complement strand
AACAAAGCGATAAATGAATGCTTTTGCCACATCCATGCCACCATCTAAATAGAGTGCGCCGATAACAGCTTCCATCGCATCTGAAGTAATAGAATCCCTCTTGCGTCCCCCTGTGCTCTCTTCGCCCTTGCCAAGCAGCATAAATTCGCCCAGCTCCAGGTCTCTCGCACAAAAAGCCAGAGAAGGTTCACATACCATGGAAGCCCTCATCTTTGTCAGCTCTCCTTCCGGCATATCCTTATGTTCTTTAAAAAGGAATTCACTACTGACAAGCTCAAGTACTGCATCCCCCAAAAACTCCAGCCGTTCATAGTGCCCATACTTGTTGATTCTCTGTTCATTGGAATAGGAGCTGTGGGTAATTGCCTGTTTCAACAGCATCTTATCTTTGAAGCAGTACCCAATCCTCTTCTCCAACAATTCTAAATTGTATCCTTGTTTCATTTTCTGATGATACCTCTCAAAATACTCCACTTTGTGAAAATGAAACCGATTCCTTTTCATTGATTACCCTTCCTGAAAATAAAATCGATTTCTTTTAACACACTAGGAAGCGGACGCCTTATATCTTGCATAATACACCGAAGCAAAAACAGTCGATAAAATGGTTTGGATTTGACGGACACTTGTGTCCGAGCAAAGACAAATCATTTTGGAAGATGTTTTTAGTCCGGTGTGTGAGCGAGATATAAGGTGACCGCTTCCGGACCTCTTGCATTAATTCAATTCTCACCACTTATTGATTAACAGCATTTTTGATCATCTCTACTGCTTCTTCCACCGTTGTGATATTTTCTGCGGATTCTGCCGGAATTTCAATATCAAACTCTTCTTCCAATCCCATGATGATCTGGAACAGATCAAGGGAATCAGCACCCAGATCGTCTGTAAAGGTGGTTTCCATCGTGATTTCATCCGGATCGACGTTCAATACTTCTGCAATTACTTTTTTTAATTTTTCAAATTCCATAGTTACTTCCTTCCTTTTATGCTTCTGCAGCAATTTTTTCTTTTATTTTCTCACTAATCTCCTGCTCCTTGAATGCAATGCACTGGAGAATGGAATTCTTGATTTCCACAGCTTCGCTGCTTCCATGCGTCTTTACAATCAGCCCGTTCAGCCCCAGCATCGGTGCTCCGCCGTATTCTTTTGTGTCAAATTTCTTCAACGTCTCTTTTAAAGCAGGCTTCACAAGCAGTGCGCCTACCTTACTGCGAAGGGACGTCATCATGCCTGCCTTTACCTGTTTGATCAGCGTTGCGCCTACGCCTTCATAAGTCTTCAGGATAACATTTCCCACAAATGCTTCGCAGACCACTACATCGGCGACACCTGCCGGAATATCCCTTGCTTCCACATTTCCGATAAAATTGATATCCTTGCATTCCTTCAGTAAAGGATAGGTCTCCTTTACCAAAGCATTGCCCTTCTCTTCTTCAGCGCCGATATTTACCAGACCGACTCTCGGTTTCTTGACACCCATTACATTTTCCATATAAATGGAGCCCATTTTGGCGAACTGCACCAGATGAGAAGATCTGGCGTCCACGTTTGCTCCACAGTCAATCAGAAGGCTTACGCCCTTTTGTGTGGGAATGAGCGGTGCCAGAGGTGGTCTTTCCACACCTTTGATACGTCCCACAATAACCTGTCCGCCTACCAATACCGCTCCGGTACTTCCAGCTGATACAAAGGCATCACAGGCACCGTCTTTTACCATATACATAGCCTTTACAATGGATGAGTCTTTCTTCTTACGGATTGCCATAACAGGGGGTTCACCGGTCTCAATTACCTCTTGCGTATGAACAACTTCCAGCTGGCTCTTATCATATGTATATTTTGCCAGTTCTGACTTGATGACATCTTCTCTTCCTACCAGAAAAACTTTAACATTTTTACTTTCCTGAATCGCCGCAACAGCACCTTTTACAATCTCCACAGGAGCATTGTCGCCGCCCATAGCATCAACTGCTACATTAACCATATTGTTTTCCTCCAATAATACCCTTGCTCATTAAATTGGAACAACCTTATTTTACTATACTAGACGATATAATAAAAATCAAGTGTTTTATTTCTGAACGAAAAAAGGCTTCCCCATAATCAGGAAAGCCTTTCAATTTCTGTTGTTATTAGTCAACGCTTACAACTTGTTTCTTATTGTAAGAACCACATGCCTTACATACTCTGTGAGGCATCATAAGTGCGCCGCATTTGCTACACTTTACTAAAGTAGGAGCGCTCATTTTCCAGTTTGCTCTTCTCTTATCTCTTCTACTTTTTGAAGATTTATTCTTAGGACAAATAGACATCGTTACACCTCCTTATTTGCGTTGAAGATATCTTTTATTGCTGCCATACGAGGATCCGGCACGAATCTGTCGCATCCGCATTCCCCGTGATTCAGATTGTGACCGCAGACACTGCAAATTCCTTCGCAGGTATCCTTGCACAAAATCTTCATCGGCCAATTTAATAAAATTTCATTGTACACAAAAGTCTCTACATTTAGCTGATAACCTTCCATGAAATCACTTTTCTCGTCCTCACGATCACTTTCCTCAATGGAACTATCCAATGCGGTATCCGGTAAAGCGACTTCCCTCTCAAACGTTAAGGTTAATGTTGTAGGTACTTCTGTCAGACACCTGTCGCAGCTTGTATCAAAAACGAGCTCTGCATTTCCCTCCATTCTGACTTTTCCCTTACCCATATTAGTCAGAATCAAAGTAACCGGGGATTTCTTCGTGATCGAAAACTCGCCCAATCTGCTTGCAAATTTCGTCATCTCCAGTTCGGCTGAGATGGTTACTGTCTTTCCTTCAGATGAAAATACATCAGATAAATTCACTAACA
>JAZNXM010000076.1:0-7284 GCA_045593865.1 Acetatifactor sp. | reverse complement strand
TACCGGAATCAGATTGTTCCATCACTAAGATTAACTATAATAAGACACCTCTTTCTGCTTGGTTAACGGAAAGAGGTGTTATTTTGGTTAATGGGGTTCTTGAATAATCCTTTTATATATGATACAATATACTTTATTTTAGAAGTATTACCTGAATTTAAGGAAAGGTACGGTTTGATTATGAGTGACATGGAAAAAGATTTAATGGTGGAAGAAGAAACCACAGAAAAAGTGTCCAAGAATTTTATTGAACAGATTATTGATAAAGATTTAGCGGATGGTGTGTACGATACGGTGCATACCCGTTTCCCGCCGGAGCCAAACGGTTACCTGCATATCGGACACGCCAAAAGTATATTGTTGAACTATGGACTTGCCCAGAAATATAACGGCAAGTTTAACATGCGTTTTGATGATACCAACCCTACCAAGGAAAAGATTGAGTTTGTGGAGTCTATCAAGGCTGATATTGAATGGCTGGGTGCAGACTGGGAAGACAGACTTTTCTTCGCTTCTGATTATTTCGGAGAAATGTACGAAGGCGCAGTAAAGCTGATCAAAAAGGGCAAAGCGTATGTATCCGATCTGTCAGCAGAGCAGATCCGTGAGTACAGAGGTACTTTTGAGACACCCGGCAAGAATGATCCCGGCAGAGAACGCAGTATGGAAGAAAATCTGCAGATGTTCGAGGATATGAAGAATGGCAAGTATGGGGATGGCGAGAAGGTTCTCCGTGCAAAGATCGACATGGCTTCCCCGAACATCAACATGAGAGATCCGGTCATCTACCGTGTGGCGCATATGCATCATCACAATACCGGCGATACATGGTGTATTTATCCCATGTATGACTTTGCGCATCCTATCGAAGATGCAATTGAGGGCATTACCCATTCCATCTGTACACTGGAATTTGAGGATCACAGACCTCTTTACGACTGGGTGGTAAGAGAGCTGGAGTATCCCAATCCTCCAAAGCAGATTGAATTTGCAAAATTATACCTGACCAACGTGGTTACCGGTAAGAGATATATTAAGAAGCTGGTGGAGGAAGGCATCGTGGACGGATGGGACGATCCCCGTCTGGTCTCCATTGCAGCCCTGAGAAGACGTGGTTTCACACCGGATTCCATTAAGATGTTCGTAGACCTGTGCGGCATCTCCAAGAGCAATTCTTCCGTAGATTATGCAATGCTGGAATATTGTATCCGGGAGGACTTAAAGGCAAAAGCACCTCGTATGATGGCCGTTCTGGATCCTGTGAAGCTGGTAATCGACAATTATCCCGAAGATCAGGTAGAATGGCTGGAAGCACCTCTGAACCTGGAGAATGAAGCGCTTGGCACCAGAAGGATTCCGTTCAGCAAGGAATTATATATTGAAAGGGATGACTTCATGGAAGAGCCGCCTAAGAAATACTTCCGTATGTTCCCGGGCAACGAAGTACGTCTTATGAATGCATATTTTGTAAAATGTACCCATTGCGTCAAGGATGAAAACGGTAAGGTTGTTGAAGTTCACGGCACCTATGATCCTGAGACAAAGGGCGGTAACAGCAATGACGGACGTAAGGTAAAAGGTACCATTCATTTTGTATCTGCGGCAAAAGCGATCAAGGCAGAGGTAAGATTGTATGAGAACATCATTGATGAATCCAAGGGTGTGTACAATGAGGACGGAAGCTTGAACCTGAATCCCAATTCCTTGACGGTTTTGAAGGAATGTTATTTGGAGCCTGCATTTGAAGGTTCCAAGGCATATGACAGCTTCCAGTTTGTAAGACAGGGCTTTTTCTGTGTGGATGCGAAGGATTCCACACCGGAAAATATGGTATTTAACCGTATTGTATCCCTGAAGAGCTCTTATGTGCTGCCCAAGAACTAGGTAGTGCTCAAATGAATTTGAATTATTGACAATGTAGAAAATAGGCTGAACAGCAGATATGTTCAGCCTTTCTTCTTAAACAGCATCATGGGTTTCAATGGTGATGCGCGTGGAGAGATCAGATATGTATGATTTGACTATGGAATTGCGTTCTGATACAGGACAGTGCCTGTACGAGCAGATATATGAATATATCAAGCAGGAGATCAAAGCGGGAAAGCTTCCCTATGGGGAAAGGCTTCCATCCACACGTTCCTTGGCAGAGTATCTGCAGGTGGCACGAAGTACAGTGGAACTGGCCTATGGACAGTTGACCTCAGAGGGATATATTGAGGCAAGACCCTATAAAGGGTATTTTGTGTGTAAGGTGGAGGAATTGTTCCGGTTTACAGAGGCAGAAGCCGGCGGAATATCATCTGTAGGTGTTGAGGCAAAAAAAGGGGAATCAACACTTCCATCTGATTCAGATCGTGTTCAAAAGCAGAGCGGTGGTGGTAACGTAACAGGGCCTTTGTACGATTTCTCTCCTACCGGTATTGATATGTCCCAGTTCCCCTTCAGTGTCTGGAAGAAAATTACCAGGAATATTCTGTCAGACAGTCATTCCAAGCTGTTTTCCCAGGGAAATGTACAGGGTGACTATTGTTTGCGGGAGACCATCGCCAGGTACCTGCATTCCTCCCGTGGTGTCAACTGCCATCCGGATCAAATCATCGTAGGTGCCGGAAACGACTACCTGCTGATGCTGCTGGAAAAAATACTTGGGGAAAGAGTAAGCATTGCCATGGAAAACCCGACGTATCTGAGGGCTTACAAGATATTTGACTCCTTCTCCTATCCCATTACCACCGTGGATATGGATGATAGTGGTATGCAGACGGCAAAGCTCAAGGAGACAGATGCCAGCCTTGTTTATGTGATGCCTTCTCACCAGTATCCTACGGGTACGGTCATGCCTATCGGCAGAAGGAACGAACTGCTGAAATGGGCTAACCAGGCTGGGAACAGATATCTTATAGAGGACGATTACGACAGTGAGTTCCGTTATAAGGGGAAACCCATTCCGTCCCTGCAGGCATCTGATAAAAGGGACAAGGTCATCTATATGGGAACCTTTTCCAAATCCATTGCACCGGCAATCCGTGTCAGCTATATGGTATTACCGGAGCCGCTTCTGGAAAGATACCGGAAAAAGTGTTATTTTTATTCAACTACGGTATCCCGCATTGACCAGAGGATTCTGGATGAATTCATTCGGGAAGGATATTTTGAAAGATATCTGAACAAGATGCGTAAAGTATACAAGGGAAAGCATGATCTGCTTCTGGAGCTGTTAAAGCCCTTTGAAGAAAGGTTCGTGATCACGGGAGAGAATGCAGGTCTGCATCTGCTGCTGACCGCCAGAGATGGGAAAACGGAGGAACAGCTTATCCGCAAGGCGGCAGAACAATCTGTAAAAGTTTATGGTTTGTCGGACAGCTATATCGATAAGGCAAGGAAATCTTCCACAGTTATTCTGGGATATGGCGGTATGTCTGAAAAACAGCTTCAGGAAGGAATTGCTTTGCTCAAGCGAGCGTGGAACATTTTGTGAGTACGGGTTGTGTATTTCACAAAATAGACTGGAATTATTTAGAAAATCTTAAATAAAGTTTGGAAAAAACAATTTGTATTCAAAAGTGTTAAGAAGTATAATACAGACATTAAGGTAAGTCGGCTTACCATATGCATAAAGAGGAAAAAATGAAGAGACAAAGGGAAATGACAAGAAGGCAGCAAGGAATCATTGCCGTGGTGGCAGGCTTGATTGCAACTTTGGTAATTGCATTCATATGTATTTATATTGGAAAACCATTAATGCAATTTATCACAGAACCGGAGAGGTTTCGGTTGTGGGTAGAGAAGCATGGGATTCTGGGTAGATGGATTTATATGACAATTGTTCTGCTTCAGGTAATTATTGCAGTCATCCCGGGAGAACCTCTGGAGATTGCTGCCGGATATGCCTTTGGTATGGTAGAAGGAACCTTGCTTTATCTGGGAGGCGCAGTGCTGGGAAGTGTTATCGTGTTTCTGTTGGTTCGGCGTTGCGGGATTCGGTTATTAGAGATATTTTTCCCGGCTGAGAAATTGCAGTCCCTACAGTTTCTGAAAAATAATCGCAGACGTTCCGTATTGCTTTTCCTGATCTTTCTCATTCCGGGAACACCTAAGGATTTATTGTGCTATTATGCGGGACTGACGGATATGAAATTTTCCACCTTTTTTATCATCAATATGGTTGGTCGTCTGCCATCATTATTGTCGTCAACAATCGGCGGGGATGCCTTGGGGATGCAGAGCTATACGGCTGCCATTGTGGTGTTCGTCGTTACAACACTGATCAGTGCCGCCGGATATCTTATATATCAGCGTATCTGCAAAAAGTAAAGAACTGCTGAAAACGGATGGACTAATGTTTTCAACAGTTCTTTTGGGACTTGCCTTTTCGCTTTTTCTAAGCTATTTTTTGAATGGATCAGTTTCTTTAAGCGTTCTCTTGGACAGAAGGTTCCTCATCAAAGAATTCTTCAACCGCTTCCGGTGAAGCCGGTTCTTCTGAAGCCGGTACTTCCTCTTCTGGTGCGGCTTCTGTAAAAACAGCTTCTTCCATAGTGCCTTCCTCAGAAGAGGCAGCTTCGTCTGTAGCTTTTTCTGCAACTTCTTTTGTCAGAGAAACGTAGTTGCGGGAAGGTGTATCCTCAAAATCTTCACTGAAATCATCGTAATCTTCATCGTCATTTTCCTGATTGGTCGAAACGGCATTTTTCTTCTGTAGATAAAGGTATGCAGCGGCTGCAGCACTACCGATGGCAGCAGCGCAAAGTAAGAATTTCCCAAATTTTTTTCCCATAGTGTTGCTCCTTTCTCTGGCTTAAACATTATATATCACTATATTAATACTTTTTATGCAAAATGAAAAGAAAAACTTTGAAAAAACAACAGAAATAATTGGCGTAATCTAGTCCTCCTCAATCACATGTATCTCCAGATAGTCAAAATCAATACGGTCTATAAAATTATCCTGGGTGAATCTTGCCTTGTCATGACGCTTAAATTCCTGGATGGTCTTATCCAGCCAGATGGGCTTACTCAAGTCGAAGGCATAGCAGATTTCGTCCAGAGCATGAAATACCTTATGAGTTCTGGTATCCTCGGATGAATCTTCTATCACGATATCGCGCATCAGTCTGTTGTCTTTCCATTCTTTTCCCCATAATCTGAACATGGCGGTATTTTTCCTTTCCGGTCAGTTTTTTGTTCCTTAATTTAGTATATCATTTTGTGAATGCTTGTGAAATATATTTTCTTTATAATTTTTGGAAAATGTAGTCATATTTCAAGCTCATCCCGAATAAAATAGTCAGTGACGAGATCGCCGTAGTCCGGTAGCGGTCATGATTCTTAAAAAAGGATGAATTATTGGTGAGGAATATACATTTTTGCAATTATTTATGGTATACTGATTTTGAGGGAATCAAGCAGCCCAGACAAGGAGTACATATGGAATTAAAAGTAAGTGGCGACAACGGAATAGAGAGCTGGAATGAGGTCAATCTGATCTACAATGCGGCATTAAAGCAGATTGAAACCAAGATGGAAATTCTCAATGATGAATTTCAGCATGTGCATCAGTACAATCCGATTGAGCATATCAAGTCGCGTATGAAGACTCCTGCAAGCATTGTGAAAAAGCTGAGAAGGTATGGTTACGAATCTACCATAGAGAATATGGTCAATTACATTAATGATATTGCCGGAATCAGAATTATCTGTTCTTTCACCTCGGATATTTATCGTATTGCGGACATGATCCGCGATCAGAAGGATCTTAAGATTATCGGGACGAAGGATTATATTACGTATCCAAAGGCAAGCGGTTACAGAAGTTATCATATGATTGTGACGGTTCCGGTATATTTGTCAGACAGGATTGTGGATGCCAAGGTGGAGATTCAGATTAGGACGGTTGCCATGGATTTCTGGGCCAGCCTGGAGCACAAGATTCATTATAAGCTGGAAGGAGATGCACCGGAGCACATTAAGAGTGAGCTGATTGAATGTGCCAGAATGGTGGCGGATCTGGATGCCAGGATGCTTGCTTTGAATGAGGAGATCATGCAGACCAGTGAGGAGAAAGAAAAGGCGAAAGATTATAATAAAGTGCGAGTGGTATAGCATATGGGGGAATGGTATATATGGTTAAATTTACCTAAAAAAAGGAAAAATAAAATAAAATTTGTGCAATATACACAAAAGAAGAAAGATAAATAAACTGGTTGTATTGTTTGGACAAAAATGATACAATAAACTAATACAGGATATTTTGCGAGAAAATTCAACCGTTCTATTTAAGTAGCGTTGCAGGTGCCCTGGGGTACGCATGAGGTATAGGTGGATATGTTTGGAGGAAAATGGATGGATACGTTTATGGACAAACTGGCACAGAAATTTACTGCACAGGAAATGATCAAGGCAAACGCAGCGGCAGAAGCTGCTGAACTGCAGAGAGCCCGTGATCAGGTTAAACAGTACAATGACTGCCTGCGGGAAATGAAGCAGGTAAATGAAGATACGAAAGCTGCATTGGCCCAGATAGAGAAGACGCTGTCTGCAGGGATGGAGCAGTTTCAGAATGCGGAGATTCCCACAGAGGGCTTTAATGAGCTGGTAGAAAGCAGTTTGAACCGTATCCTGGAATTGCAGCAGAATACGGAAGAAATCCAGTCTGATATAAAGGCTCATCTGGATGATGCCAGCAGCCAGATCACAGACTTTGTACATAAGGAAAATGTAAAGGTATATCGTAATGTACAGGCGGTGGTTGTGGAGGAGCTGAAGAAGCAGAATGAAGCTTTGGATGAGAAGCTGTATTTGCTGGCAAGAAAGCAAAGCTCTATCATGAAAGCGGCGGCAACGGCTATGATATTTGCCTTGTTGTCGGCTGCAGCATTGACTGTGCAGCTGCTTATGCAGTTTGGAATTATTTAATCGGTAGTTATGACCGGTTGATGCCGTGTGTTGAGAGAATATGCTTCTTACACAGTTTCGCATTCTTGTTCAGGAGGTATACATGGGAAAACAAGTATGGAGACCGGGCAATATGTTGTATCCTTTGCCGGTTGTTATGGTTAGTATGGCAGATAAGGCGGGAAAGCCAAATATTATTACGATTGCCTGGGCAGGGACCATTTGCAGCAATCCGCCTATGGTATCTATTTCCGTGCGCCCGGAGAGGTATTCCCATCATATCATAAAAGAGACGGGTGAGTTTGTCATCAATCTGACCACAAAGGAGCTGGCATATGCTACAGATTACTGTGGTGTCAAGAGCGGCAGAGATGTGGACAAGTTTAAGGA
>JAZNXM010000075.1:0-2966 GCA_045593865.1 Acetatifactor sp. | reverse complement strand
CAACTGGGTGATCCGATGCAGCGAGGAATGGCTGATGCCGGTGTATGACAGGATACACGAAAAGCTTATGGAATGCCAGGTTCTCCACATGGACGAGACCAGAATCCAGTGCAATAAGGAAGAGGGCAAAAAAGCCAGCAGTGACTCTTTTATGTGGGTTATCTGCAGTGCAGCCTGTGAAGAAGTCAAAGCTACGTTCTTCCATTATTCACGAACCCGCAATGGAGATATTGCCATGAAGCTTCTGGAACAGTTTCAGGGCTATCTTATTACAGATGCGTATGCAGGTTATGAAAAAGTGGATAATACAACCCGTGCACTTTGCTGGTCACACTGCAGACGCTATTTTATAGAAAGCATCCCTCTGGACAGCCATGGAAAAGAAATCCCCGGATCCAAAGGCGCAGAAGGCCGTGAATATATCAATCTGCTGTTTAAGGTAGAAGAAGAAATAAAATGCCTTTCCCCTGAGGAAAAGAAACAGAAGCGTCAGGAGGCGTCCCGCCCGATCCTTGATGCCTTTTGGTCGTGGGTGGAAGCCACATCCGCTATGCATACCACCAATGAGATGCTGACCAAGGCACTTACCTACGCTGCAAACCAGAAAGAATATCTGGAAACGTTTATGGAAGACGGCCGCCTTCCGATCAGCAATAATCTGTGCGAAGCCAATATCAAACCCTTCGCCACAGCAAGAAGAGCCTGGCTGTTTGCAGATACTCCAAAGGGAGCTAAGGCGAACGCTGTACTCTATACCCTGGTAGAAAGTGCCCGTCTCAATGATTTGGATGTATTTGCATACCTGAAGTATCTTCTGACGGAGATGCCAAACAACCACCATCCGGAGCATCCGGAAATCATAGACAATTACCTGCCCTGGTCAGCGACGCTGCCAGAGGAATGCAGGCTGAATTATAAGAATAAAAAGTGCCTCAAACTATGATGTAGTTAGTATAGCAGGGAATCTGCCAATTTACACTACGCTTTTGAGGCACTTACACATTTGTTCTATAAATTCTTTAAAAACGATTCTAACTTATATGCAATGACCTGATGCCCCAAATCATTGGGATGCAGACCATCCGGAATATATGTATTCTTGATTTCTCCCACCTCCGGTTGTAGCCCACTGCTTGCATATAAATCTAAAACGGGTAGGGAATAATACTCTGCCACTTCTCTGATGATATTGACATATTCTTTCAAGGTGCCATACCGTTCCTCTTTTGCTGATCCATACGCAGACAGCTCATTACATCTATGAAGAGGTGTCATAATCACGATGGTTTTCCCCAGATATTTCTTAATCAATCCGGAATACAGATAATGACATGCCCCGTAAAAAGTATCCGGAGTATGATCTGAGAAGCTGCCAAGTTGAGCGTCTCCGTGCCCATAATCATTGGTTCCTCCAAAAACAACAACTATATCCGCATCGTCTTCCATCTGATCAAATCTCTCTGAAAAAGAATTTACATCCACCCAGCCATCCTTGGGTCTACTTTTTGTTCCCTTCTGAATAGCATACCTGGTCCCGCTGATTCCGTAATTTCTTGCTTCTGCCAGTCCCACATTTTTACTTAAGAGATTCAGATAAATATGTTCTTGACAGCTGACACCAACGCCCTGGGTAATACTGTCCCCTAAGAAATTAATCTTTAAATTATACAAATTCATTTTCGAACACCTTTCCTATGTTGTTAGTTTTTCCTTTGACACGCCTTGAGGCGCTTACGACTAAATCCTTCTAATCTCTGTATAAGCCAGCAAAAACGGTGCTACGCCCTTTGCATCATCAGACACAATTGGTTCGGACATATAGTATTCATAAGAACCGTCTCTGCGACGGTTATCCTCAGGGCCTAAACCTGCTACCAAACAGATGCCGCCCAGGTGTATTTCACCTGCTTCATCGACCGTTAAATATTGATCCATAATTGCTCGAAAGGCCTTTACAGCCGGCTCGCGATAGCTTTCTGGAAGAATACCCAGACGTACTGCCTTTAACAGGCTATATGCAAATATTGCTGTACCACTGGTCTCCAAATAATTGCCCGGTTCACCGGCTCTAGCCGGCAGCTGATACCACATACCGGACTCATCCTGATACGCTAACAGGCTGTCTATGTAATCCACAAACACATCCTTTAACTTATCATATTGCTCTCGGGCTACAGTTTCATCACACTTATCCAGCGTATCCAACAATGCCATGGAATACCATCCAAGCGCCCTCAACCAAAAATTCTGACAAAGTCCTGTTTCTTTGTCACACCAAAAAGCAGTCTTAGAGGCATCATAAGCGTGGAAATACAAGCCGCTCTTTTCATCACGAAGGTGCTGCACCACTTTTTCAAATTGATTAAAAATATCGTTATAATTCTTTTTGTTATTAAATTTCGTCTCATATTCCATGTAGAATGGCATCACCATGTACAAACCATCCAGCCATACCTGATGAGGATAGATTCTTTTGTGCCAGAAATTCCCTTCCGTAGTCCTAGGCTGTGTCTGCACCTGAGAATAGATTAATTCAATTGCCTTTCGGTATTTCTCCTTACCATTGATTTCATACAAGTAAAATAAAGTCTTGCCGGCATTGATATTGTCAATGTTATGCTCTGCTACATCATACCCTTCAATAGTACCATCTTCGTGCACTCTATGGTCAATAAAAGCATCGGAAAACTCCAGGTAACGCTTTTCACCAGTTATCCGATAAGTTTCAAGCATGGCCAAAATCATACAGCCATCCACGTAATTCCAGCCGACCTTGCGGTCACCTTTCTTGAGCCGTTCCAGATTCCAGGCTGGTACATCCAGGGTGGAACGCGCAATCAGTTCATCTAAATACTTTTCAATTACAGGTATTTTCATAGTATTCCCTTCGCTTTCCCCGTAAAGTTATGAGTAATTTCCTTATTCATATTGATTTTTATTTCTCTTCCGGCTTAGTCTCCAAAACA
>JAZNXM010000074.1:0-3275 GCA_045593865.1 Acetatifactor sp. | reverse complement strand
ATTCATAGGATTGCTATCAGCACAAGCCCATTTCAAATGGATTCGTGCATTCGGTTTTGTCAGCTGGGCACCCAGTGCAAAGGCATTGATTCCTGCAATAACGCCAAAAATTGGATAACTGGCAATGTAGCCTATATTATCATTCTTGCTGATGGCTCCCGCAATTGCGCCGGAAATAAACTTGCCTTCATAGATGCGGCTGTAATAGGTACGCACATCCGCGTAAGGCATGCAAACAGAGCAGTTCAGGATCTTCGTTTCCGGATGTCGTGCCGCAACTCTCCGACAGGCAGTGATCATGGGTGCCGTGGTGGTGAAAATCACTTCTGCACCATTTTTGATGGCGATCTCCATGGCCAGCTCGGCATCTTCTCCTGTTCCCACGCCTGCATACCGCTGAATGATCACCTGATCTCCCAGACTATCTTCCAGGAATCTGCTGCCTGCATCATGTGCCTTCACCCAGTTACTGTCTTCAGACCGTAATTCGTGAACAAAGGCCACATTGAGATAAGATGGCATCAAGGAGAATGTGCGTCGGTTTTTGAAGTCCTCTGTGGCAGAGGATTTTGTATTGACTTCAAGCATGTTCTCATGTCCGATTGCCTTAATTGTTGACCAAATCGACTCAACACTGCGATACAGTTCCGCATTGGACATTGCTTTGAGCTTTTCAAAAGGATAAACCTTTAACCATTCCAGAAGTGCATCTGCCGGTGTAGCTGTTATCGGTTCCTCACAGAGTTTCTCAAATACCCGGTTAAAGTAGTAAAAACTGGACCGGAACGTACGGCGCTCATCTTCTGTCCAAACATGATCCAGCTCATATCCAAGAGATGCCTGCAATCTGGGAAAGCTCCCAAGCTTAGAAAATGCCACTTCGTAAAGCCTCGTCTTCGGATAATAGGTAAGAAATTCCCGATAGGCTGCAACTTCAGGCCGGTCAGATTCTCCCGGAAGAATGCGGATTACCTTTCCCCGGATGGAAGCAGCATCAAAGTATTTCAGAACACTGACCCGTTTATTTCCCTCCTGAACATAAAATCTGCCCAGGAACTCATAACAGAAAATCGGATCCCGAATACCGGATTCTCCAAGATGATATTGACACAGAGTCTGCCATTTCATGCAAAACTCACTTTTTTCAGGTATCAAAGGCATGAAGTTAAAAGCAAATGCATCGGAGCGGCCTCTTGTTTTCGTTCCTACAATTTTATCAGCAGGGATCTCGATGACACCCAACTCCTCCTGACCGGATACATGATAGTCAGGAAGAATTTCATCCAGGATCTCCAAATAAGGGTTCAGCCCCTGATGGACACGTAGCTTTTGCATTTTGCGGCCAGCTTTTAATGCCTTCTGATAATGTTCCGAAGATTCAATTCGAGAATTCATATGTGTCCTCCCATAGCTGATTCAGCTCGCAACGATTCACGTTTTCCTTTTCAGTCACTGCTGATTATGCTTCATTATTGTGCAGGAAATGTATCCATATAAATGATGGCATAACGATCCCGTCAAGTCAATAGCTTAAGAATATCTAGCCAGTTTCGTCCATATATCCGCAAAATTAGTGCATGTTGTATCACCGAGTTGATTTTT
Source organism: Acetatifactor sp. (assembly GCA_045593865.1). GTDB lineage: Bacteria > Bacillota > Clostridia > Lachnospirales > Lachnospiraceae > Acetatifactor. Next base: position 1,673 of record JAZNXM010000074.1, on the reverse strand, counting down.
CCCTGACAGGCAAACTGAATACTGTATCATTTTGTGCTTGTTTTGTATCAGGCAGTTTATTCCCTTATCACAATCTATCAGATATAATGTTGCCATAAGATCCAAGCACTGAAACAACAGATACTGCTTCTCATTCTGAAAAGGAGAACTACGATGGTTGAGAAAAGATATTTAACTTGGAAAAACAAAATTGGTTACGGATCAGGTGATGTCGCCGGAAATACGGTCTATGCATTCCTCTCCACCTTTCTGATGATTTATTTGACAGATACCGTGGGAATGAATGTTGGAATCGTGGGCACCTTGATCGCCCTGAGCCGGCTCCTTGACAGTATCACAGACCTATTTTTCGGTGTCCTGATTGATAGAACCCACGCTAAATTGGGTAAAGCTCGACCCTGGATGCTGTTTGGTTATGTTGGCTGTGCAGTATTACTTGCAGCGGTCTTCATGATTCCTGCTTCCTGGGGAGAGGCTGCCCGGTATATTTACTTTTTCATTGTCTATACCCTGCTGAATGCGGTGTTCTTTACAGCAAATAATATTGCCTATGCCACACTGACTGCACTAATCACCAAAAATACAACTGAACGGGTGCAGCTTGGTTCCATTCGCTATATGTTTGCTTTTGGTACAACCATGATCATTCAGACAGCTACCGTTGATATTGTATCTGCAATGGGCGGCAATGCAGCAGCATGGAAGCAGGTTGCCCTCATTTATGCAGCCATCGGCCTTCTTGCGAACACCATTTCCGTTCTCTCATTTAAAGAAATTCCTGTTGAGGAACTCCACCAAACAGATCTTTGCGAAATCAAGGTTCCGGAAAAATCCTACACATTACTGGAAGGAGCCAGGTTATTGCTGGCCAATAAATATTTCCTGATGATTTGTGGCATTTACCTGCTTACACAGACTTGTCAGGCTTCCCTCAACATGGGTGTCTATTTCATGAAATATGTTCTGGGGAATGAAGGGTTGTTGAAAAGCTTCTCCTTGTTTACAAACATTCCCCTGATTCTGGGACTGGTCATCATGCCCCGGCTGGTAAAAAAACTTCGTGGTATGTATAAAATAAATATCGCAGGCTATGCGGTTGCTACACTGGGACGTCTTGGTGTTTTGATTTCCGCCTATGTGGGTAGCATCCCGCTGATGCTGGTATTCACCGGTATCACTGCCTTGGGTACCAGTCCATTACAAGGCAGTATGAATGCACTTGTTGCATCCTGTTCCGAATACACCTTCCTGACACAAGGCAAGAGAATTGATGGCAGCATGTATTCCTGTTCCTCCTTCGGAATTAAAGTTGGTGCTGGCATCGGAACCGCATTCTCCGGATGGATGCTGGCGGCTGCAGGATACATCGAAAACGCTGCTGTGCAGACATCCAATACTCTGCAAATGCTGCACATCCTGTATCTGTGGATTCCTTTCCTTATGAGCCTCGGCATCATGATCCTGCTTACCTATCTTCGTGTAGAAAAAGCAAACGCAAAGTATTTTGCTTCCAGTATAATCAAAGACAATATGTTTACGCATTAATTACCACCAGCTCTCCTGAATTACCTTTCAGGAGAGCTGATCTCGTTATTAATTCGCACTATTTTGATGCACTGTTTGGCCATAATAATCATTCAGAAAGTGGCACTATATTTAAGGTCAGTTTTGTG
>JAZNXM010000073.1:0-14180 GCA_045593865.1 Acetatifactor sp. | reverse complement strand
CTTGCTTCGTAAAGTAACCTCATTCCCGGCATCATTCTCTGTTTCGGCAGGATTATCTTCGGGTTCTATCTTCTTGCATTCAAACAATTCCGCTGTAGAGATATTCAAAGCCTTTGCCAGTTCTTCAAAATAGTTAAGATTCGGCATGGAATTACCGTTCTCCCATTTTGAAATCGTTGTAACATGAAGGTGCATCCTGTCAGCAAGTTCTTTCTGTGTGAGGTTGCGTTCCTGCCTGATCTTGCTGATATATTTCCCGAGTTCGTTCATGATTATGAGCGCTCCTATTCGACAGATATTCTGCTTCTAATATTAATATATTTGTCGAAAAAGTTCAATATCTACCCAAATTAATAGGATAAAATATTGGGAAATATTACATGTTATAAAGTATCAGAATCGCCGTGTTGGGTCTCTTCATCACCTCCGAAAAACTGTAGCGGAGTAACATCCAGATACTCACATATACGGAAGAACTCTCTCATGGATGGAGAACTCTTTCCGGTATGGATATCATGCATATAACTCAGGTTACGTCCTAAATCCTTGCTTAGCCTATAGTTACTGATGTTTTTCGTTTTCTGGAGTTCTGCAATTCTTATTCTCACATATTTATCATACATGATTTTATCTCCTGAAATCAATTAACTGCTGTCCCTTGATTGTGCACAAGATCATTATAAATGAATAGGTAATAAAAGCCTAGTGAATAATCGTCAACCTGCATGTTGACGAATCCGCTACAGGATGTTCTATTTTATTTTCCAGAACTTTTGATTTTTTAATATTACATTTTACTTAAATCCGAGTGGCTATTTGCGACTTTGGACAAATATTTTCATGAAGCCATAAATTTGCGACTTCATGAAAAGCAGAAGAATGGAGGGGCAACAAAATCTCCAATAATGCAGACATAGATATTGAAAAAAAATTCAGACTCATATATAATAAATAAATCATGGATAATTATGTTTTTTGAAAGGATTAAAATGAGAAGACACAGTAAATTTTTGACAGCAATTTTAATACTTACGATATTCATGACTTTCGGATTTGTCGGGTGCGGACAGAAGGAAGTGATTCCGGTAACGGAGCCTACGATAGAAGTGACAGCGGATGGTCAGCTGATCGCTTATCTGGTGGAAGAGTTTGACAAGGATTACTATGACCTTGGAGAGCTGGATGCCATGGTGAGAACGGAGATTGCAGATTTTGTGAAGGCCGGCGGTTATGTGACAGAAACCGGAGATGAAGGTGCTTTGGTGGAATCCGTAGCAATGGCTGAGGATGGCAGCAGGAAGGTGGTTGTTGCGTTAAAGTTTGCAAACAGCGAGATTTATGCAGATTATTTCGATGTGGAGGCTTTCTACGGAACGGTAGGGGAGGCTATGGCGAAAGGCTATGGGCTCAGTGCAGCACTTACAAGTGTGAAGGACGGAGAATTATTTACAAAAGAATTGGCAGACAAGAACAGCAAGCGTCATATATTAATTGTTGACGATTCTGTGATTGTAAGATGCCCTACAAAGGTACTTTATGTGGGAATCAATACAAGCCTGACAGAAGAGGGCTTTGTGGACTGTACCCAGAGTGAAGGTCTGAAGCTGGTTATTATGAAATAAAGGCGAAGCTCATATGTAAGATTTGGGGAAAGTAATCCCTTCGGAATTTGTAAAGCACAGATTCCCGGATAAAAACGCCGGTACAACGGCAGAAAGAGGAAAGTGTATTATGGAAAAAACAATGGAAAAAATCGTAGCATTGGCGAAGGCAAGAGGATTTGTATATCCCGGTTCTGAAATCTATGGTGGTTTGGCGAATACATGGGACTATGGTAACCTTGGTGTAGAACTGAAAAACAATGTAAAAAGAGCATGGTGGCAAAAATTTGTACAGGAGAATCCTTACAACGTAGGTGTTGACTGCGCGATCCTGATGAATCCTCAGACCTGGGTGGCAAGTGGTCATCTTGGTGGCTTCTCTGATCCCCTGATGGATTGTAAGGAATGTCACGAGCGTTTCCGCGCAGATAAGCTGATCGAAGATTATTGTGCGGAAAACGGCATTACATTGGAAGAAAGTGTTGACTCCTGGAGCCAGGAACAGATGAAGGCATTTGTGGAAGAGAAGAATATTCCATGTCCTACCTGCGGTAAGCACAATTTTACAGATATCCGTCAGTTTAATCTGATGTTTAAAACTTTCCAGGGAGTAACCGAGGATGCTAAGAATACGGTTTATCTGAGACCGGAAACGGCACAGGGTATTTTTGTTAACTTTAAGAATGTACAAAGAACTTCCCGTAAGAAGATTCCTTTTGGTATTGCACAGATCGGTAAGTCTTTCCGTAACGAGATCACTCCCGGTAACTTAACCTTCCGTACCAGAGAGTTCGAACAGATGGAACTGGAATTCTTCTGTGAGCCCGGTACTGACCTAGACTGGTTCCAGTATTGGAGAGGCTTTTGCCGCGACTGGCTGCTGTCTCTGGGCATGAAGGAAGAGGAGATGCGTTTGCGTGATCACAGTCCGGAGGAACTCAGTTTCTATAGCAAAGGTACGACTGATATCGAATTCTTATTCCCCTTCGGATGGGGCGAGCTCTGGGGTATTGCTGACAGAACCGATTATGACTTAACACAGCATCAGAATGTATCCGGTGAAGATATGTCTTACTTTGATGATGAGAAGAAGGAAAGATATGTTCCTTATGTAGTAGAGCCGTCACTGGGAGCAGATCGTGTAGTATTGGCATTCCTTTGCGCTGCTTATGATGAAGAGGAGCTGGAAGGCGGCGATATGCGTACAGTCCTTCGCTTCCATCCTGCACTTGCACCGGTTAAGATTGGTGTGTTGCCTCTCTCTAAGAAGCTAAATGAAGGTGCTGAGAAGGTTTATACTCAGTTGTGCAAGAAGTACAACTGCGAATTTGATGACAGAGGTAATATCGGTAAAAGATATCGTCGTCAGGACGAGATCGGTACGCCTTTCTGCGTAACCTACGACTTTGATTCCGAGACAGACGGTTGCGTAACCGTTCGTTTCCGTGATTCCATGGAGCAGGAGAGAGTGGCAATCGCAGATCTGGATGCTTACTTTGCAGACAAATTTACTTTTTAGTATAAGTAATGTAGTTTCGTGAGCGACTTACGAAATGCAGGTAAGAGGAAAGATTGAAAATCTATTTTCAATCTACAGATTAGTGCAATATCACAAACAAGTTTGTGATATGCCTGGAAAGGGAAAATATGAAAGCATACGGTGTAAACGAATTGCGTAGAATGTACCTGGAGTTTTTTGAGAGCAAAGAGCATCTGAGGATGAACAGCTTCTCCCTGGTACCTCATAACGACAACAGTTTATTGATTATCAACTCTGGTATGGCACCTTTGAAGCCCTACTTCACAGGTCAGGAGATTCCGCCTCGCCGCAGAGTGACTACCTGTCAGAAGTGTGTAAGAACCGGTGATATTGAAAATGTAGGTAAGACGGCAAGACATCTTACCTTCTTTGAAATGCTTGGTAACTTCTCTTTTGGAGATTACTTTAAGCATGAAGCGATTCGCTGGAGCTGGGAATTTTTAACACAGGTAATCGGCATGGAGCCGGAGCGTCTGTATCCTTCCATCTATTGTGAGGATGATGAAGCATTTGACATCTGGGTAAATGAAATCGGTGTGGCACCGGAGAAGATTACCCGTTTCTACCGTGATGAAAACGGTAAATGTGACAATTTCTGGGAGCATGGTGCAGGTCCCTGCGGTCCTTGTTCCGAGATTTACTATGACAGAGGCGAGAAGTATGGCTGTGGCAGTCCTGACTGTAAGGTTGGCTGTGAATGTGACCGTTTCATGGAAGTTTGGAACAACGTATTTACCCAGTTTGAAAGTGACGGCGCAGGCAATTATACAGAGCTTGTTCAAAAGAATATTGATACCGGTATGGGTCTGGAGCGTCTGGCGGCTGTGGTGCAGGATGTAACCAGTGTATTCGATATCGATACCATGAAGGCTATCCGTGACCGTATCTGTGAGATTGCAGGCGTTGTCTATCAGACAGACGATGCAAAGGATGTTTCCATCCGTCTGATTACCGATCATATCCGTTCTTCAACCTTTATGATCAGCGACGGTATCATGCCTTCCAATGAAGGACGTGGATATGTACTTCGCAGATTAATCCGCCGTGCTGCAAGACATGGCAGACTGCTTGGTATTGAAGGAAAGTTCCTTGCAAATCTGTCCCAGACTGTTATTGCAGAATGTAAGGATGGTTATCCTGAATTGGAGGACAAGAAGGCATTTATCTTAAATGTTCTTACTCAGGAAGAAGATAAATTTGACAAGACCATTGATCAGGGCTTATCAATCTTGGCTGAAATGGAAGAAGCTATGACAGCTAAGGGTGTGACCGAGTTGTCTGGGGAGGATGCATTCAAATTGTATGATACTTACGGATTCCCTACTGACTTAACGGAGGAAATTCTTGCAGAAAAAGGATTTACCGTCGATCATGCAGGCTTTGCAGTTTGCATGCAGGTACAGAAGGATACTGCACGTAAGGCAAGAAAAGTAACCAATTACATGGGCGCTGATGTGACGGTATATGAGTCTATCGATCCCAGCATTGCTACTGACTTTGTAGGTTATGACAGATTAGTTCATGATTCGAGAGTGACTGTTTTAACTACCGAGACAGAGCTGGTAGAAGCGCTGACAGATGGACAGGTTGGTACTGTAATTGTAGAGGAAACGCCGTTTTACGCTACCATGGGCGGTCAGTGTGGTGATATCGGTGTGATTGAGACTGCAGACTGCAGCTTCGCAGTAAAGGATACCGTGAAGCTGCTTGGCGGTAAGGTTGGTCATATCGGTGTGGTTACCAAGGGTATGATCAAGGTGGGCGATATGGCAACCATGAAGGTTGATGCATTCGGAAGAGCAGATACCTGTAAGAATCATTCTGCAACCCACTTACTTCAGAAGGCACTTCGCGAAGTATTGGGGTCGCATGTAGAGCAGGCTGGTTCCTATGTAGATAGTGAGAGACTGCGTTTTGACTTCTCTCATTTTGCGGCAATGACTGCAGAGGAGCTTAAGGCTGTTGAGACAATGGTTAATGATAAGATTGCTGAGAACTTAGCAGTAGTAACCAGCGTAATGACCATAGAAGAAGCGAAGAAAACCGGTGCTATGGCACTGTTTGGCGAAAAATATGGTGAGACTGTCCGCGTAGTACAGATGGGAAATTTCTCTACCGAGCTTTGTGGCGGTACCCATGTGGCAAATACCGGCGCCATCGGGGCATTCAAAATCCTTTCTGAAAATGGTGTAGCTGCCGGCGTCAGAAGAATCGAAGCGCTGACCGGAAAGGCCGTGTTCCATTACTACAAGGAAATGGAAGCACGTGTGGAAGCTGCTGCAAAAGTACTGAAAACCACTCCGGCAAATCTTGTTGAACGCTGTGAGCATGTAATGGCTGAGATGAAGGCTCTTGCATCTGAAAATGAATCCTTAAAGAGCAAGGCTGCTAAGGATGCCCTTGGGGATGTTATGAACCAGGTAGTAGAAGTGAAGGGTGTGAAGCTTCTGGCTGCAAGCGTGGACGGTGTGGATATGAACGGGCTTCGCGATCTGGGCGACCAATTAAAGGAGAAGATTGGCGAAGGTGTGGTCGTGCTTCTGTCTAACATGGATGGAAAGGTAAATATCATTGCCATGGCAACGGATGCTGCATTAAAATCAGGCGCTCATGCAGGCAACCTGATAAAAGGCATCGCAGCACTTGTAGGCGGCGGTGGCGGTGGACGTCCCAATATGGCCCAGGCAGGCGGTAAGAATCCCGCAGGTATTCCGGCTGCAATTGCAGAGACTGCCAAAGTGCTGGAAGGTCAGCTCAAGTAGTTTGCATTCTAATAGTCGGTTATACTATAAAATAACAATATAATTGTGAAAGACGCTTGTAAGATGGGTATTTCAGTCTTGCAAGCGTCTTTCATGTTTGGGGTGTATGGTTGAGATTAAATATAAAGTTTTCTTTCGTCCGATGGAATTTCCGGAATATCCATGGCTTGCTCAAAAGTCAGCTTGAGATTTTTAACAATTTGATGTTTTTGCGAAAAATTATGAAAAACCGTTTTGGGGAATTTCAAGAATATGATCTTCAAACAAATTAGAGAATCATGTACAAGCAGATTTTAAAATCGTAGAGGGTCTTAACAAAATGCCCTCCGCTTAGCTATGATTAAGAAAAACATTTTGTATACGCAGGAGGAAGTTATGGCTACAATTAAACCTTTTCAAGCATATCGGCCCCAAATAGGAAGGGAAGCAGAAATTGCTGCTTTACCTTACGATGTCTATAATCGTGAGGAAGCTTGCAAGGTTGTAGAAAAGAATCCCAGTTCTTTTCTTGCAATCGACAGAGCGGAGACACAATTTTCCGCAGATGTGGATATTTATGATGAAAGAGTCTATGCGAAAGCGCATGAAATGCTTTGGCAGTGGGTCAATGAGGGACGTTTTGTTCAGGAAGAGAAAGCTTGTTATTATATCTACGAGCAGATCATGAACGGCAGGAGCCAGAAAGGCATTGTTGCCTGCGCATCTATTGATGATTATATGAATGGTGTGATCAAAAAGCATGAAAACACCAGAGCGGACAAGGAAGAGGACCGTATCCGCCATGTGGATGCCTGCTGTGCACAGACCGGACCGATTTTCCTGGCATACAGGAAGGATGACGCTCTGCAGCAGGTAGTACGGAAGGCTGTTTCGCAGAAGCCGTTATACGATTTTACCTCGGAGGATGGTATTATGCACAGAGTCTGGATTGTCTCTGATGATTCCGGTATTGCTGCAATTTCCGACAGCTTTGAGAAGATGAATGCAATCTATATTGCGGACGGACATCACAGATGTGCATCTGCTGTGAAGGTAGGTTTGAAGAAGCGCCGGAGCAATCCTGTACATAACGGAACGGAGGAATATAACTATTTCTTGTCCGTTTTATTCTCAGCCGATGAATTATTTATCATGGACTATAACCGTGTTGTAAAAGATTTGAACGGATATACGACGGAAGCCTTTTTAAAAAAGATTTCAGATGATTTTTCAGTGGAATATCTGGGTGCAGAAAAGTGCAGACCTTTGAAAAAGGGTGAGGTCGGTATGTATCTGAAGAATGGCTGGTACAAATTGACTGTCAAAGAACACATCTTATCGGATGATGTGGTAGAGGGCCTGGATGTTTCGATTCTGCAGAATGCTTTGCTGGCACCGGTTCTGAATATTCAGGATCCCAAAACGGATGACCGCATTGCCTTCATTGGCGGAATCAGAGGACTGGAGGAGTTGGAAAGAAGAGTGCATCTGGATATGGAGGTTGCTTTTGCTATGTATCCTACATCGATTTTTGAACTGTTTGATGTGGCAGATGCGGGCAGGCTGATGCCGCCGAAGTCTACATGGTTTGAACCGAAGCTGAGAAGTGGATTGTTTATTCATGCAATAGATTGACTAAAAAACCAATTTCCTGCAAAAAACAGTTGACGTCAAAGAAAAATATGATATAATATCAGATGTGTATCAGATCGTGAGTCTGAAATCATTATTAACCCATATCAGTCGAGATACGAGGAAGGGACTGAAGGGAGGTCAGGGTGTAAATGTCAAACGTAATCGTAAAAGAGAACGAAACTTTAGATAGCGCTTTACGTCGTTTTAAGAGAAGTTGTGCAAAAGCTGGTATCCAGCAGGAAATTCGTAAGAGAGAACATTACGAAAAGCCAAGCGTAAGACGTAAGAAAAAATCTGAAGCAGCTAGAAAACGTAAATATAACTAATTTTCGAATTTAGTGAGTGTAAAGAAGCTCTTGGTCCATGGACTGAGAGCTTTCTTACGTCAGAAAAGAATAATTTTGCACGTCCTCCCATACTTATAATCATAAGGACTAGAATTGGGGGAACATGATGTTTAAAGAAGGGCGAAAAATAATACGGTGGCTGATGGTAGCCGTGGCACTTTTGACTGCTCCGGGCAGTATGGTGCTTGCGGCAGAGAATGCGCAGATGCTGCAGGAGGCGAACCGGCAAGTTGTGCAGGTATCTGCTCCTTCCGTCATTTTGATGGAGGCAACAACAGGGCAGGTTATCTATGAAAAGAATGCTGACGAGAGGAGAAGCCCGGCCAGTATTACCAAGATTATGACCATGCTTCTGGCAATGGAGGCGCTGGCAGAAGGTGATGTGTCTTTACAGGATGAAATTGTGACCAGCGAATATGCCAGTTCCATGGGTGGCAGTCAGGTATATCTGGCAGCAGGAGAAATACAGACTTTTGAAACGCTTATGAAATGTATTGCGGTGGCATCCGGAAACGATGCGTCTGTTGCAGTGGCGGAGCATATTTCCGGCACAGAAGAAGCGTTTGTTGCACTGATGAATAAGCGTGCCGGCGAACTTGGACTGGTGGATACACATTTTATGGATAGTTGCGGGTTGAGCGATTCGGACGAACATTATACCACGGCCAGGGACGTGGCTGTTATGAGCAGGGAGCTTATTACAAATTTTCCGGAGGTTTTTCAATATACAACAATCTGGATGGAAGATATTACCCATGTGACCAGGCAGGGAAGCAGTGTGTTTACTTTGTCCAGTACAAATAAGCTGCTGAAATGGTATCCGTACACCACCGGTTTGAAGACCGGTTCCACATCGAAGGCGAAATACTGTCTTTCTGCTACAGCAACAAAGGATGGACTGGATATGATTGCGGTGGTAATGGGGGCGGAGGAACCGAAGAAACGTTTTCAGGATGCCCAGACCTTGCTGGCATACGGATTTGGAGTCAGTGATATTTACATAGATGAAAACAAGGATATGCTTCCGCCAAATTTGGTGGAAGGCGGTGTGGTTGACACTGTCCAGCTGAAATATGAAGGCGAGTTCCGATATCTGGATGTTACGGGTAGGCGGCTGGAAGATATAGAAAAGACGATTCAAATGGATGAACCCTTGACTGCGCCATTGACGGAAGGGCAGATTGTAGGAAAAGCAACCTATACTCTGGACGGACAGGAAATTGGTTCGGTAAATATCTTAAGTGCAGAGGAAGTGCGGGAGGCAAAATATTTGGATTATCTGTTGAAGAGTTTTCAGCATTTCCTTTTGGGAGAAAGTGTGTTATAGTAACGATAGGGCGAATGCCCGACAAATACGTGCCATGTGAATATAACAAGTAATGAGGAGATACATGATTTTTGAGTGGATATTAGCAGGCGTAGTGATCATAGGGCTGATTTTGTTATGGTTGTGTATCTATGACAGCAATCGGTTCGTGGTCGTACGCTATCAGATAAGGAACAGTAAAATAAAAGGCAGTTATCGTGCAGTGGTTCTGGCAGATCTGCACAATAAACAGTACGGCAAGGATAACAGGCTGCTGCTGGAAGAAATTGACAGATGTAAACCGGACGGCATCTGGATTGTGGGGGATATTCCTACAGCTACACCGGGGAAGAAGCTGGATACTGCCCTGAAGTTCGTTGGGGCGTTGGCTGGGAAATATCCGATTTTTTACGGCAATGGCAATCATGAACACAGGATGAAACTGTATCCGCAGACCTATGGTAATATGGCGCAGGAATATGAGAAGGGACTTGCAAAAATCGGCGTGTCCCCCATGGTAAATGTGAAGAGAGAAATCAAGGAACATAATATTACGGTCTATGGTGCAGAGATTGCAAGAAATTATTATAAGAGATTTCGAACGGAAAATATGGATAAGGACTATCTGGAAGAATTGCTGGGAGGGGCAAAAGAAGAGAATTTCTGTGTGCTCTTGGCTCACAATCCGGATTATTTTCCGGCATATGCCAAGTGGGGGACGGATCTGGTGCTTTCCGGGCATGTGCATGGGGGGATGGTCAGGATCCCTGGCTGGAAAGGTGTGATATCTCCAAGCGTCAGGCTTTTCCCAAAGTATGACGGCGGTAAATTTGTCATTGACGACAGTACCATGATATTGAGCAGGGGGCTTGGGATGCATACTATACCGGTCCGATTGTTTAATCCTGCGGAAATTGTTGTGGTGGAGCTGGAAGGAACGTAAAACAAGGCTATTGGCGAATTGACGCCACATTGCCATCAAACTAAGGCAGTTGGCAAAATGCCGGGGCAGTCGTTTTCGGGAAAAGAGTTGTTGGCACAATAACAAGAAGGGGCTTTAGATTTAGAGGCCGGGAAAGAGGAAATATATGGCAATACAGATTAAACTGGAAGTGTTTGAAGGTCCCTTGGATCTGCTTTTGCATTTAATCGACAAGAATAAAGTGGATATTTATGATATCCCCATCGTGGAGATTACAGAGCAGTATCTGGATTACATCAAGCAGATGGAAGCCGAAGATATGAATGTCATGAGCGAATTTTTGTTGATGGCGGCTACTCTGCTGGATATTAAGTGCCGGATGCTGCTGCCCAAAGAGGTAAATGAAGACGGCGAGGAAGAGGATCCGAGAGCAGAACTTGTCCATAAGCTGTTGGAATATAAGATGTATAAGTACATGTCGCTGGAGCTTAAGGATAAGCAGGTGGATGCACAGAAGTTCTACTATCGCGACCAACATCTCCCTGAGGAAGTAGAGGGCTACCGGCCGCCGTTAAATTATGAAGAACTGCTGGGGAATATGACCCTGAGCAAGCTTCACGATGTGTTCAAGTCCGTTGTGAAGAAACAGGAGGATAAGATTGACCCGATCAGAAGTACATACGGCAACATTGAAAAGGATGAGGTAGACATGGATGAGCGGGTAATTCATGTGGAGAATTATCTGAAGCGTCACAGGACTTTTCGTTTCAGGGATCTTCTGGAAAAGCAGAACAGTAAGCTGAATGTGATTGTAACATTTCTGGTAATGCTGGAGCTGATGAAGTTGGGCAAGATTACGATTTCTCAGGAAGAGATTTTTGAGGATATTATAATTGAGTCCTTGGTATACGAAGAGCAGAGGACGGATACGAAATAACAAGAACGCACTTGGCGTAAGAAAGGTACGGATGGAAAATGGAATATAGCAGAGCGAAAGCGATAATCGAATCCATTTTATTTGCAATGGGAGAGACAGTGGAGATCAGTAAGCTGGCGGAGCTGATTGAAGAAGATGTGAGAAATACCAAAAAGATTCTGGCAGAGATGGCGGAAAGCTATGCTGCCGAGGACAGAGGTATTGAACTGGCGCAGTTTGATACTTCTGTGCAGTTATGCACCAAGGCGGAATATTATGAGTATCTGGTCAAGATTGCGAAAACTCCCAGAAAGCTATCCCTGTCTGATGCTGTACTGGAGACCCTGTCCATTGTTGCATACAAGCAGCCGGTTACTCGTCTGGAAATCGAGAAGGTAAGGGGGGTTAGCTGTGATTTCGCCATCAACAAGCTTCTGGAATATGACCTGATCACAGAACTGGGAAGACTGGATGCACCGGGCAGACCGATTCTATTCGGTACCACGGAGCAGTTTTTACGAAGCTTCGGGGTAAAGAGTCTGGAGGAACTGCCGGAGATGAGCACTGTCCAGCTGGAAGAATTCAAACAGCAGGCAGAAGCGGAAGTACAGCAGCTGAAGCTGGATGTTTGAGAAATTGCATATTTTAGAAATTGCATTTAAGAAAATGAATTTAAGAAAAATAACAATAAGTCATGTGACCGGAAGCAGTCACGTGACTTTTATTTTTGAGGAAAGCGTGCAGGTATTCATGGGATAGGAACAGGCATTTGTGAGGAGTAAGCAAATATTCATGAGAAGTAAATAGACATTTGGGAAAAGCGAATATACATTTTGGAAAAGTGAATATACATATATAAAAAGTCACGGACTAAAAGTATGAAAAAAATAGCATGGATAGTTATACTAATGATTTGGCTGGTGCTCGCAGTAATCGGGAATGCGGAGGAGACAAGAGAGAATGATTTGATTACGGGGGCATTGCTGGAAACGATACAGCAGGGGGACGGAATAAAGGAAACAGATTTGTACGCTCAGGCAGCAGTGCTGATGGATGCAGAATCAGGGCGGGTGCTTTTCGGTAAGAATGAAGACCAAATTCTGGCTATGGCAAGTACTACAAAACTCATGACCTGCATCATCGCCCTGGAGAATGCTGCGGTAACCGACCGGGTTGCGGTGTCCTCTTATGCTTCAGGCATGCCGGAGGTAAAGCTGGGTATTCGAAAGGGAGAGCATTATCAATTGAATGATTTGCTTCATTCACTTATGCTGGAGTCCCATAATGATGCGGCAGTTGCCATTGCGGAACATGTGGGAAAGCAATTTTTGCCGGAGCAGCTTAAGAATAAGAGTGTGTCTGAATTTACCCCCGAGGAAAGCAGACAGGCGGTTGCGGCGTTTGCAGATTTGATGAATGACAAGGCAGAGGAGCTTAATTGTGATAACACATGGTTCATTACTCCGAATGGGCTGGATGCGGAGGAGAGAGTCCAGCAGGAGAATGGAGAATATCTGGATAAGTTCCACTCAACCACGGCTAAGGAGCTTGCCGCAATTATGTCTTACTGCATCCAGGATTCTCCCAAAGCGGAGCAGTTTCTGGCAATTACCCGGACATCGACCCATACCATATCCGGCGAGAATGGCAGAGTGTTCGCCTGCTACAATCACAATGCATTTTTAAACATGATGGCAGGGGCTATCAGCGGAAAGACCGGTTTTACCAACAGAGCGGGATATTGTTATGTAGGCGCACTGGAAAATGATGGGAGAACCTTTGTGGTGGCGCTGCTTGCCTGCGGCTGGCCCTATAACAAGAATTATAAATGGGCGGATACCCGCAAGCTTATGAAATACGGGGTGGACAATTATTACTACCGAAGCTTTCTGGATGAGGAGATCATATTTAACAAAAAGTGGCTGGAGCCAATACCTGTCGCGGATGGACAGACAGCTGTACTGGGGGATACGGCCTACGTGCAGGTGGCAGTAAAGGATGCTGCTACAGACAGTGATGTCATGCAGCTTGACGGTCTTCTCATGAAAGCGGGAGAGGAAATCGCAGTAGAGTATAAACAGGAGAAAATGCTTACAGCCCCAGTTAAGGAAGGAACCGTAATAGGCAATATAAGATATATGGTAGAAGGGATCACATATCGACAGGAAGAAATCGTGACGACAGAAAGTGTAGAGCGGATTGACTGGATATGGTGTCTGGAGCAGATTTTGGATAGATTCCTATTGAATGAGCAATATGCAGTAAAATAATTGTAGAAAATGTAGAAATCTAACTAAAATTTCATTTCTCTGCTTTGCTTGTGGAAGATTTTGTGCTATACTATCATGGACAATGAAAATGGGGGTCTTTGGGATAGACCTCTTAAGAACCTTTGTTAGTACATATTTATTATAAATGGAGGGCTGAAAACATGAGTACTACTTCAAAAGCGAGTCAAAGAATAGAAGCTTTACTCGATGCAAACAGTTTCGTTGAGATCGGTGCACTTGTTAGCGCAAGAGCAACCGATTTTGATCTGAAACAGACTGAAACTCCTTCTGACGGTGTTATTACCGGCTACGGAGTGATTGACGGCAACCTTGTGTATGTGTACAGCCAGGACGCTTCCGTTTTAAACGGTTCCGTTGGTGAGATGCATGCGAAAAAGATTGCAAAAATCTATGATCTTGCTATGAAAACAGGAGCACCTGTTATCGGATTGATCGATTCTGCAGGACTTAGATTACAGGAAGCCACAGATGCATTGAATGCATTTGGTGAAATTTACATGAAACAGACATTGGCTTCCGGTGTGATTCCTCAGATTACGGCAATCTTTGGTACCTGTGGCGGAGGACTTGGTCTGTTCCCTACTCTGACGGACTTCACATTTATGGAAGAGAAAAATGCAAAATTATTTGTAAATGCTCCTAATGCATTGGACGGCAACACCGCTCAAAAATGTGATTCTTCTTCTGCCAAATTCCAGGCTGAAGAAAGCGGTATCGTAGATGTTGTGGCTGATGAAGCAACTATCCTTACCCAGATTAGAGAATTGGTTGGTTTTTTACCTGCTAACAATGAGGATGAAGGAAGCTTCACAGAGTGTACAGATAATCTGAACAGAGTAAATCCTGAAATCGCTAACTGCGTCGGTGATACCTCCATCGCA
>JAZNXM010000072.1:0-6000 GCA_045593865.1 Acetatifactor sp. | reverse complement strand
TCAGAATATACTTCCTGATTCTGAAAACCAACGTAAAAATGTCATCTGGAAATATGCTGCGCATATTTCTGAAACCGCCGCTTTCTCAGCGACAGCTTAGTTAGAATACCACAGGCATTTTGCTTTGTCAACAACTTTTTTCAAGTTTTTTAATATTTTTTGTTTTTTTGAAAAATTGTTACAATTCAGTCAAGAAAATTTATGCCCTTTTGCAATAAAACATGTGTGCATCATTTTTCAAACACTTCTCCCCTTTTTAATCGCAGCAAATGTTCCTTAATCTTCTGCTCGTATCCGTTGCCACTTGGTTTATAAAATTCTTTGCCAGTCAATTCATAGGGCAGATACTGCTGCTCCACATAATGGTTGGGATAATCATGGGCATATTTATATCCTGTGCCCCGGCCTAATTTTGCGGCTCCTTTATAATGGGCGTCCTGTAAATGGGAAGGAATGGGCAGATTGCCGGTTCTGACCACCTCATCCCTGGCTGCAAAGATCGCTTCGCAGGCTGCATTGCTCTTGGGCGCACATGCCACATAGGACGCTGCCTGGGACAGAATGATCTGGGCCTCCGGCATACCGATCCTCTCCACTGCCATGGATGCGTTGGTTGCCACCAGGATTGCCATAGGGTCTGCATTTCCCACATCCTCAGATGCGCAGATCATGATTCTTCTGGCAATAAAGGTAACACTTTCCCCGGAATACAGCATCCGGGCCAGATAATATACTGCAGCATCCGGATCGGAGCCTCGCATACTTTTAATAAATGCAGAGATGGTATCGTAATGATTATCACCACCCTTATCATACCGAACTGCCCGCTTCTGAATACATTCCTGCGCCACATCAAGAGTAATGTGAATCTTGCCGTCCCCAGAGCGATTGGTGGTCATAACGCCAAGCTCAATGGCATTTAAGGCATGTCTTGCATCACCGCCGGATATGTCCGCCAGAAATTCCAAGGCATCCTCGTCGATATCTGCATCATAGCTTCCCATTCCACGCTCTGTATCATAAACAGCCTTTGTCAAAAGCTCCTTAATGGCATCTTTTGGGATAGGCTCCAATTCAAATATAATCGATCTGGAAATCAACGCTCCGTTGACCTCAAAATACGGATTTTCAGTGGTGGCGCCGATCAAAATAATAGTGCCATCCTCCACAAAGGGAAGCAGATAATCCTGCTGGCTCTTGTTAAACCGATGAATCTCGTCAATAAACAGTATGGTGCGCTTTCCATACATTCCTTGGAGATTTTTAGCCTTTGCAATGACCTCCTCCATATCCTTTTTGCCGGCAACCGTAGCATTGATCTGGGTAAATTCTGCACTCGTGGTATTGGCGATGACCTTTGCCAAAGTAGTCTTGCCGGTTCCCGGAGGTCCGTAAAATATGATGGAGCTTATCTTGTCCGCCTTGATGGCCCGATAAAGCAGCTTATCCTTTCCGATAATATGCTCCTGCCCCACCACTTCTTCCAAGGCTCTGGGACGCATCCGGGCTGCCAGAGGCGACTCCTTCTCCATATTGGTACTTCGCATATATTCAAATAAATCCATTGTAATTACCTACGCTTTCCTGCACTTATTTTACATTATACCAACAACCAACCAATTTCTCAACAAAATAAACGGAGGAATATCCCCCGTTTATCTGTGAATCTGAACATTTTCCTAATTGTCATCCGCTGCTTCCAGCAGGCGAATATAATGATTGGCCTCACGCAATACATGATCCGCCAGCAGCGGCAAAATAATGGAGTCAATCTTGCAGCTTAAGATGCCTTCCGTTCCTGCCGCTTTGAAATCCCGGTATGCGCAGGTCATCTTAAGCGATTCCTCGGTCATTCTCATGGCCCTGCAATCCTGCCGCCTTGCCTGCTCCACCAATTCTTTGTAATCTACAGCAAATTGATCCGCCGTCTCGATCAGGCCCACCTCACAGGGATCCAGCAGCCCCCGGATAAACAGCGCATGCTCCATCATGATCTGATTCCAGAAAATCTCTGTCTTTCGTATATTTTTGTAAGACAGCTCCCGGTTATCCAGCAGTTCTTTGATGGTGGTAGCATACAGCTTTGCTTCTCTCATAATGTGCTCGATCAGAAGCGGATAGTTGGCGGTAAAAAGAGTACCCATTCTGACTTCATTCAAAATACTCTGCTTAAAGCTGATCAAATCCTCCACCAATCGCAGTGCTCGTTGATTGATGTTGTGGACAGTTCTGAAAATCTCCCTGTCAAACCGGATTTGCCCCCAGGCGTCCAGATTCTTTGTCCTTTCCGTGATCCCGCTGTCTATGGTCACGCCGCTGAGTTGCTCCGTCCGCCTTTCTGCCGGGATCGTAAATTCCGTAACAAGCTCCTGAGACTCCAAGATTCCCGTTCCCACTTTTCCATTGCTGAGTCGTACCACCTCCCGAAGCAGCTCCTCAAACTGCTGCCGGAACAGATCTGCCTTGCGGATCCACTCTGTGTTCACACAGGGAAAGCCGGCCATCAGAAATAAGGAATGTTCCTTCATAATTCTTGCAAAAAACAAATGCGTCTCCAAGGATAATACTACATAATTGTTCATAGGCTTTACACCAATAAATATTCTCTCTACATTATACGTCAAAAGAGTTGATTATGTGTTTATTACCCCCTTCCAAACACATGACCAACTCTTTTTCCCAGACTGATTTTAGTAAAAAGAGCACAAAAAGAAATGATTCACTCAAACAATATATCCTCCACTGTCACAAAGGTAAATCCATCCTCCACCAGTTTATCCACAATAGTCAGTGCAGCCGCAACTGAGGTTTCATAATAATCGTGCATCAGTATGATATCATTCTCCTTAACCTTACACATAGTATTCCGGACAATGCACTCCGCACTGCTGGAGCACCAGTCCAGAGGATCTACCGTCCAGAGCACCGGAATCATATTTAATTCCTCTTCAAAAGATTTGTCCCAACTTCCGTAAGGCGGCCGCACAAAGATAACCTCTTCCCCGGTAATTTCCTCCAGCACTTCACTGGTCAGAATTAATTCCTCTTTATATTCTTCACGATTATCCCTTCGAAGTGCCATGTGGCTATAGGTATGATTACCCACCAAATGACCTTCATTATGCATACGCTCCACCAGATCCGGATGTAGTGCAGCATGCTCCCCTGTCACAAAAAATGTAGCCACAACCCCTCGCTCCCTTAAACCATCTAAAAGGACTTTTGTATATGCATAATGTGGACCATCGTCAAACGTAAGGGCGACCTTTTTCTTTTCTGTATGTGATTCTTCTATCAATAAACTCTCACTGCCATTTATATCCCCGGCTGCATCCATAATCCCTTCTGCCTCAACTGCTGTATTCATCTTCCCTATGTATGTAATATAATTCTCCCCAGTATATGCAATATTCTTCTTCCCTGTTCGTCCATATAAAGACAAAAGAAGCAGCACCATCACAAGATCAAATGTGACAAGTGCTGCTCTTAATTTTCCAAACAATGTTAATCGTTTCAATCTTACATATATCCATTTAAAAGCATTTATATATATGTATGCCGAAATTATTATAAATACACCTTCTGGCAACTTAATGATTGCTTTTAACACAATAAGAAATAGCATCCCACCGTCCAAAGTAGATGCTATTTCTTACACATTATACATTTATTGAGGGCATCCGGTATTGCATCTGAATACCCATTCACACAAATTTATTCAGCTCTGCAACGTACCGATAGTCGATCGCTTCCAGCTTCGCCACAAGCTCTGTCTTGTTCACATCCAGATCATCACACAAAGCATCCAAGCTGGAATAATAGTCTCTCAGTTTCAAATTTACAAAGCTCAGTAATATTACAGGATCCTTCGGTATCATATTCCCTCTTTCCACCGCGTCAGCTGCCTGCGGTATTTTCATGTTTATTCAGCCTTTCGCGCCACAGTCGATTTCCGCTCTTATTCAGCCCTCTGCACCGCGGCCGGTGTTTCTGCATATGCCTCCAACCTATCACCATTCAGCACAATCCGGATCACATCTCCTGCCTCCACCTGATTTGCCAGAATCAGCTTGGCAGACAGTGTCTCCACATACTTTTGGATATAACGCTTCAACGGTCTTGCACCATAAATCGGATCATATGCCTGATCAATAATAAACGCTTCTGCATCCTTCTCAATGCGGATGGAAATATCTCTGTCCGCAAGGCGCCGGTTCAAATCTGCCACGATCAGCTTAATAATACCACCAATATTCTCTTTCGTCAAAGGCTTAAACAGAATGGTTTCGTCCAGACGATTCAAAAATTCCGGTCTGAAATGGGCTCTCAGCTCCTGCATTACCATATTTTCTGCATTTGGAGCAATGATACCATCCTCCTCAATTCCCTCCAGCAGATAATTGGCACCAATATTGGAGGTCATGATCAGTATGGTGTTCTTGAAATCCACCGTCCTGCCCTGGGAATCTGTGATTCGTCCGTCATCCAATACCTGCAGCAGTACATTAAAGACATCCGGATGAGCCTTCTCAATCTCATCAAACAGAACCACGCTGTAAGGCTTTCTTCTGACAGCCTCCGTCAGCTGGCCGCCTTCTTCATAACCTACATATCCCGGAGGTGCTCCGATCAGTCTGGATACAGAATACTTCTCCATATATTCACTCATATCGATCCTGACCATATTGTTCTCATCATCAAACAGGGCGGCCGCAAGAGACTTTGCGAGCTCCGTTTTACCCACTCCGGTAGGTCCTAAAAACAAGAAGGAACCAATGGGCTTGGAAGGATCCTTGATACCTGCCTTGGAACGGATAATTGCTTCCGTTACCTTGGTGACGCCTTCCTCCTGACCAATCACTCTCTTATGCAGTTCCTCGTCCAGATGCAGTGTTTTATGACGTTCACTCTCCGTGAGTTTGGCAACCGGAATACCGGTCCATCTGGAAATAATCTTGGCAATCTCTTCCTCTGAGACTCTTTCATGAACCAGAGACATCTGGGATTCGCTGACGCGGGCTTCCTCCAGCTCCAACTGCTTTTTCAATCCCGGCAAGGTTCCGTAGCTAAGCTCTGCTGCCTTCTCCAGATTCCCTTCTCTCTGGGCGATCTGAATCTGGCTATTTACCTCGTCAATCTGTTCACGGAGTCTGGAAAGATTTTCTACGGACTTCTTTTCATTATCCCACTGGGCTTTTCTGTTGGTAAATTCTTCCTTCAGCTCTGCCAGCTCCTTCTGCAGAGTTTCCAACCGTTCTGCACTGAGCTTGTCATCTTCTTTCTTTAAAGCAGCCTCCTCAATTTCCATCTGCATCACTCTGCGTTGCAGCTCATCCAATTCAGTAGGCATACTGTCCAGCTCCGTTTTGATCAGAGCACATGCCTCGTCAACCAGGTCGATTGCTTTATCCGGCAGAAATCTGTCGGAAATATATCTGTGGGAAAGCACAGCTGCACTTACCAGCGCATTGTCCATGATTTTCACACCATGATACACTTCATAGCGTTCCTTCAGTCCACGCAGAATAGAGATCGTATCCTCTACAGTGGGTTCATCCACCATAACCGGCTGGAAACGACGTTCCAGAGCCGGATCCTTCTCAATATACTGGCGGTACTCATCCAAAGTGGTGGCACCGATACAGTGAAGCTCCCCTCTCGCCAGCATGGGCTTGAGCATATTGCCTGCATCCAGCGCACCGTCTGTCTTTCCCGCACCCACGATGGTGTGAAGCTCGTCAATAAACAGAATAATCTGCCCATCCGAATTCTTCACATCATCCAGCACTGCCTTCAGCCTTTCCTCAAACTCACCTCTGTATTTGGCACCGGCCACCAGTGCTCCCATATCCAAGGCAAATATCTTCTTATCCTTCAGCCCAAGAGGTACATCGCCACGCACGATTCTCTGGGCAAGTCCTTCTACCACGGCAGTTTTACCTACGCCCGGCTCACCGATCAGCACCGGATTGTTCTTGGTTTTTCTGGAAAGAATCCGGA
>JAZNXM010000071.1:0-6430 GCA_045593865.1 Acetatifactor sp. | reverse complement strand
CAATAACAATGCGGATACCCTCCTTGGAAGACTGGTTAGAAATATCAACGATATCCTGTGTCTTCTTGCTTTCAGCCAGCGCAGCCACATCGGAAAGGAATTTGGAGATGTTAGCACCGATCATGGTGTAAGGGATTTCGGTGATGACCAGATTGGTTTTGCCGCCCTTGGCCTTTTCCACTTCCACCTTGCCTCGAAGCTTAATCTTACCGGTGCCGGTTTCGTAGATATTTTGCAGCTCATCCTTGTTAATGACAATGCCGCCGGTAGGGAAATCCGGTCCCTTCACATAACGCATCAATTCTCTGGTGGTTATATTTTCATCCAGCATATAAGCCTTGGTGGCATCGATTACCTCCGCCAGATTGTGAGGCGGTGTACTGGTGGTCATACCTACCGCAATTCCTTCGGAGCCATTGATCAGGAAATTGGGAATCTTCACAGGCAGTACCGTGGGTTCCTTTTCGGTCTCATCAAAGTTGGGCTGGAAATCCACCACATCCTTATCAAGATCCGCCAGAAATGCTTCCTGGGTAATCTTATGCAGTCTGGCTTCCGTGTATCGCATAGCCGCAGCTCCGTCGCCCTCGATATTGCCGAAGTTACCGTGACCGTCAACCAGAGGCAGGCCTTTTTTGAAATCCTGGGTCATGACAACCAGCGCATCGTATATGGAACTGTCTCCGTGGGGATGATATTTACCCATGGTATCGCCTACGATACGCGCACTCTTTCGAAAGGGCTTGTCATAACGGATACCAAGCTCATGCATATCGTACAGAGTACGTCTCTGTACCGGCTTCAGACCGTCCCTTACATCCGGCAATGCACGGGCAATGATAACGCTCATGGCATAATCGACGAAGGATTTCTGCATAACCTCTGAGTATTCTGTTTTTATGATTCTGTCATCGTTCATTTATATGATTCCTCGCTTCTGTGCAAAGGTGCACCTCTCACTATGTTATCTCAAAATCACATCTGGATATGGGTATCTTGCTACTATTTCTGCCTTCTCTATTTTCTCTACACATCCAGCTCCGCATCTGTAGCATGAGCGTAAATAAACTCTTTTCTCGGCTGCACTTCTGTACCCATTAAGAGCTCTGTGATTTCAGAGGCCATTCGGGCATCTTCGATTTCCACCAGCTTTAACAATCTGGTTTCTGGGTCTAGTGTTGTCTCCCAAAGCTGCTGGGCGTCCATTTCACCCAGACCTTTATAACGCTGTAAAGTAAAAGGTCCTTTGTGAGTTTTTCTATATTTTTCTAACGCTTTATCGTCATACAGATACTCTTCCTTGCCCTTGGATGGCATCGCCTTATAAAGTGGCGGCATGGCTATGTAAACATGTCCTTCAAAAATTAATTCCGGCATAAAACGGTAAAACAGTGTTAATAAGAGCGTGGAAATATGGGCACCATCCACGTCCGCATCGGCCATAATAATAATTTTATCATATCGTAATTTAGTAATATCAAAGTCGTTGCCGTAGCCTTCCGAAAAACCGCATCCGAAGGCATTGATCATGGTCTTGATTTCCGCATTTGCCAGCACCTTGTCGATACTTGCTTTCTCCACGTTCAGAATCTTACCGCGGATAGGCAAAATCGCCTGATACATTCGGTTGCGGGCAGTTTTTGCACTGCCCCCTGCGGAATCTCCCTCTACAATAAAGATTTCGCACTTACTTGGGTCTTTTGACTCACAGTTGGCTAATTTGCCGTTGGAATCAAAGGAGAACTTCTGCTTGGTCAGCATATTTGTCTTGGCTTTCTCCTCGGATTTACGGATCTTAGCCGCTTTTTCCGCACAGCCGATGACATTTTTCAGGGTTTCCAGATTACGATCAAAGAAATGTACGATTTCCTCACCGGTAACCTTTGCCACGACCTTGGCTGCGTCTTGGTTGTCAAGCTTAGTCTTGGTCTGCCCTTCAAAGCGTGGATCCGGATGTTTAATGGAAACTACCGCAGTCATACCATTACGCACATCCGCACCGGTAAAGTTGGCATCCTTTTCCTTCAAAATATTCAATTCTCTGGCATAGTTATTGATGACAGTGGTAAACTGAGTCTTAAATCCCGTTAGGTGGGTGCCGCCTTCGGAGTTGTAAATATTGTTACAGAATCCCAGAACGTTTTCATGGAATTCATTGACATACTGTAGAGCTACCTCAACTACGATGCCCTCCGATTCCCCTTTAAAATAAATACAGTCGTGGATGGCTTCGGAGCCTTTGTTCATATCCTTAATGAAGCCGATAATCCCCTCCGGCTCGTGATATTCTACATGCTCCACCTCTTCCTTGCGTCTGTCCTCAAATATTATAGTAAGTTCAGGATTCAAATAAGCTGTCTCGTGAAGACGACTCTTAATATCGTCTTCCTTAAATCTTGTCTTATCAAATATGGTATCATCCGGCAGGAAATTAATCGTAGTACCGGTCTCTTTTGTCTTGCCAATCACAGGGAGAAGACCATCAATCAAGTCAATAATCGGGATGCCTCTCTCGTATTTATCCTCATAGATTTGTTTTCCATCCTTGACCTGCACAGTCAATCTGTTGGAGAGAGCGTTAACAACAGAAGAACCTACACCATGAAGGCCACCGCTGGTCTTATAGGCGGAATTATCAAACTTACCGCCGGCATGCAGAGTGGTAAATACCAAACGCTCCGCACTAATACCCTTTTCATGCATTCCTACCGGAATACCACGTCCGTTATCCGATATAGTTGCGGAACCGTCTGCCTCTAAAATGACGGTAATCACACTGCAGTAGCCGGCCAGATGTTCGTCCACAGAGTTGTCCACAATCTCGTAAATCAAGTGATTTAAGCCCTTAGTGGTAACACTTCCGATATACATGCCGGGACGCTTTCTCACGGCTTCCAGACCTTCTAAGACGGTTATGCTGCTGGCATCATAGTTGTTTGCTTTTGACATACGTATCTCCATTCTCGCTACAGCCCTGAAATTGGGGCGCAAGCACAATATAACCCTTCGGAAAAAGACTCGAAAAAATCTGCGATTTTTCCTCGTTAACCCTTCGGGTTATATTATATACCATATATTGGGTTTTCGTCAATGAAAGGACGCAAGATATCGTTTCATTATCGTTTTATATACTTCTAAAATCAATATCCATTTCTGTCTTCTGCATTTCTCGGATTAAGATTTCATATTCCTGAGGATTCAAATATCCATTGACAATCCGTTCTACCGCTTCACTTGCAAGCTTTAATACATCCGCATCATGAAATACATCTCCTACACGGAAGGCAAAAACACCGCTCTGGCGGATGCCGAACAAGTCTCCCGGTCCCCGCAGCTTCAAATCCTCATTGGCAATATAGAAACCGTCATTGGACTTATTTAAAATATCCAGTCGTGCCGTGGATTCCTTAGATTCATTGGTATTGATAAATATACAATAGCTTTGGTGTGCACCTCGTCCTACACGGCCTCTCAGCTGGTGCAGCTGGGCAAGTCCGAAGCGCTCTGCATTTTCTACCATCATAACCGTAGCATTGGGTACATTGATACCCACCTCAATTACAGTGGTAGATACAAGTACGTCAATATTTTTTTTTGCATATTCTTCCATAATTTTGTTCTTGTCCGCAGGCTTCATCTTGCCATGGAGATATGCCACCTGTATATCGGAAGGAAGCGCTGCTTTCAGCTTTTGGGTGTAATCCACTACATTTTCCATGGTGTCAGACTCACCTTCTTCCACCATGGGGCAGATCACATACGCCTGGCGACCGCTTTGCACTTCTCTGGTAATAAATTCATAGGCTTTTGGACGATAAGAAATATTTACCACACAATTCTTTATGGGCAAACGATTGGCAGGTAACTCATCGATAATGGACACCTGCAAATCACCATACAAGATTATCGCTAATGTCCTGGGAATAGGTGTGGCACTCATGACCAATACATGAGGCTCATGACCCTTCTCGGTTAATTTTTCACGCTGACGCACACCAAAACGATGCTGCTCGTCCGTTACTACCAAAGCAAGCTTTTTGAATTTTACTTTGTCCTGAATGATTGCATGGGTGCCGATTACCAGGTTCGCCTCTCCGCTTTCTATCCGGGCATACGCCTCTTTTTTCTCTTTGGCAGTCATACTGCCTACCAGAAGTATGGGTTTAAAAGCAATTTTATAGTTCCGGATAAATTCGCAGACGCCTTCGTAATGTTGTGTTGCAAGCACTTCTGTAGGCGCCATTAACGCGCCTTGGAAGCCGTTTGCTGCGCACTCCAATAAAGCCAGCAACGCAATAATTGTTTTACCGGAACCAACATCACCCTGAATCAGACGATTCATGCAATAGGGCGAATTTAAATCGCTTCGGATCTGCGACCAGACTTTCTTCTGGGCTTTTGTCAGATTATATGGCAGTTGTTCCAATAAGCGCACAGTATCTGCTGTTTCGATCATAGGATACTCGTTTGGAAGCTTCTTCGTCTGGTCTTTATTTTGCCGTAAGAAGAACAGAAACTTAAAGAATTCATCAAATACTAGTCTCCTCCTTGCGGCCACCAACTGCTCAGAATCCATCGGGAAATGAATCCCCTGGATAGCTTCCTTGTAGGATATCAGTCGATATTCACCCTTCATATAGTCGGGATAGCAATCTTTTGCAAACGGATAGAATGTCAGCAGCTGCTTCATAGCTTTCTGGATGGTCTGGTTCGTCAAGCCTTTTGTTAACGCATATCTAGGCTGGATGAACTTAAGCAGTGAATGATAATCCGGCAGGGAATACATCTTCGGCTGTTCCATGACCTTTGCAGCACCTTTCGCCTGGATCAAGCCACGGAAGATCATGGTCGTACCGGGTTTCAAGACATTCCGCAAATAAGGCATATTGAAGAAGGAAAGCTGCATGGCACCGGAATTATCTTTTATAAAAGCATTAAGAATCGTCAGATTACGCACCTTTTTTACAGTAGGATTGCCACAGATGGTCCCTATGACCGCATTTACACTGCCTGTTGGAACTGCGGCTATAGAAAGAGGCTCCTTGAAGGTCTCATAATCTCTTGGATAATACACCAACAGATCTTCAATAGTATATATGCCTAGCTTAGCAAAGAGTCTGGCGGTCTTATCCCCAACGCCTTTTAATTGTGTAATCGGAGTTTTGTCAGCCATAATCTACTCCTTTCCAAATGTTGATATTCTATGGTAATATTTTATATCTACTTGTTTGCTGTGGCGGCAGATGTTTGTTTTGAACGCATCCATAGGATTTTAGAATTTCTTGGCTCCAAGAAGATTGTGTTAAGAACGCGAACCACGACCCGTATGGATTCAAAAAAGACCACCGCTCATAAAGTGGTGGCCTCTTAATTTTATTCTACTGAAATCACATAATAGTAAATCGGCTGTCCGCCCATCTGCAGCTCAACATCGCAGTCAGGATAAGCTTCCTCCAGCTTGGAAGCCAGTTTTTCTGCAACTGCTTGCTCAACGTCACTTCCATAATAAACGCTGATAAGTTCAGAATCATCATCAATCATTTCAGCTACCATTTCAAGGGTTACAGCTTCCATATCCTGTCCAACTGCAAGCATGCCCTTGTCACCGATACCCATGTAATCGCCTTCATGGATCTCCTTGTTATCAATCATAGTGTCACGCACAGCATAAGTTACCTGCCCGGTCTTAACGTTGTCAATCTCAGACATCATGTTCTGTTCATTGTCATCAACGGACAATTCCGGTACATAATTGATAACCGCTGTAATACCCTGAGGAATGGTTTTGGTAGGAATTACAAGCAGGTTCTTATCGGTAGTCAGCTCAGCTGCCTGATTTGCCGCCAGGATAATATTCTTGTTATTTGGAAGAATGAAGATGGTATCTGCATTTAACTGATCCACAGCATCCAGAATATCTGCGGTACTCGGGTTCATGGTCTGACCGCCTTCAATAATATGGTCTACACCAAGGCTCTTAAAGATGTCATTAACACCGTTGCCGATGGATACTGCAAGAAAACCTACAGGTTTGCGAGGTTCGCAAGCAACTGCTGCCTCTGCCTGCACGACTTCTTTTTCAGAAATCTTGAAGAGTTTTTCCTGATGCTCCAGTCTCATATTGTCAATCTTCAGATTGGATAACTGACCATATTTTAATGCCCTTTGGATCGCAAGACCGGGATCATTGGTGTGTACATGTACCTTTACAACATCGTCGTCAGCTACACATACGATAGAATCACCGATGGATTCCAGATATGCCTTAAAAT
Source organism: Acetatifactor sp. (assembly GCA_045593865.1). Taxonomy (GTDB): domain Bacteria; phylum Bacillota; class Clostridia; order Lachnospirales; family Lachnospiraceae; genus Acetatifactor. The sequence continues at coordinate 158 of JAZNXM010000071.1, read as the reverse complement.
CCATCTCCGTCTTGATATTGAAATTCTTGGTCAGCATTATGATAAATTCTGTACAATAGCCAAATTTGATATCGGCTTCTGCCTGCGCACTGTAGCTTGCTGAAGCCGGGATCTTGCCGGCAGATGTTGCAGCTTCTGAACCAGCAATCGTATAATCA
>JAZNXM010000070.1:0-1973 GCA_045593865.1 Acetatifactor sp. | reverse complement strand
CCGCAGTGACACGTCCCCAAAACGATGCTCCAAGCTTAGAGATCCTTGAAATGCTCCGCGTTATTTCTTCCAAAGAAACTGCGGAGCTCCACCACAGCAACGGTTCCCAGTTTACGGAGATCTTCCACATAATTGCAGACGCGACCGATAGAAAACAGATAGTAAACATTGTCATAGAAGGGCCGTGTGGTAGTTGTGGCCTTTTCGATTTTCTGGAACACATCTTTGGGGAATCCAATCTCTGGATCATCCCAGATCTTCATGTAAAGGTCGCGGTCCCTGTCGTGCTGAACAAAGTCAAGCAGGCTTCCGCTGACGGTCACATCATACTGGCTTGGATTATCTTTGCCGATATGGTATCCCGAATAATACAACGAGGGATTCTTGAAAAACCAACGCCAGCAGAGCTTCCGGAAATAGTATTTGGTGGCGCAGTCATCGATCCAGAAGACTAAATCTTTCACGGCATCCTTGGATAAAGGATCAATGAATTCATGCTGACGCGGAAAGTAAAGCTGATACCAGACTCTGAGATAACCACCCTTCAGATAATAGTGGGTTCGTACACTTCCTGCTTCATCCCGCTTCTGTTCTTTTTCAGTATAGCCTGCGGCATCCAGTGCCTTCAGATATTTATCGCATTTGTTTTTGGGATAACCGGAGAACTCTGCAAGCTGGCTGATACGGTTGAATCCGATGGACATGCCATAAAGCAGTGTGTTGTAGCTTTCGGGAGAACGGAACTCCCACCGAAGATTTTCTTCTGCATACCGCAGATAGAGTGAGTCGGCGGCAAAGAGATTTCTGATATTCTCTTCAAAGCTGACATCCAACCGAAAGAGAGACACTAAAGCGGGAATGCCATCCGTCATGGCAATGATCCGCAAGGCATCCCTCTGTTCCAGCTTTTTATATTCCCGGCACAGATCTGGCGGTGTCATTGGCTTCATGATCAGCTTCCTTGCTTTCTCAGGAATCTGACTTTCACTTCGATAGATCAGAACCACAAATGCCGAGCCCTTCAACAAAGGCAGTTTCTCCAAGAAAATATCTTTATCATTCCGATCGTCCATGTCATCGAAAAAGATGACTGGGCGATTTTTTGTTTCCAGGATCTTTTGAAAGAAGCTATCCCAGTTGCTGCAGTCTGGAAAAAAGATTCTTGGAGCAAGCGCGGCATCCAGATTCCGGAAGGAGAAGTAAAGCCCTCCATGATTTTTGACATACTGTCGGGCAAGCATTGTCTTTCCCATTCCGCTCTTCCCGCAGAGGTACATTACACCGGAGCCGCTGTGCCTGTTGAAATGCCCACTTGCCGCAGATTGAATTTCTTTTTCATATTCTTCGATTCGCTTCATTTTACCCACCTGGTCATATCAAGAGTTGACTTTCAGCTATTATATCACGCAATTGCTGCAGTCTCAACTGCTTACACTGCGCAAAGAGCGTAAAAATCTCATGAATAACGAACAAAAATTCGAATATAAAACTGTGCAAGTCAACAAAGTTTAAAAATATTTTTGAAAAACGGGTAGAAGAAACTTAAGTTTTGGGGCGATAAGTGAAAGGATCTTTTCTTGGAAACAAACCAAAATTCATAAAAGCCGTCAAATTCAGAACTTCTGTTGGGAATATATGGTCAAAAAGTCTTTCGGATATTATAGTCCGTCCCGCTGCCTAGTAGGTGAAGGCGAAAAAATATTTTACAAAAGCACCCCACCAAACAGCTGTTTTAGCGGCGTATAGTGAGGGGCTTTATAAAAGATCCTTCGTGTACCTTGACAACTGAATACACGGGGCCATTCGGTAAATGGATGGCCTGTGAAAAAAAGTCCCATGGGTTTAAATTCTCGGTTTGAGTGAGGTTTTAAGTAGAGGGCTCATTCAACACAATTTAAAATCCTGGGACCAACCCAGAAATTCCCTTCTTTTGTGAGGTTCTAATTGAAGGGATTTTCATAACAAACAAAGAA
>JAZNXM010000069.1:0-2466 GCA_045593865.1 Acetatifactor sp. | reverse complement strand
GATAATATCATTTGCCTGCTGACCAAAGATTGCATACATATTGGTAACCGCGAAAATACCACAGGCAAATACGAAACCGCCTGCAACCGCGATGCCGAAATTATAGGGATTGATCAGCGCAATGCCAACACCCATGCAAGTGAGCACACAGGAAACCATCAGGATCTTTCTGGCGGAGAATTTCTTTGCCAGCATGGGAACAACAAAAGCACCAATGGCCATGGGCTGCATGGAAGCGATCAGATACAGCATCTGCAGACCGTTCTCGTCGTTGCCGCCCAGAATGTAAGTAATCATGTTGACTCTGGAGTTGCCGCCCTGGAGATTGCTGTAGAAGATCATACCAATTGCAACCGCAATGGACATCAGGTAATACTTGTTAGACAGAGCATTCTTAAACTGCTGGATCAAGGGCACCTGCACTGTAGCAACACCCTGGGTACCGGACAGCACCTTCTGGTTTTCTTCGGTGATACGCTCACGGGTCCAGAAATATTCCACAATAGAGAATGCCATCGCAACGATTCCAAATACACCGATGGTAACCAGCCAGGACTTGCCGCTATAATCATGCTGAAGCACCATGGGGTAAAGCATGCCGATCACGCCCAAAGATACCACAACACCTGCAATCATATTGCAGACTGCACTTCTCATGGTAGTGACATTATTACGCTCCAGAACATTACGGCTGACAACGGAAACCATATTTTCCCTCAGACCCCACAGAGGCAGGCCCACACAGTTATACAGGAAATTGAAAATATACAGCCATACCATGTAGATTGTTGTGCCGGGGGTAAAGGGGGACCAGAACATGCAGAAGCCAGCGATGGCCATGACCCAGGTGCCGATCAGCACATAGGGTCTGAAGCGGCCTGCACGGCATACGGTCTTTTCTGTCATGTGATTGATAAAGAAGCCCGTCGCAATACCAACAATGCTGGTAAAGGTGGTCATATACAGGTAAGCAAAGCTGTTGGCATAGATTTCATTGATTCGGATGATGTCCATGTAGTACAGTTCCCGCAGGCCCAGAACGATGCAGTAGAAAACATACACCATACCGGGTCCCAGCAAATGGCCCAGGAACCGTTCCTTACCACCCATGCGATTGGATTTTACCTTAGTCTGCATGGGATCTTTGTCAAAAATACTACCCTTTAAATATTGCATACAAATTCCCCTTCTTTCTTATTTTTTGTCTTTGGTAAGATGTCACTTTTCCCAAAGAACATTCCACAATTAACATTATACTTGCTATTTTGACGAGTGTTTAGTACAATAGCTGACATAAGATTCTCAATAAGTGACATAGGAGGAGCTATGAAAGCAAACATGACCATGTCGGCTGAGCAAATTGAACTTTTGCATCATTTACCAATGTCCAGCCTGGAAACGCAGCTAAAGAGGTGCAAGTTGCTTAATCCATCCTATCATAACAGGGTGCTTACCCCCAATGAAATGGTTGCATACATCGCCTGGATGTCTGATAATTTCGGCGGAAAAGAAGACTTCAAATTTTCCACAGATGACTTATCCATGATCATGGGTGGAAACATTGCAAAAGCCGGCTTTGAGATGATGAAGAATACGCAAAGAGAGCAAGCCTTGAAGCAAATTTCGGACATTTATAATCGTCCAACTGAAGTACAGTATTTCTCCGAAAACCAGAGTGTTTCCACCAGCCGATTCTTGCGGCACTTCCCGCTCTACTGGCAGACCAGCGACTGCTTTGAGATTCTCTATGTTTTCTCCGGAGAATGCCCTGTCTGCTTTGAAGACGAACAGGTCACCCTCACTCCCGGATCTGTACTGCTGATTCCTCCCAATACCTCCAGAGCCTGTAACTGCCCCAATGATGACTGCGTCATGTTTTTCTACATGATCCGCTCGTCTACCTTCTCACGGATTTTCTGGGATCAATTATCCAATCAGAGCCTGATGAGTCTTTTTTTCATGCAGGCGTTAGGCGGCAAGAACAGCACCAACTATCTTCGTTTTGAAACAAATCAGGATATTGCAATTGAAGCACTACTATATTCCATTTATCAGCAATACACCGCAGACAGTTCTTACAGTGCTCAGATGACAAATTCCTTGATGGGTACCTTCTTCCTCTATCTGCTTCAGAATTACGAACAGACTGCGCTGGTTTCCAAAAAAAGTAAATTTAATTGGAAACCCGAGTTTGCTAAAATATTCTCTTACATACAGGAGCACTTCCAGAACGTTACTATGGAAGAGTTGTCCCAGGTTTTCAACTACAGTCAACGCCAGATTATCCGGATTATTCAAAGCAGCACTTCCAAAACCTTCTCCCAGTTGCTGACCCAGCTGCGGATGGAAAAAGCCGCAACTATGATCTTAGCAAAGGACATTCCTCTCGAGCAAATTGCAACGGAAGTAGGCTATTCTTCCCTGAGTAGCTTCTATCGGGTTTTTGTCAACTATTACGGTATGACA
>JAZNXM010000068.1:0-7722 GCA_045593865.1 Acetatifactor sp. | reverse complement strand
CAAACCTCCATTATTTCTTTTGGACATATTACTAAGTATAGTCCACTTTTTTGAAATTTCAAGCAGTTTGTGAAAAGATTAAGGTTTCTTTAGAAATGTTTAAGGAATTTTAAAAGTTAAGGATTTTAGCGTTTTTATGATTTAAACAGTTCAAGGATGGTTGGATTTATATTTGTTGGCTTTTTGTTATTTACAATAATTAGTAGTTGTAAAAATATGCGGGATTGGATATAATGATATTAACCTGAAATGCTCGACAACTCTTGTTAGTTTTGAACCTACATTACTTTAAAAGGGATTCCTATATTGCCAAGTGGCTGTCAAGCCCCCACCCGAATGGGTCTCTGCAGGGGAAGGCAAAAGTTTGGTTGCGGTTACCCACCTAGCAGCGCTAGGAGTCAAAAGGCAAGAGCCGACATTTTGGGGATACAAAAGATGAGAAAGCAGTCCGAGAGGACTGCTTTTGTGTTGCAGAGATTATGTCATGGATATGTATCACAGAGATTGTGTATTTCGCTCTAAGTGGATGCGTCTAATATGGTTGAACAGAAATTACATATTGACATATGACAGGGAAAATAATGCGGAAAGGTGAAATATTTTGAGATTTGAACACAAAAAAAAGCAGCTGCAGCCACTTGCTTATCTTTGTATCTGGACCATATTTATATGTGTGTTGTCCTTAATATGGTATGGATTGAGTACAAGAGAGGAGAAAATAAAAGAAAATAATAGAAATTCTTACAAAAATTTGTCGAAAGAAGAGGACGAGCCCTTCAGAGGGAATAATATCTACGCCTACATAGAATTGATACAGATGCCGCCGGAAACAGCCTTTGAAAATATCCGGGTCATGATCGTCAACAAGAAGAATAACAGTATCTTTTATGATTTAGAGGATTTTGCGGAGGTAAAGGCGGACATAGACTCAGAAGGTTATAGGGGGAGAATTATTTATCAGGAGGCCACAAATAAGGAAGATGCATTTGTGGTCATCAATGAACTGCCGCTTGAGGAGTATTTATATGGTGTGGTGCCCAGCGAGATGCCTTCCGGTTATCCCATGGAGGCTTTAAAGGCTCAGGCAATCTGTGCCAGAACCTATGCAGTCATTCATATGATGAATCCCGGTTATCCGGATTATAATGTCCATGTAAATGATACCACAGCTTTTCAGGTCTACCATAATATAGACGAGCAGGAGTCCACTAATCGGGCAGTAGACGAGACAAGGGGGATGCTGCTTTTCCAGACCAATGGGGAGGAACTGGTAGAAACCTGTTATTATTCCACATCCTGCGGGCTTATCCGTGAAGCATCAACGAATGTGGAGTTTAAAGAGCATATTACCCGGACGAACAGTAGCGATATTGAGGCCAATGAGAGCTGGTATCGCTGGTGGTATGAGGTAACGGATCTTGATAAGTCCGAACTGTTGGAGCGTATGCAGGCACGCTATAAAGTGAATCCGAAATATGTACTTACCTGCACCGGCAAAGATACTTATGAAAGTCTGCCGGTAAATGAACTGAAGACGATTCAGGAATTCTTTGTGTCTAAGAGGGGTGATGATGGAGTGGCGGAAGAATTGATGATTCATACAGCGAAGAATGTGTATAAGGTTGTAGGAGAGTACAATATCCGTTATGTATTGAACGATGCATCAGCGGCTGTCACAAAGCAGGATGGGAGTAAAGTAGAAATGGCTACCTTGCTGCCCAGTGCTTATATATCTCTGGAAGCGGTAAAGCAGAATGATACCGTTACCGGATACGAGATTATAGGCGGCGGGTATGGTCATGGTGTTGGAATGAGCCAGAACGGAGCCAAGGGTATGGCGAATCTGGGTTATACAGTGGATCAGATCCTGGATTATTTCTTTCCAGGCTGCATGATTTTAGAGAATCTTTAGAAATATGATGTCATCCTCCTGCATATACTTTTAACAGTAATGCAGGAGGTCTTTTTATGGAAATAAATAGTACGAATACATATGACCTTTATTATGATATACAGAAAAGATGCGGGGGAGAGATATACATAGGGGTACTTGGCCCTGTAAGAACCGGTAAATCCACATTTATCAAACGATTTATGGATGTCTGTGTGCTGCCATATATGATGGATGTGCATGCAAAAGCAAGAGCAATGGATGAACTGCCCCAGAGTGCAGATGGCAGAACGGTTACCACAACGGAGCCTAAATTTGTTCCCAAAGAGGCAGCACATATTACGCTCAAGGACGGCGTGGATGTTAAGATACGTCTCATTGACTGTGTCGGTTATATGGTGGAAGGTGCTGCCGGACACATGGAGCAGGATAAGGAACGAATGGTTAAGACACCATGGTTTGAGAATGCGATACCTTTTACACAGGCTGCGGAAATCGGTACTGACAAGGTCATGAATGAGCATTCTACAATTGGACTTGTCGTTACCACGGACGGAAGCTTTACAGAGCTGCCCAGAAGCAGTTATATTCAGGCCGAGGAAAAGACCATAAACGCCTTAAAAAAGCTAAAAAAGCCGTTTCTGGTGCTTTTAAACAGCCAGAAGCCCTATTCTGAGGAAACCAAAAGACTGGCGGAGGAAATGAAGAAAAAATATGACGTGAACGTCCTGCCGGTAAACTGCGAGCAGCTGAAAGAGGAGAATATCTTTACGATTCTGGAAAATATCCTGTATGAGTTTCCGATTTCCGCCATGGAATTTTATATGCCCAAGTGGGTGGAGGGACTTCCCTGGGATAATCGCATCAAGCAGAATCTGGTACAGTGTATCCGTGAGGTGATGCCGGGGTACAATACAATCCGGGATTATCTGGAGAAGCCGGTTTCTTTGAACAGTGAGTACCTGAAAAATACCAAAACTATGTCCGTGAATCTGGAAAATGGTACGGTTCAGGTGCAGTTAGATCCTAGGGAAGAGTATTATTATGAAATGCTTTCTGAGATGACCAATGAAAAGATTAAAGACGAATACGATCTGTTGAATGCGCTGAAGGAATATTCTGCCATGAAGAAAGAATACAGTAAGGTAGTTTCGGCCATGAATCAGGTAAGGATGAAGGGATATGCCAATGTAACACCAGAGAGGGATGATATCTCTCTGAATGAGCCGGAAATTATCAGGCATGGAAGCAAGTATGGTGTGAAAATTAAATCATCCAGTCCTTCCATCCATATGATCAAGGCAAATATTGAGACAGAGATTGCACCGATCGTAGGTACTATGGAGCAGGCGGAGGATTTGATCCGCTTCATTAAGCAGAGTCAGACAAGTGAAAATGGAATCTGGGAGACCAATATCTTTGGCAAGACGGTGGAGCAGATGGTGAACGACGGCATCCATACCAAGCTTGCTATGATCGGAGATGAATGTCAGGAGAAACTACAGGATACCATGCGTAAGATTGTTAATGACAGTAACGGCGGACTGATTTGTATTATTATCTGATGAATTATGTTGTAGTTTATTGAAATATACGAAATGATTTCCCTGCTTTTTCTTCGAGAAAGCAGGGAAATTGCTGTTATACCATGTGTTTTTTCAATAATTTATTCTATTTTTATGGATGTTTGCCTATAAATTTGATATAATGAATAATAGATTAGGTAAAATACTATGTGTTTTGTTTGCACTGCTGTTGTTGAAGGCAGGTCAGAAAACAATGAATAGCTCTAAGTGGCTGGAAGGTAAGGTATTGTATGAACCCGGTATATGAAAAGTTGATGAATTGTTTTAAATGTGTAAGGGAAAAAATTGATTTCGTGCCTAAAGTGGCGATTATCCTGGGCTCAGGACTGGGGGATTATGCCGGAAATATCCGGGTAGAGGCTGAAATCTCCTACAGTGATATTGAAGGATTTCCGGTATCTACCGTGCCCGGTCATGCAGGAAAGTTTATCTTCGGGTATATTGGAGCTGTGCCTGTAGTGTGTATGAAGGGCAGAGTGCATTATTATGAAGGATATCCGATCACGGATGTGGTGCTTCCGGTGCGTCTGATGAAGCTTTTAGGTGCGGAAATATTGTTTTTGACTAACGCGGCAGGCGGTGTGAACACGACTTTCCATGCGGGCGATCTGATGTTGATCCGTGATCATATTGCATGCTTTGCACCGAATCCGTTGATTGGACCCAATATGGATGAATTGGGTACTCGCTTCCCGGATATGAGCAGTGTATATGATAAGGCTTTGCAGGAAATCATCCGTGATACGGCAAGAGAGAATGCCATCTATGTTCAGGAAGGTGTGTATGCGTATCTGACCGGACCTTCCTTTGAATCTCCGGCGGATATTCGTATGATGCGGGCGCTGGGTGCAGATGCTGTTGGCATGAGTACCGTTCCTGAAGCCATTGCTGCAAATCATATGGGCATGAGAATCTGCGGTATCTCCTGTATTTCGAATCTGGCTGCGGGTATGACACAGAATCCCCTTACCCATGAAGAGGTACAGGAAACGGCGGATATGGCGGCTGCAGCATTTGCGAAGCTGGTAACAGAGAGCGTGAAGAAATTTATATAAAAGGAACAGATGGATAAGGGGAGATGTCAGGATGAATCCCGAGAAAATTCTAATTGAGAAAGCAATGGAAGCTGCGGGAATTGCTTATGCGCCATATTCCCGATATCATGTGGGTGCTGCCTTGCTTACAGAGAACGGCGAAATTTTTACAGGCTGTAACATAGAAAATGCTTCCTTCGGAGCTACCAACTGTGCGGAGAGAACTGCCTTTTTCAAAGCGGTCAGTCAGGGTTATCTGGATTTCACAGCCATTGCCATTGTTGGAGGTTCTGTAGATGAGAAGATGGTTAATGAGGATGAGGCACAGACCGGTGGTACAGCCGGTAAAGCAGCGGTAAATGACAACAGACCCAAATTCTCGGATTATGCCTATCCATGTGGTATCTGCAGGCAGGTGATGCAGGAATTCTGTAACGGTGATTTTAAGATTATTATTGCGAAAAATACCGAGGATTATAAGGAATATACTTTGGGAGGACTGCTTCCATTTGGATTTGGCGGGTGCAGGCAGTAAAAGGGGATTTCATTTTAATCAAAAGATTTCATTTTATATAAGCCAAAGAGTGGTATGATCGAAAGAAGGGAGTGGATTGTATGAACCTTAGATTATATAATGCGCAGATTCTTACCATGGAAAAGGGCAGAGATATCTTTCATGGAGAAATCTGGATTAAAAATGACAAAATTGTGTATATGGCCGATGAGGTAGAACTGGAGAGAGTATGGCGTGGAGAGGATGTGCCTCGTATTTCCTGGGACTATCAGATTGATTGTGAGAACAATCTGCTGATGCCCGGATTTAAGGATGCCCATACCCACTCCGGAATGACCCTGCTTCGTTCTTATGCGGATGATACTCCATTGCAGGAGTGGCTTAATGAGAAGGTTTTCCCCGTAGAAGCGAAAATGACAGGTAAGGACATTTATCATTTGACAAAGCTGGCAATTCTGGAGTATTTGTCCTCCGGTATTACAGCGATTTTTGATATGTATCTGACGCCGGATACGGTTGCGGAAGCCTGCATGGATATGGGGATGCGTTGTGTGCTTGTCAGTGGTATGAACAATTTTTCTTCCTCCATTGAGCAGCAGGAAAGGGAATATTTGAAATGGAACTGTAAGAATCCGCTGATCACATATCAGCTGGGTTGTCATGCGGAGTATACCTGCAGTAAGGAACTACTTGTAAAATTGTCCAGTCTGGCACATAAATACAAGACACCGGTGTATATGCACCTGGCAGAGACTGCCAGGGAAGTGAGGGAATGTGTGGAAAGGCATGGTATGACACCGGCGGTATTCTTTGATTCCCTGGGAATGTTTGATTACGGCGGTGGTGGTTTCCACTGTATTCATATGACGGATGAGGATATGAATGTTTTCCGGAAGCGGAGAGTGTTTGCTATAACCAATCCGGCCTCCAATGCAAAGTTGGCAAGCGGTGTGGCACCCATCAAGGATTATGTGGACAAGAGCATCCGGGTGGCAATCGGTACAGATGGTCCTGCAAGTAATAACTGTTTGGATATGTTCCGGGAGATGTTTCTGGTGGCTGGCTTGAGCAATCTGCGTGAGATGGATGCTGCGAGCTTGAATACCATGGATGTGCTGCGCATGGCTACCGTAAACGGTGCGAAGGCAATGCGCCTGAATAAAGCGGATGTTCTTGCAAAGGGCAAGCTGGCAGACATTATAATGATCGATCTGCATCAGCCCAATATGCAACCCTTACATAATATTGCCAAGAATATCGTGTACAGCGGTAGCAAGGCCAATGTGAAGATGACTATGATAGGAGGTAAGATTCTTTACTACAACGGTCAGTATAATATTGGCGAAAAAGTAGAGGATATTTATCAGAAGTGTCAGGAGATTGTGCAACGTCTGGAGTTATAAGGCATGAGGAGATAAGGATGCACTTATGGAATATTTAATATTTTCAAGTTTTACAGCAGCGTTTCTTATGTTTGTATTTATACAGGGAGTAATCCGGGAAAGAAAAAAACATAAATGGTTCATGGAGAAGCTAAGAAAGCTATATGGTCATGCTCCGGAGAAGGAGTACAAGCCGGAGCGATTCTTGCGGATTCCGGCATATTATGAGTATCACAGGTGCGAAGGACAGATTGACGATATTACCTGGAATGATCTGGGTATGGATGAAATTTTTAAACGGATGAATTATACTCTGTCCTCAACCGGGGAAGAATATTTGTATTATCGGCTGAGGACTCCTGTGTATGAGGAAGAGGAACTGAAGCATTTTCATGAAATTGTGGAGTACTTTTGTGAGAATGAGGAGCAGCGTGTTTCATTCCAGATGTTGATGCGGGAATTGGGAACCACAGGTAAGTATTCTCTGTACGATTATATAGAATTCATGAAAATACTGGAGAGGCGATCCAATCAGAAAGAGTATCTGATGCTGGCGCTGTTTTTTGCCGGCATCGGTCTGATGTTGGTGAATCTTACTTTGGGGCTCATTGCAATTATCAGTATTGTTTGCTATCAGATGCTTGTATATTTCAAGGTGCGGAAAGTGATTGAGCCATATATCACCTCTCTGACATATATGGTGCGACTGAATGCGATTGCCAATAAGGTACAGAGACTGAACCTGCCTGTCTGTGAGCGTGAATTTCAAGAGATAAGGAAGCATCTGCAGGTTCTGAGTAAATCAAAACGGGGCAGCTTCTGGGTTTTTCATGATGCCAGAAACAGTTCCGGCGGGAATCCTCTGGACGCGATTCTTGTATATGTTACCATGATTTTTCATGTGGATCTGATATGCTTTAACAAAATGCTTGGCGAAATGATTGATAAAATCGATGATATTGATGCGCTGGCAGGTTTGCTTGGATATCTGGAGACAGCGGTGTCGGTAGGTTTGTTCCGGGCATCTGTGAAAGAGCCGGTATGCATACCGGAGCTTGACCGGAAAGAGCTTGAGATAACAGATGGATATCATCCGATGATTCATGACCCGGTAAAAAACAGCATTACTGCCTCCAGAAGTGTGCTGCTTACCGGTTCCAATGCCTCTGGTAAATCTACTTTTTTAAAAATGGTCGCACTGAATGTGTTAATGGCCCAGACCATATATACGGTTTGCGCTGACGGTTACAAGGGGCCGATTTACCGGTTGTTTACATCCATGTCCCTGCGGGACAATCTGGAAAGCTCAGAAAGT
>JAZNXM010000067.1:0-13893 GCA_045593865.1 Acetatifactor sp. | reverse complement strand
GCCACAGTCCTGAGCAGATGGATAGGTACCATCTGAAGCAGAAGAATCATCACTTGATTCAGCATTCTTTGGGCGGTTTGTAGGTGCATAATTCCAGTTATACAGGGTGACTTTTGGGATCCAACCTGTGGTGCCGTCTCTTTTGGTGTACTCCACAAGGTCAAGGTCACCGACTATCTGGATCAGGCTGCCTTTCTTTACTTTGGCATCCAACATTCTTTGTGCAGCCTCTCCATAGAGGACGCAGCTATAAAAGTTTGCACGACTGTCATCGCCATAGCCTTTGTTTACAGCAAGTCCAAACTGAATATATTTGGTATTTTTTCCGTTTGTACTTGTCTTTAGTTCCAGGTCAGCGGTGACTCTGCCTATGGTAGAGATTGTTACTGGTGTGCTCATTCTTTTCAGCTCCTTTCTTGATATTTTTTTGTATCAAAAAAAGTGCCAAAAGACTGCCACTTTAATAAAGGGTTCTTCTGACACTAATTTCAATCTTAAACAACGTGTGCATGTATGCTGTAAGCATATCCTTCCGGAAGCACAAAAATCAACTACAAATATATAATAGCACAATATATAGTTTTTGTCAAACGAATAAACACAATATATTGATTTGGGGCTATATTACATAAAAGTTTACTCTTTGCTTCATATATAGGTTTGCAACCGCCGTTAAGATGGTATTTCTTGCTTCTGAGATATAACTGTCCAGTAAAATGGATTCACAGTCTGTATGGTCATCAGAATATAGGACATCTATTAACTGGTCACTGTTATGTAAGAGTGTTACTTCTTTTTCATTACACATAATCAGTTCCGCAGTAGTAAGAGACTGGTACCGAAGCATGGACAGGACCCAGTCTTCGGATGGTGTGGTTTTTTCCGTGTGGAACACGGCAAGGGCAGTACGTACCGGGATATTTCGAAAGAACAATAGTCGAATAAAGGTATATACTTTTGTGAGAATACTGCTTGGAAGTATCTCTATGTGGAGTCTGCCCAGTAAACTGTATAACGCATCTACCCCAACATAGTTACTGCCGGAAGCGATTAAGCTGCGGGACAGCATTCTGTTCAAGTAATGGTCAAAGCCGCGTTCGTTTGTAATGTGAAGTTCCTGAATCTGTTCACAGAATAGTTCTTTCAGTTCTTCGTAGCTTAAGATTCGATAGGCCAGGGTAGACCATAAAATAAGCTCGAACGTATCCAGGGAATATTCCTGTTCACCGGAAACGATAGAAGGCTGTCCATTCTTATTCAGTTTATAGGTACCGATTGCGGTATACAGTGTAATCATAAAAACCTCCGGTTCAGGACAGACAGTTAAAATAGCGGTCTGTCCGTGCTTTTTTAACAGCTTTTGCAATCCATGCTGTAATATGGTTTTGCTTTGTACCAAAGTAGTTTGCAATTTCATCGTTGGTATGTCCCTGGTTTTTCAGATGCAGGGCATATAGTCCTTTTCTGCAGATACCATGGTAACGGTTCAATGCTTCATCAAAAATCATACAGGTTTCCAGTTCTGAGTAGGCATTGTGGCTTTTTCCGGGCAGTGTATCTGCCAGGGTAAGAGAGCCGTCCTCTTCTGAAGGGGCATCCAGATACTCTAACGGATCCTGGATTTTAACAACTTTGCGGCAGTGGGAAATCAGATGATGATAGATCACAGCCTTGGCAAAGGTAGCAAAGGAAGCATTGCGTTCTGGTTTATAGGACTGGGCTGCATGACACAGAGCTTCACATCCTATTTGATACAGGTCGTCGCATCCAAGTCCCTGTACGGATTCACAAATGGTTATATTGTATTGTATTATTTTGTCAACCAGGTACAGGTGCGTTTCCACAAGAAGGCGTTCCTGATCGGTCATTGGTTGCATAATGGTCACCTCCATAAAAATTAGGCAATCTTAATGTGATTGTTCTGAAGTACTTTTCGTGACGCATCCATCAAACGGTCACAGTAGTAATGTGAAAAATGGCCAATATGGGCTTGTGCGGTAGTTAAGCAAAAGATATTCCCCATCCAGCGGTACGCATCCTTTTTGGTAAGAATACCATTTTGCCAGATGGCGTCAAATACCTGATGGGTTTCAATACGTTTCCGGCGCAGTTTTGCATCTGCCAGTGTCCCCATGGGGAGTTTCGTGCCGGTATGAACACCCACATAAGCATCGCAGTCCGGATAACCGCTGCAGACATATAAATAGTCTCGGTCTGAAGCATTCTTATGAACATAGGACGCCTTTCTAAGAACTGCAGTCCGCCCACAATATGGACATTTTATGGTTGTTTTGGTCTTTGTTTTTTTCAATGCGGTATCCTCCTTTGCGCTTATTTTAATAATTTTATTGTAAATATTTGCATGAGCATTTGATATAAGGCCGAGAGAATAACACAGGACAATAAAGTCAAAAATGGAAATTAATTACAGCTTGCTCTAATTGCATCCTGTAATTAGTTTAGGAATTGGGCAGCATCTGGAATCCGTAACCGTATCTGCAAGCCATCTCTGATAGAACCGTAGAAAGCAGTGGATGGTCAGGATACAGGCACAGTCTGTTTTATCAATACGGGTTTCCAGAAAGCGTTCCAAGTCTGACACCGGAACTAAAATAGGTTTACAGTCAAAGTCCGGTATAAACAAAAAGTCCCCACACTGTTCTTTCGAACAATGCGGGTAACAGCTTACGTAAAATGCATTCCTGTAATTCCCTTCGGTTGCTTCAAAAAAACTGGCAATCGTACGGTAGCCGGTGCGAAAAGTCTGTTCCATAAATTGAAATTCCTTCCTACTGGAACATGTTCTGTATTTTCTGGGTAACGCTTGGAATAACGGTGTCGTTAAAAATGGTTGTAAGAGCAGCCAGCACCAGAGAGCCCAGCACCACTGCAATGATAATCTTTACCGCATCGGAGATATAGAAGTCCCCGGTTTCGTCGGTCATGATTTGGTGCAGCTTTTGTTTACAGGTATAGAGTTTGTTTTTTAAATGTTTCATTTTGTAAATTCCTCGTTCTTTCTTTAAAGATTTAAAATAGCACTCCGACAGATTCGATTACCTGTACGGAGAGAACTACTGCATAAATTAATAAGATGCAGAAGAGCATCAGCATGGAGTACTTCTGCATTTGTTTCGGACGCTTCTGGGCTTCTTTGCGGAGCGTATTCTGCTCAAACTGACGCATATCGAAGACAAGCATCTTAAAGTACATTTGCTGGTCATCGCCTCGCAGTGTTCCAATTAAACCACGAATGATATCCGATAGCATATTGCTGCCAATCCGATTTTGGAAGCGTAAGAGAGCACTTTCGTAATTTCCGGTTCGCATATCGGCAATGGTGGTATCCAATTCCTGACGAAGATATGGTCCGGCGATACGTCTGTAAGAAACCAGCATCTTTAATACATCCCTGTCCAGCGTAAGGCTCTGTTGCAAGCTGGCAGCAAAGCGGGGGAGTTCACGCTCTATCCGCGTTTTCTTTTTGGCTACCATGTCAAAGGCCTTTTGATACATGATAAACCAGACCAGAATGGACAGTGCCATCATTAAAAACCCGGTAAATGGCACAAACAGGCAGAAAAAAAGCCCTGTAAAAAAGGTGAGCAGGGCGGAAAGCAGTGCTTTCATGGTATAGGATTCCGGTGTCATAGGAATTCCCGCAATGGATAAGGTAAGCGCCAGTTTCTCTTTTTTAATGGAATCCAGATATAGCAGTGGACTGAGAGTATAGGCTGCTTTGTCAAGATATACCTGAAAGAGATTCCGGTTTCCGGTATCCAATTCTCTGGAGCCTTGTAGCATCATGCGGGAGGCTCTGACCGTAGGGATATCCTTAAAGGCACATACCAGATTGTAAAAGGCGACTCCGGTACAAGCCGCTGCAATAAGTATCAGTAAACGTAGCATAAATCCCTCCTTTATATGGTGTATTCCATAGGACGGCTGATCTTCAGGATCTTCGTTATGGAAAACAGAATAATGGCAGCGCACACTGCCAGAGTAAGTTTGCCGGCGAAGGTAAACATCAGGGTGGTAAACCAATCCCGGTTAAGTACGTATAATAACGGAATATTACCGATTACCAAAAGTACCATGGTAATGGCTTCCTGCTTGGGGTCATGAATGATAGCCTCCAGTTCCGACTGGATGATACGGATATCAGAAAATTTCTGTACCGTAAAGCTTAAGGTGTGTTTCATATTGCGGTCGCTCTGGCATTGAATCAACACATCACACCATTCCTGAAAGATACTGTTTGGTATCTTAGCTTTTAAGCTATAAATGGCAGAAACCATATTTGCATTTAACATTTCGGATTCCATCAGAAAAGACTCGAAATGGAATTTTACCGGTGGATTCATATAAGGTACATTCTCCCGGACTGCTTTCATCAGGTCGCCGCTTCTAAGATAGGAGGTGGTGACGGTTGAAACGGCAGTTTCCAATTCTTCATTCAGGTGTTTTTTGTATGCTGCAGAGGTGGAGTGCAGATACCAAATGGGCAGGAACGCAAATGCAGCTCCTAATACAGGAATCATGAAAACATTGTTCAAGCAAAGAGCAATAACCGTTCCCAGGGTAAATAAAAGCAGAGAGGAACGCTTGAGTGTACGGAAGCGGCCTTCCCTGCCGGTCGATTTTAAAAGTTGTTCTAGTTCAGAAAGTTCCTTTTGCAGGAATCCCTGGTTGGGTTTACCTAATAGCTTATGTACATCTTTTTGCAGACTGCTTTTCTTTTGGTGTGGCAGGAGGATGGTAAAATCCCGCCAGCTCACTGCAAAGAGAGCAAATAAACCGCTGGTTAGTAAAAGAAAGATAATAAACTGGATCCAAAACATGTGTAAGCCTCCTTTCCGGTATCCGTGTTTATTGAAACGGGTATAAAGCAGATGCAGCAATCCCGTTATCTAACATGCGTCTTCTCAGGGAATCGGAAATGCCGGACAGTTTTTTGTGCCTGCCAATAACGGAGGCATGACCGGAAGTATCCGTGACATTGTCCGTAATATCATATTGAAACAGGGTACGATAAATTAACTGCCTGTCTATATAATCTTCCCCTTCGATGATCTGCATGATCCTTCGGGAGCCATCCTCTAACTGTTTGGTAAAGAGGATGATCGGATATGCTTCCACCATAATCTGCATCAGAATTTCTTCATCCATATCATATTTTCGTCTGGCGAGTGTCATCATCCTGCGATAGGTGGCAGGAGCGGAATTGGAATGGATGGTGGTAACAACGGTGTGCCCGGTACGGGAGCTTTCTGCAACAGAGAGTGCCTCACTGGCAGAACGCATTTCGCCTACACCAATCACATCCGGGTGTTTACGAAGGACGCGCTCCAGCAAAAAGTCCTGGTCAATATTCAAAGCCGGATTTTCATGTGGTCTGGTCAGCAGATGGACCACACTGTTTATGGCATGTCCTTCTGCATCCCGTTTGATCAGGTCAAATTCACGGCTGCCCTCTTCAATGGTGATGAGACGTCTGTTGTCCGGTACCATGGAGAGTAACCAGCTCATGATGGTAGTCTTTCCGGAACCGGTACTTCCCGCAATACAGATTGAAACGCCGTAACGGATGCAGCAGGTGAGAAAATCCAGTATTTCTTCCGTAGCAGCTCCGGACTGGAGCAGTTTTTCTCTGGAAACAGTCTGTTGGTTGACAATACGGATGGAAGCATTAATGCCAATATCCGGGTCCACAATAGGGGACTTGTCTACGGATATTCGGATGTTTTTATCCAGATATCCAATAACAGAAGGCATGGTATCATCGATAACCATTCCACAGGTACTGAGCAGTCTTCGCATTACATCAACAGCATACTGTGGAGATTGAAACCGGTCCGGAATTTTCATGGAACGGCCGCCGCTTAAGATTACTTCAATATCATTGTAAGCATTCACATTTACCTCTTCGATTCCGGGTTTATAAATCCACTTCTTTAAAAAAGAGATTCCGGCCATGTCATCATAAATGGCATCGCAGAGCTCTTCCGATGTCATATCCGGGAGTGCATAGGAGCAGTTTTGGATGTACTGCAGTATGAACTCTCGCAAAAGCTTCCTTGCTTCCTCCGGATTTTCTTCCGCAGTCAGCTTGTCAGAATGTTCAGTGGTACAGTATTTCTTTACGTCTTCTAATATTTCAGCATAGGTCAGTTCCTTAGTGGCTGCGGATGCAAAGAATACCTGGCTTAATATATTCTGGTTCATGTCTGATCTCCTTCATGCTGGATTAGGGTTGTGTGTTCCATATCAAGTATACGGTTTCTTACAAGTTTTAAGGCATCCATATACCGAGGATTGCAGTAAGCAAAGGAACGGAACAGCTGTCCGCTGGTGCCCATGCATTCCATCTCCTTGGTATAAGGGAGAATTCCGTCAAAGCCTCCTATCTGATGTCCCATTTCTTCAATAGGGTGGAACGGTCTTGCAAGACCGGCAAAGGTCAGATGTTTGTCATAATGAAATTTCTCATCGGTAAGCAGTGGCTTGTGTGCTCTTAGATAATGCAGTCCCCGGAAATCCGGAGTCAAAACTCGGATGACTAAATCCGCTGCTTCGATTGCTACAGGGGTAAAAATGTTCATCATGTCGCTGGTGCAATCCAGAATCAGATAGCCTACAAGACGAGATGCTTCCGCCAAAAACTGTCGGATTTTATCATATTTTAACTCTGGATAGGAGAGCGGGTTCTCCCCGGCGGCATAGCCCATGACGCCAATAAACGGAAAGTCTTTTAATAGGACTACATGTTCTGCGATGATTGCTGTATTAATTTCCAGGCTGGTAAGGACTTTTCCTATAGAGGTCTGTACGCTTATATGCCGGTCTGGCATCCAGACAGGGAGCATGGGAGTATTGGAATCCGCGCTGATGATGATTGCCTTTTCCTTATTTGCCGTCAATGTTTTTGCCAGGTTACAGCAAAACATGGATTTCCCACTTCCAGGATTTCCCCATACGGTAATGATTTTTGCCATGGGTGCCTCCTATTCTGAAGCAGAAGATCCTTCTGTAGGATTTTCTTCAGATTCTTCCGTCGGATGTCCTTCATCTATGATTGCGGTAAGGAGTTCTTCCTGACGTATCAACAATTCTTCGGCAAGCTTAGGGTTTCCCCTGGAAACAAGGGCAATATGGATACTGCCGTCGTTTTCATAGAGGGTCAGTAGCCTGGCCTGTTGTGGGGAAACCAGCAGGGTGACGGAAGCGGTCTGTCGCTTTTCTGCTTCCAGGATATCCGGCTGTTCATAATCTGTGTCATAACCATGCTGGTCTGTTACCGCAAGTACTTTTACAAAATGTAGTTCCGGAATATCGGGAACCGGATCCAGCACCTGATTGTCATCATAATGGTAGATACGTACAATATCGCCTTCCTGAAGTTTATCAGACAGGCCAATTGCTAGGGAGCGAACGGATATGGAAAAGGCCATTTTGCCATCCGGAATGGCATTTAGTGACGGGTCGGAAGAAAGCGGCAAACTGCTTACGTTCTGTGGCAAGATGTAATCTCCCGGATATAGGTTGGTAACGGCATAGGTGCCAATCACGTCTTCCGGCGTTGTGGCAATTCCGGAAGGAAGGTTGTAGTTTCCTACAGTAACGGTCTCCAGGTTCTCTGCCGTGATGCATTCTCCCTCGTAGACGGTTTCTGCAATCCGGATAATTTCAGTAGTGGATGCCGTTTTCCTTGTCACTGCAGGGATGGCGATAAATGCAATGATCAGAGCCAGAAAAATGCTTATGATTCCATATAGTAATCGAATGTTAATTTTCATGAATACCTCCAAAGAATAATTTGTGTAATGGTTCCTAATAGGAAAAAGGGGGCAAAGGGAATCGCCTGTTGCGACTTTTTGCACCGTAGCTGCAGGTAAAGTAAGGCATAGGCAGCACTGATAAAGGAAACCGTAAGGATTCCTTCCGGGGCTGCCAGAATGCCTAACAGTGCAGCAAGCTTGATATCTCCGCCGCCTATATGGCAGCCTGGGATATATGATACCGCCAGAAAAAGAAAAGCACCCAGGAAAAAACCAAGCAGGCTTTCCAGAATGCGGGGAAGTATCTGGTTCCATTCTCCATGGAAACCAAGTGGCAGAGAGCACAGACACCAGATAAGAAAAAAGAACAGGGCAAGGTTCTTAATTTTATGATGGCGGATGTCATATAGGGTAATTCCGGTCAGGTACAGTATGGTACCTACCAAATACCAAATGGGTAAGTTATTCACGTTTGCTGTACCAATCGTCATACAGACTGCCCTGAATCTGTAAAGAGTTATTTAGGTTAATGGACAGCATGCCCGCCGGTGTCCAGGCATCCAGAACACGGGTGTATACGGTGTAGCTCTCATCCGGAAACCAGACCGGAGTAAAATGTACATTCCTTCCCTGAATAGAGTAAGGGTTGGAACGGAACGTAAAATGCTGCCCGTCTAAAGCAAGAAGACGCCAGTACGTGGCATAGTGAAATTCCGGAAAATAGGATACGGCGTTTTGTGCTTCCGTTATCTGATCTGGAGCATTGCTGGAAACGTAAGCAACGGCAGATTCTGTGATGCCATAGCCGCTGCGCATATAATATTCCGGATAATCCGGGATGGTTACATCCGGATAAATTTGCATGCTGCCATCCAGGTAAGCATAATAGCCGGTTGCAGTAAATTCGTATTCTCCATGGTCCACCCATTCACCTAGGTCTTCCCAGTGCCAACCGGTTTTCCACCCACTGTGGTTCTCTTTGCAATCGAAAGGACATCCTTCCGTACATTCTCCTTCTTCCCAAAAGGGACCCAAGATCCATTTCCAGTGTTCGTCCCATTGCCAGTCCGGTACCCAGTGGGCATTCCATACACTCCAGCTTACATAAGTGTTTTCATAATCCGAAGGCAGTGCTGGAATGCGGAATCCGGGATAGGTATCCGTTGCCTGTGGGTCCGGCGGTGGGTTCTCATCCAGGGAAATTATCTGGGCGAGAAAATTGGTTTTTGTAGCTGTGGCTCCTGTTACCGTCACATCTATGGAAATGATGTCCGGGGAGGAAGGCGTATGCCATTTTACCCATACCAGCTGGGAGCTGCCTGCGGGCATGACAATGTTATTAACCGTATAGCTCTGTCCCAGAATCTGAAAGGTAACGCTGGCTGGATCATCCGGGTTAACTTCTGTGGGACTGGTCAGGGTAATACTGGTAATCACATCCGTATCTACCCGGTACGTATAATCCGGCGCCTCGTCCGGAGTATCGCCTGCATCCGGATACCGGACAATACCGATGCCCAAAGCATCCAGGATATCCGTATCGGAAACGCTGCTGTTACGGGTTCCCGTCCATGCAGGATATCCAAGGTCCGGATATTCCAGAAACAGGGCAAGGGGCAGATTCTGATGGGACAGACTGACCATGGTTCTTCGTAAAGCACCATTGGACAGTTGGTTATACAATGCTGCTTCTGTAGCGGTCATGGCATAGTCCCGTCCGCCGTGTGTAAAATATGCAATTGGTTCAATAACCAGCTTATAATTACCGGATATCAACTCTTCAAAAGAAATACCGGTTTGGGCAGCAACAAGCTGCGCAGCATATTCCGAACAAAAATAACGTTTGATTTCATCCAGACTTACTCTGGTGGTCGTCCGGCTGATGATATGCGGCAGTGCCGTTCCAGGTTTGGAGCAGCTATAAGAACCGCCGGGAGAAAGCTCGGTACCTGCAGTATACTGAAGCTTGCATACGTTGCCGAAATGAATGATATTATCTCCGATATCATAGTTGGTCAGGTCAAAGGGCGTAGATACTATGGTACCGTCTGTAGTAACCACTGTGACACGAACGCCGTCTTCGTGATGCCATACGTCTGTGGCAGTTCCTTCTCCCATGGAACCACCGCCACTGTCGATATTTCCATCTCCTGCAGCAAAGCATGTTAAGGATGTGGATAAATACAGAAATAAGGCGAATACAAGTGGAAAGATTATTCTTTTTTTATACATCAAGGAAGGTTCCTCCTTTCCGGGCAAAGAAAAGGACACGGTGCTTGACCATGCCCATGATAATTAATTACCCATCGTTCCAATTTGTTTGTTAATGTCTCCGCTGCTGTCCACTACATTCTGATTGGTGTCTCCGGTCTGAATCCAGCCAAAGACCGGATCATACACCTGACCGGAAGAGGTGACAGAAACGGTTTCACTGCGTTCCGGTTCCTTGAAATCCTTGGTTTCGGTATGCAGGGGAACGGAATCGTCGTATGCCGGCTTCTTATCCGGATTGATTAAAGAATCGGTGGTAACCGGTTTTTCTTCTGGTGGTGTGTTGTCTACCATTTCCTTTGTGGTGGAAACAGATAAAGAAACCGGAGCCTCAGGGGTGAAAACGTCTCCATCAGAAGGAACCATCCCATCGACAGTTGGTTTTTGCTGGGATGCGGTGTCCGCATCGTCGGCAATCAGGATTTCCGGATAATAAGATTCCTCTTCCCAGGTGTCGATAATGGAGCCGGTTTCTTCCGGCATGGGTGTAAAGTTCTGAGCTGGATCCTGGGTAAATCTCCAGCCAGTTAAAGAAAGTACGATTGCCAGGATAGACAATCCTAACAGAATGCATTTGAGTTTGGTGTTATTGTTTATTTTCTTCATAAGGTACGTCTCCCTTCTTCTTTCTATATACCCTATACGAATTTGGGGTCTGATTTACAACTTTAAATTTTTATTTTGTGTGAACCGGTAAGAACAATTTGCTGTAAAGTGATAGGATACCGGTTGCCAAACATTTGAAGATGGAAGGTAACATCACAGCTCATTTTGTAGCGGATCGTATCCTCCTCTCTGGAAAACTGCAGTTGGATATTCTGAATGGCATAATGTTCATTCTCCATTGGGATTCTGGTAGAAAGCCCGTTTATAAAATCAGCTCTCAGTGTGTTCTGGTAAAGTTGGCTAAAGTTCAGGGTATCCATGTAATAACTCAGGTCCACTTCACGCTGGGAAGGATAGGTGTCTGCATAGATGCGGGCACTGATATTATTTAATTCCATCTTGGCAGCGTTACGGATGTTGATACAGTTTATCTGCACGGAGGCAGCAAGTAACACAAAAGACATCAGCATGGTGACAGCCAGCATAAGGAATGTGGACAGGATGTTCAAAGCACCGGTTTCATTGTGTATACGTTTCTTCATGGCATCTCCTATTTCCAGTAATGCTCACTGACTCCCGCACCCTGAGACCGGATGTGAATGGGAAACAAATGAAAGTTCCCAAATCCTCCAAGGTAACAGGTGGTAGACACCGAAATGTAAAAAGTAGTACCTATCTGAATCCGATTAGGATTACTGGTGCAGGTAATGTCATAGGTGATAGGATCCGTTTCGTTGATGTTACCGGATAGATATGCAAACAATGCATCCGTATCATTGTTTACCCCGCCATTCAACTGAATTTGTTTTACCAGTTGATCCGCCAAGTGATCCATTTCCTGTTTTACGGATATGATGTGAAATACATTCAATATGAATGCTATCATAATCACCGCTATCAGAACATAGACAAAGGTACTGATGTAAGAGGCTTCACCTCTTTCGGATAAAAGCTTGTGTTTTAGTTTTTTTATTGATTTCACCTCCCAGACAGAAAAAACGCAAGCGGAAGGAGGGGGAAACTTCAATACCTGCGTTTTCTGTAAATATGAATTATCACAATACCTATTTTAGCATGACAGAATGACAGTGTAAATCGCAATACTGTGCCATGTTGGGAAAGATTTGTGCCAAAATTGAATGTTAAGGATATATATATTCTGCGGTTAGTTATAGTGGAAGGCATAGATGGAGTAAGTTTCTCTTCAAAAATACCCCATCATATTGTATTAATTGCTGGATTTATGTCGAGAATTGAAGTATAATATTACAATGTGATAACAAATAATACGAATTGAGGGGAAATAAATGAAAATTACAAATTCGAGAGGATCAATATGGAGGAAGTGGGATCTGCATTTACATTCAACGGCATCAGATGGGACGTGTACTCCCGAGGACTTGATTAATGCAGCTATAGACAAGAAAATTTCGGTTATTGCACTTACAGATCATCACACAGTGAATAACATCAATGAAATTAGAAGATTGGGTATTGAAAAAGGTATTAGTGTTATTGCTGGAATTGAATTTCGAACCGAATACGGTCAAAAATCAGTGCATATGATAGGGTTATTTCCAGAAAAACACGGAACAATAACACTTGATGAATCAGCACTTAACGATTTGATACTGTCTCCGTTAGGTTTATCGAGAACTAAAATTATTTGTGCAGGTCGTACATCTGGTAAGACGTTTAAAGATGATGACGCAGCCTATAAAGCAGGTTTGCTTCAAGTACAAGTTGAATTTAAGAAAGCTGCAGATTTAATACATAAATATGGCGGATTGGTTTCTGTTCATGCCGGAAGCAAGGCGAACAGCTTTGATGAAGAAATGAAGCATGAAGGAACCAGTCCTAAAAATGTGTCAGAATTGGCGGATTCACTTGGACCAGTAAAAGAAGAGCTATTAAGAGGATATATTGATATTTGTGAGGTTAGAAAAAGTAGCGAAGCACCATTTTATCAGAATACCTTTGGAAAAGCAGCTATTGCGGCCTCTGATGCTCATAATATAAGTGAATTTGCACGTAATTATGTGTGGATTAAAGGTGAGCCATCGTTTGAAGGTCTAAGACAAATATTGTATGAACCAAAGAGTAGAGTAAGGATACAAAGTGATGAGCCAGAGCAAAAAAATGATTATTTAGTGATTGACTCATTAAAAATTAACCATAAAGATTTTGGGGAACAAATTATACCATTTAATCAAGGTTTAAATACAATTATTGGTGGTAGATCATCAGGAAAATCTGTTTTGTTAGGGTGTATAGCGAGGTTATGTGGAGATTATACAACAATCAAAAAAAATAAATCAGGATATGATGAATATATTGATAGCATCACCCAAAATATGAGTATTGAGTGGAGAGACCGAGCTGATACAGGAAATAGAAAGATTGATTTTTTCCCACAGAGTTATGTTATTGATCTTGCTTCTGATAAAAAGCTAATTTCGGAATTAGTAGTGAGAATTTTACGAATGGATGAATCCTTTAATGAGAAAATATCTGAATTGAAGAATTTCCTATTGGCACAGACAAGCAAGATTCGTATGCTCTACGCTCAATACAAAAATTTGAAGCAGGAAAATATAATTTTATATTCAGAATTATTAGCTTTGGGTAACAAAGCAGGCATACAACAAGAAATAGAAAAGACTAAGCGATGCATGGATGAACTTAAATCATTTATGGCAGATAGTTTATCTGAAGAGGAAGAAGAAATATATGAAGCACAAAAAGAAAAGATATCTGTTTATGAGAAACAGAGGGAACGTGCTTTACATGATATTAAAATTTTAAAAAGCATTCAGACAGTACGATTAATGGTAGACATTTCCGATAAAATGTTCGAGTTAGACAAATCCCTGTACGAACTTGTTGAAAAGAACTATAACGAGTTACAGACTAAAGTGGCGGATGTTTGGAATGAGAGAGTAGAAACATTTATTGAACAACAAGAAAAGCAGATTATTGAGGCAGAAAGTCAAATAAAAATGATTGAAGCGTCAGCTGAATACGGTAAGGCACAAGGGGTGTATGCTAAGAATCAGGAATATGTAAAATATGAAGATAAGTTAAAAGTAGAAACTAAGCGATTAGATGACATTTTAAGCAAGGAAAAAGATATTGAAGATCGTAATGTGAAGCTACTTGAATTGAAAGATACCATGACTAAAGAACATTCACAATTTTATGTGAGGTATAAAGAGTTTTGTGATTCAGTGTGCTTGGA
>JAZNXM010000066.1:0-29041 GCA_045593865.1 Acetatifactor sp. | reverse complement strand
AACTTAACAATGCAGATGACATTAAGATGGTATGGTAGCAAGTATGATACCGTAACTTTGAAACAGATTCGCCAGATTCCCGGTGTAACAGGAGTTATTTCCACTCTTTACGGAACGGCTCCCGGTGAAGCCTGGGAAATGGAAGACATCCTTGCACTGAAGAAAGAAATCGAAGATGCAGGCTTACAGCTTGCAGGTATCGAGAGTGTTAATATTCATGACGCTATCAAAGTAGGTACTCCTGACAGAGATAAATATATTGATAACTACATTACTACACTTGAGAGACTGGGACAGGCCGGTATCCATATGGTATGCTACAATTTCATGCCTGTATTTGACTGGACCAGAACCGAGCTTGCACGCGTTCGTCCGGACGGTTCTACCGTACTTGCATATACCCAGGAGGCTGTAGATGCCATCAATCCTGAGAAGATGTTTGAGTCCATCGCCGGCGATATGAACGGTACGGTTATGCCTGGCTGGGAGCCGGAACGTATGGCAAGAGTAAAAGAATTATTCGAAATGTACAAGGATATAACAGATGACAAGCTTTTCGATAACCTGAAATACTTCCTGGAAAGAATTATGCCTGTATGTGATAAGTATGACATCAACATGGCGATTCATCCGGACGATCCTGCCTGGAGCGTATTCGGACTTCCTCGCATTATCATCAATAAAGAAAATATCCATCGCATGATGAAGATGGTAGATAACCCGCACAATGGTGTTACCTTCTGTTCCGGTTCTTATGGTACGAATTTGAATAACGACCTTCCTGATATGATCCGTTCTCTGAAGGGAAGAATACATTTTGCACATGTTCGTAACCTGAAGTTCATCACGCCTACCAACTTTGAGGAAGCTGCTCATCTTTCAAGTGATGGTACCTTCGATATGTATGAAATTATGAAGGCGCTGTATGATATCGGATTTACCGGACCTATTCGTCCTGACCACGGACGTATGATCTGGGATGAAGTTGCTATGCCTGGTTATGGTCTGTATGACAGAGCACTTGGCGCTTGCTATCTGAATGGTCTCTGGGAAGCAATTCGCAAGCAGCATAAATAAGTGAAAGGATTATAAGATCATGGAATTAACATTAAACAGTTTAAAAGCCAATCGTGATGAATTCGTGGCAGCAGGCTACAGGCTCCCTGAATTTGATTTTGATAAAGTAATTGCTAAGACAAAAGCAGAGCCAGCATGGATTCACTTTGGTGCAGGAAATATCTTCCGTGCATTCCAGGCGAATGTAGTACAGAATCTTTTAAACAGAGGCGAAATTGAGACCGGTCTGATCGCGGCAGAAGGCTTTGACTACGAAATCATTGAAAAAATGTATCGTCCCCATGACAATCTGGGTATCCTGGCAACCTTAAAGGCTGACAATACCGTTGAAAAGACCATTGTCGGCAGTGTTGTGGAATCGGTAATCCTGGACAGCGAGAATCCGGCAGAGTTCGGTCGTTTGAAGGAAATCTTCAGCAATCCTTCTCTCCAGATGGCGAGCTTTACCATAACAGAGAAGGGATATTCCCTGGTAGACGGCAGAGGTAACATCGTTCCTGCAATCGAAGCTGACTTTGCGAACGGTGCAGCAGCACCTGCCAGCTACATGGGTAAAGTGGTTTCCCTGCTTTACACCCGTTTTGTAAACGGCAGACTTCCTATCGCCATGGTAAGTATGGACAACTGCTCACACAACGGTGACAAACTGGCAGCGGCAGTCTGGGCATTCGCGGATAAATGGGTTGAAAACGGATTGGTTGAAAAGGAATTCGCTGAATACGTTCACAATGAAAAGGAAGTTTCCTTCCCTTGGAGTATGATCGACAAGATTACCCCGCGCCCTGACAAGGCAG
Organism: Acetatifactor sp.; assembly: GCA_045593865.1. Classification (GTDB taxonomy): domain Bacteria; phylum Bacillota; class Clostridia; order Lachnospirales; family Lachnospiraceae; genus Acetatifactor. The sequence continues at coordinate 27,170 of JAZNXM010000066.1, read as the reverse complement.
TGGAAGAGATGCTGAATGCTGACAAGATGGAAGGCTTAAGCGCGGTTATTACCAGCAAGAATACTTATGTTGCTCCTTTTGTGAATGCAGAGGAATGTGAATACCTTGTAATTGAAGATAAATTCCCTAATGGTCGGATGTGTTGGGACAAGGGCGGTCTGATCTTTACTGACAGAGAGACGGTAGATAAGGTTGAGAAGATGAAGGTTTGTACCTGCTTAAATCCTCTGCACACGACACTGGCTGTTTACGGATGCCTCTTAGGATATGAACGGATTTGGGCAGAAATGAAGAATCCGGTGCTGAAGAAGCTTGTTGAAATAGTTGGTTATGTGGAAGGACTTCCCGTAGTAATCAATCCAGGTATCCTGGATCCTAAGAAGTTCATCGATGAAGTGGTAAATATCCGAATCCCGAATCCGTTCCTTCCGGATACACCACAGCGTATTGCCACCGATACTTCTCAGAAGCTTGCAATCCGTTTCGGTGAGACCATCAAAGCATATGAGAGGAGCGAAGCTCTGGAGGCGGCATCCCTGAAGATGATTCCTCTGGTATTTGCAGGATGGCTGCGTTATCTGATGGCAGTGGATGATGAAGGCAATGCATTTACACCAAGTCCGGATCCACTTCTTGACACCCTGATGCCTGTAGTTGCTGATTACAAGCTTTCAGCAGAAGAGAAGGATCTGTCCAAACTGGATGTACTTTTAAGCAATGACAAGATTTTCGGCGTAGACCTGTTCAAGGTTGGTCTGGCTGATCTGGTTAAGACTTATTTCGCAGAGCTGTCCGCAGGTGTTGGCGCAGTGGCAGCGACTCTGGAGAAATACGTTAAGTAGTAAGTCAGGGAACAAATTTAAATAACGCAAAGCGGCTGCTTGAATGGGCAGCCGCTTTGTGTTATGATTAATTACAATAAGGTAAGTATACCCATGAAAAAGGAAGAATTCAGATGCGGGAAATTTTGGATGTTATTTTGGAAGAAAAAATAGAATTTGATAAGGAACGGATTCTCTTCAGCAAAGATAATGCATTTCTGGACAAGCTGGAATTAATGCTGTCCTATGGTGAAAACTGTGAAGGCAGCTTTGTCATCCGGGTTCCGGAAGAAAGGTATACCTATGGCTACGTATCCGCATCCGATGCCCGCATGGATTGTATTACGAAGGGTTTTTCGGGCACAGAAGAGATTCACTTTTGCTTCCGAGGGGAGCACATGGAGAAGGGAGAGGTCTGTAGAGGAGAGTTCCTGGTGCGCTGTAACCGGGGGGAATTTATGCTGCCCTTTGAAGTGCGTGTGCAGGAGGAAGAGCTTCTTTCTTCCCAAGGCCCTATCCGCAATCTGATTCATTTTAGTAATCTTGCAAAGGCAAACTGGCAGGAGGCTGTCAGTATCTTTTATTCTTCCCGGTTTGAGGAAATGATCCGTGAAAAAGAACCTCAGTTATATCTGTGTTATAAGGGGCTTTCCGCCATGAAGCGTAATGAGCACAATATGGATCAGTTCCTGATCGCTGCCGGAAAGAAGCAGAGAATGGGTTACTTTGTGGAGGACAGTCTGTTGGCAGTAGAGAATCCGGTGGAGGTTTGGGTGCTGTCGCTGGGAATTGTGCGCAATGGATGGGGGTACACAAGGCTTGACGTGAAAACGGAAGGCGATTTTGTCTTTGTGGAAAAAGTGACCATAACGGATGATGATTTTCTGGGGAATCGTTATAAATTGTCCGTTTACATAGATAGTGAAAGACTGCATGCCGGCAGGAATTTTGGCCGGGTTATCCTCTGGGATAATGATATTTCCGTGGAAGTGCCGGTAGAAGTATACTCTTCCGGTCAGGTGATTCCCGGGAGAGACATCCGCCGTGAGAAGCGCAGGAACAATTGTAAGCTGACGGATATTTATCAGGCATTTCGGCTAAAAGAAATGAATACTGCGGGATGGCTCAAGGAAACGGATCAGCTGGTCCAGCGGATGATGTCGCTGGATGAAAAGGACATGACTGCGAAGCTGTATTTTGCCCAGATTCTGATGACGGCAGAGCGGTATAATGAAGCCGGCTGGATATTGGAGCATGTAGGGGATGGTCTGGAAGAGGGCTTGGAGGATACCCCGGAGCTGGAAGCCTATTATTTATACCTGATGAGTCTGCTCCGCAGGGATGAGGCATATACCAGGCAGGTAGCAAACCAGATTGCCCGGATTTATAAGGAGCAGGGGGAATCCTGGCGGGTGGCATGGCTGCTCTTATATGTGTCACAGGAATATGAGAGAAGCATCACGGGCAAGTGGCTGTTTTTAGAGGAGCAGTTTGAACAGGGGTGCAGAAGTCCGATCATATATTTTGAAGCAGTGCAGCTGTTGAACAGGAATCCGGCATTGCTCCGTAAGATAGAGCGATTTGAGCTGCAGGTACTTTACTATGGGAATAAGAAAGGTATTTTATCGCCGGAACTGCTGGAACAGGTGTATTATCTGTCCGGAAAGGTAAAGGAGTTTTCCAATCTTCTGTATCGGATCCTGGAGAACTGTTACGAAAAGACCCAGGATGAAAGAATCGTAAAAGAGATCTGTACATTGCTAATCAAGGGAAATCGCGTGGAGAAGAAATATTATGACTGGTTTAAGCTGGGGATTGAAGCAGGCATACGAATTACAAATCTGTACGAGTATTATATGATGTCTCTGGATCTGGACAAGGAAGAGGAGATTCCCAAGATTGTACTGTTGTATTTCACATATCAGAGTAATTTAAGCCATGCACATGCGGCATATCTTTACAGATATGTGATTCGTAAAAAAGAGGAGTATCCTGATATTTTTGAAAGCTATCGAAACAGGATATCCGGCTTTGTGAAGGAGCAGGTGCAGCGGGAACGAATGAGCGAGCATCTGGACAGCATTTATCATGTTTTCTTGACGGAGGATATGGTGCAGAGGCAGAATGCCGCTGCCATACTGCGGATTCTGTTTTCCTATCAGATAAAGGCATCCAACTCTATGGTAAAGAAAGCCTATGTTTATCAGAAGGGCTGTGTAGTGCCGCAGGTGTATCCGGTAACTGATGAGAGTACGTGGATTCCTGTATATGGAAGGGAAAGCTGTGTGGTCTGGGAGGATTTTAACGGCAACAGATTCCTGGCGGGATACCCTCTGGGAATCAACCATGAGCTGGCAGATCACCCCATTGTGAAAAGAGGTGCCGGATACATTGAGGATAATCCATTCCTGGATTTGTATCTTTACGAAGCAAGGGAGATGGTCTATGAAGCAAATGCAGAGCTGATTGGCAGACTTTTCCGACTATGGGAGGATGACCGATTCAGCCCGGAAGTCAGGAGAGAGGCAGCTGTCAGAATTATGAAGTATTACTATCATACAGAGGATAAGCCACACCTATCGGCGTATTTGGAGACACTGCCCATGAATCTGCTGACACGCAGGGAGGCCTCGGAAGCCATTAAATACATGGTATTCTGCAGAATGGATGATCTGGCGTATGAGTGGATGAATCAATTCAGTCCGGTATTGGTGGACAGTAAGATTTCAGCCAGTCTGTTGTCTGCCATGATTAAAAAGAGAGAATCGGTGGCAGATGTAAGGCTGCTGAGTTATGCTTTTGAGACCTTTGAGAAAGGGAAGTATACCAACGAAATCCTCCGTTATCTGGCAATGTATTATGAAGGCACCGCCCACGATATGTACCAGATCTGGAAGGCAGCACTTGCCTGCGGGATTGATGTGCGTGAATTAAGTGAGAGATTGTTGATACAGATGCTTTTCACGGAAAGCTTCGTGCAGGAGCATGGAGAAGTCTTTAAGAAATATCTCAAGGATGCGCCGGAGGAAAGTGTTGTTTGTGCATATCTGATTCGCAGAAGCTATGCCTATTATCTGGAAGGCAAAAGTTTGAATGGAGTGGCAGCGGAGCGAATCCTGCAAATGTATGGGCAGGAATGTGGGCTGACGGCAGATGGCGCAACGCCGGTAAGCGGTGGGCGGTTGATAAGCAGTGGAGTGCCCGCAAGCAGTGAACGGTCGGAAAGCCATGAATTGCCGATAATCTGTGAGCTTGCCTGCCTGAAGTATTTTGCCGATGCGAGGATTCAGCCTGACGAAAGACAGGATGCACTTCTGACACAGCTTTTGAAAAAGCAGCTGCAGAATGGTATTCATCTGCCATGGTTTATGTATTATAGCAAGTCGGAGGTGGATTGCAGCTACTTGATGGACAAGACGATTCTGGAATATCACGCTAAAAATGATGGAGTGGTAAAGTTCCGTTTCCTGCCTCTGCATGAGAATTTTGAGGAGAGTTCCTGGAAAATCGTGAACATGTACCCTGTGTGCAGGAGAGTTTTCTTTACGGAACAGGTGCTGTTCTTTGGGGAGAGCCTGCAGTATGAAATCCTGGAGGAAGTAGATGGTTCGGATGTGGTTATGAAGAGCGGTGTGCTGAAAAAGGATGAGGACGATGAGACGCATCTTCACGGCAGATTCCATGCGATCAATACGCTGCTGGAGGCAAAGGCACTTCATAGGGAGAAACAGTTTGAAGGGCTTCTGGAGGATTATCTGAAGAAGGACTTTATCAATGAGCATATATTTATGCTCATGCAGTAAGAGGATGAGAAATCATATATTGTTGTAACCACTATGGATGGTATTGGCACAGAGTTTGAGCAAAACTTCTCATGAAAGGATAGATGAAGTGTTAATGAAAAGTGGTAAGAAAATTATAGTTGGATATGATCTGGCGAATACTTGCTCGCAGATAAGTTATTGCTATAAGAAAGAGGAGAGTGATATAGCTACTGTAGGGACTGTGGAAGGGGAAGAAAATTACGATATTCCCACGGTGTTGTGCAAAAGGATCGGTACCAATCAGTGGCTGTTCGGTCATGCCGCCATTCGTTTCAGTGAGGAGAGACCGGAGGAAAGTATTCTGGTGGAAAATCTGCTGCAGCTTGCCCTTGGGGGAGAAGTGGTGCAGATTGACGGAAAGGGATATCATCCGGCAACACTGCTGGCTTTGTTTGTAAAGCGCAGTCTGAGTACGGTGGCAGCAGGCGGAAATGGGGATAGAATCGCCGCCATTATGTTTACCTTTGAAATAATAGACCAGAGAATAGAAGCTTTGATTCAGCGGGTAATCAGGACGCTGGATTTCAAGAATACGGAAACTTTCTGCCAGTGCTACGAGGAAAGCTTTTTCTCCTACATGACATGGCAGAACAAGGCATTGTGGAATGATGGGGCACTTCTGTTGGATTATCGTGGGGATGAGCTGACCGCCATGCATATGGAAGGCAACAACAATACCGTGCCTAAGGTTATGTACTCTGCAAAAAGGAATTTTTCCTTTGCAGGAACGGACCGGGAGCTTTACGATATTTCCGGAGAATTGTGCGAAGGAAAGCAGATTTCCTCTGTTTACCTGATTGGTCAGAAGTTCGGCGGAGACTGGATGGAGGAATCCTTGCGGTATCTCTGCACCGGAAGGCGTGTGTTTCAGGGAAATAACCTGTACAGTAAGGGAGCCTGCTATACACTGCTGAAGGAGCTGTGCGGAAAAACCGGGGAAGATGAGGAAGAATATATGTTTCTGGGACCGGATAAGCTGAAGGCCAATGTGGGCATGAAGGTCCAGAAAAGAGGCGAGGACGCCTATAATGCCTTGCTGGATGCAGGGATGGACTACAAGTCCATGGAGGAGGTGTTCGAGTTCTACCTGAAAGGGGATAACCATCTGGAACTGTTGATCACACCTCTGATGAAATGTCCTGCAAAGCATGTGTTTATGGAACTGGACAATCTGCAGCTGGAACCGGATCAGGTGACCAGAATCCGAATGAAGCTCAGCAGTCCTAAGGAGAATGTGCTGCGGATTACCGTAAATGACCTGGGATTCGGAGAATTTCGCCAAGCCTGCGATGGTAAATGGGTAAAAGAGGTTGAGATTTACTAAATCCGGTGTTACCATCTGAAAGAACTTTCAAGCGGTGTGTTCTTCCTATATTACAAGTCGGAACGCAGCGTGCAGAGAGTTGAAAAGAGTTAAGGAATGAGAAAAAGTATGAAAGCAATTGCCTGTCTGGGAAATTATGCAAAGGTTCCCTATTACTTTGAAAAACTGGATATCCGTGTTTCCTGTATGGAGGAATTGTGCTATTGTCTGAAGGAGAATGCTTTTCTGCTGGGGACCGAAATCATGCATGACAGCCTGCTGAAATTCATCAGTAATGAATGTGATGTTCCGCAGCTTGCGCGAGAATTGTATCCATTGGTACATAAAAGAGGCAATCTAAGCACCTTTGTTACCATGATCCTGGAATATGTGGGATTCTACGGACCGGAAGAAATAAAACAGGTGGAACTGGTCTTAAAGCAGGGTGCCAATCTGTCCGATTATGAAAAGCAGAAGATTCAGATAGATTATATGGTGGAAAAGAAAAAATATTCGGTTGCTTTGGAGGAGTATGAGAGACTGTATGAGAGCATGCCGAAGGATGCCCGGGCGGGAGCGGTCCTGCACAATATGGGCGTGGTCTATGCCTATATGATGATGTATAAAAAGGCGGCGCAAGCTTTCCTGCGGGCTTATGAGATCAATGGTGCCAATGCCAGCTTTATCGCTTATCTTGGGGCAAAGCGCTTCGAACTGACAGACCGGGAGTATGTGGATTTTGCGGCGGATTTGACGGAGCAGTATGCCAATGAAATGGAGTTGGAAAAGATTTTGGAACATGTGAATGATGCCTGGGAGAATTCCAGTGGTTATCTGGGCATTTTAAATATGAAGGAATGGCGCCAGGAAGGCAGAGTGGGTAAGTATGAGGAAGAATGCTTTTCTGTACTGGAGAGCCTGAAGAAAGAATATAAGAGTAGTGTGGAAGCATGAAATGTGGAGAATGAAAAATGATCAGAAATATAGTGTTTGACATCGGAAATGTACTGGTGGCGTTTCGATGGAGAGAGTATTTTGCGGAATTTGGTTATCCGCAGGAGACGTTGGAGCGTCTGGCAAAGGCTACGGCTTTAAATGACATGTGGCTTGAGTATGACAGGGGCATATTAAGTGAGGAGGAAGTGCTGCAGGGATTCATCTGCAACGACCCGGAACTGGAGCCGGTTATCCGGGAGACGTTGAGCAATCTGACAGGCCTGCTGATTATGTATGATTATTCCATTCCCTGGATAAAAGAGCTGAAGGAAAAAGGGTATGGTGTATATTACCTGTCCAACTACTCCTATCCGGCGTACAGAGACTGTAAGGAGGAGTTAGCTTTTATGCCATATACGGATGGCGGTATCCTTTCTTTTCGGGAAAATATAGTCAAGCCGGATGCTGCGATTTACCATCTGCTGATGGAACGCTACGGCCTGAAGGCGGAGGAATGTGTGTTTCTGGATGATACGGAGAGGAATATAAAGGGTGCACAGGAAGTGGGCATGCACGGAATCGTGTTCCAGAATAAGGAACAGGCGGTGGAAGAACTGCGAAAACTGGGCGTGGATGTGTAGAATATAGAAAATTACATATTGTTTTCGTGAGCATTTTGTTATATACTTATACGGTATGGACAAGTATTGCCGTACATATAAGAATGTATTTGGTTCGAAAGAAAGGTATGGTATTTTAAAATGACATTATTAAATAAGTGGAGAAAACTTGCATATAATGAAGAGTCAGGAAGAGACAAGTTACAGCAATTCTGGGTTGCTTATTTCCAGCAGGAAAAAGAGATTTATGAGCAGTTATTGCAGAATCCGGATGAGGTTGTAAAGGGCACTGTAAAAGAGCTTTCTGAGAAATACGGTGTTTCTGTTATGACTATGACCGGTTTTCTGGATGGCATCAACGATAGCCTTGTGGAAGCTAACCCTATCGAAGAGATGGATGAGGATACGGTTGTAAATCTTGGATTTGATAAGGCTCTTTTATACAAGAACATGGTAGCAGCTGAAGCTGACTGGCTGTATAACCTGGATGAGTGGGAAGCTATCTTTGATGAGGATACCAGAAAAGCACTTTACAAGGAGCAGAAGTCATCTGCTACGATTGTGAAGGATGCGAAGGTATATCCGAATGATCCATGTCCTTGCGGAAGCGGCAAGAAGTATAAGAAGTGCTGCGGGAAGAAGTAAGTAAAATTAGAAACAAATATAGTTAAGACGAAATAGATACTGCTGCTATGCATCGAAACCGAAAATGCATAGCAGCAGTAATGTTTTTGTGTCGACAAACAACTATGAATGTAGTAAGATAATTATGTCGACAAATAGCGTGTCATAATAGGCACGTAGAAAAGAGGTATACCATGGAACAACCATTCTTCGAAGAAGAAAAAAATCTAAGTGCATGTGAAACAATTATTATGAAAGCCATTTGGGATGTGAAGGAGGATGTATCTATACCGGATCTGATTGAGTTACTGCGTGTAAAATATGGCAAGGATTATGCAAGAACCACTGTTGTAACATTTCTGCTGAAGCTGTCCAGTAAAGGCTTTGTCAGAACCTATCGTAAAGGCAAGATTTCCTATGCTCATGCCATTAAGAGCGAAGAGGAATACAAGAGGAAGCTGCTGGCGGAGGAGACTGACTTCTGGTTTCAGGGAAGTGTTACCGGTCTGATGTCTGCACTGTGCAGTGAGAGAAAATTGACCAAAGAGGAAGCTGACGAGATAAGGAGCATACTGGATGACATCACCGTTTCTGACAAATAATATATTGCTGATCAATCTGGCAGTGATGCTGGTTGCCACCTCTGTGGTAGGGGCTGTAATGACGGTACTGTGGCTATGTATAGGGAAGATACTGGAAAAGGCCGGATTTGTGAACATTGTGTTTGAACTGTTGAAATTAGCTGTATTCTTTTATCTGTTTCCTTTGGTTTATTTGTTGTTGAAGGTTTTTGAAGCAGAGTTGGGCAGGGGATATTTATTCGCACCGACTGGTACAATGTTGAAAGTAGTAAAATGTTTTCTTATAGTATGGGGCTCAGGCAGTGTAATTATACTTTCATGTGTGTTACATAGTGCCAGACAATTCAAAAGGGGAGAGAGGGGAGCATTTCCCTGTAATACTCAGGCGCAGAAAATATTTGAAGAAGTTGCATATAGGTTAGGAACAGTGAAAATCGGCAGCAGGAATCCTTTGAAACTACAACAGTCCTACCGGGCAAAGGTTCCTTATATAGTTGGAATATTCAGACCCAAGGTAATCTTGCCGGTGGGAGAATATTCAACGGAGGAATTAGAATTCATCTTTATGCATGAAATTATGCACTATAAGCAAAAAGATGTGCTGTTGAAGAGGTTGGCAGTTTTTATATGTGTGACAAATTTTTATAATCCATGCGCGTGGTTGCTTCTGAAACAAATACAAAGGTGGAGTGAATATGCGTGCGATTATCGGGTCTGCGAAAAAACAGGAAGATTGAAGGAGTATTTCCATGTGCTCATGAATGTTTCCATGGGATATACGTTCCAAACGCAGCTGACATCTCAATTGGTAGAAAACCAACACGAATTGGTAGGAAGGATCAAAAAGATGAAAAAAGTATATGGTAGGAAACGCTCACGTGTGGGTGTTGCGATCGTATTGAGCATAGCATTTCTGTTTAGTTCGATGACTGTTGGCGCTGTGACGCTGGAAACAGCGGAATTATATATGAGTGCTGAAGATAATACTAAGATAGAGGTAACGTCAGAGGAGGAGAAAATACACCAGTATGAAGTATTTGTTGACAATGATCAAAATTCGATAATTCAAATTGTAGAAATAAGTGAAGAGCAAACAACTCGAGCTATTAATGCAGTAGATTGGGTTGTTAGGAACAATTATAGGGTAGTAGGACCATATTTCAATTGCGAAGAAGGTGATATCGTTACAGTGATGTTCGAGATATTACCAAGTAATATAACTGTAAAAGTAGGAATTGAGGATGTAGATGGTACCAGAGTCTACATAAATAGCAGTGATTTTGTATCTAGTGATTTTTTAATTGAAGAGTCTGGTAAATATCGAATTTATGTTGAGAACTTGAGCGGTCAAGATGCCACAGTAACAGGAAACTATAGAATACCATAACAAAAAAACACATTACTTTGTGAAAGAAGTAATGTGTTTTTTGTTACCATTAATGATGCAAGTATTATACAAAGTCAATTAGTGCGTTTGTTTGCCTTTGGTTCAAAGGTTTCAAGCAGTGTTAAGACAGTGTTGAGGGCGTTATCATCGAAGGTCACCAGATAATCATTGACCCTTCGTATTTTTTCAGTACGCTGCATATCTTCATGCAAGAGTGACGAAATATGTACATCATAATAGTTTGCCAGTTTCAGCAAAGCATCTAAAGAAGGAGTCGTTGATCCGTTTAATACTTTTTGCATATAGCTGTCAGAAAAACCGACATTGGAACTCAGTTGGCGCATGGACAATGGCTGCATATTATCCAAACGGATAATATTGTTAATAATGGTTGCTTTTAATTCCGCTTTTTCCATAGTCGAATACCTCCGAGTTAAAATTTAGCTATATAAGTATAGTATAAAGTGTATAAGGTGATGTGATGGATACTGATACTATGCAATATTATTAAAAACAAATACTACTATTATCAAAATGTAATTATTTGTCATTAGACGATAAAGCAGCGAAAAATTAATATTGCAAAACGTCTACATATATAGTAAAATAGACACATGAGAAACGTTTCTTAATATACATAATTACTCGAAATCCTGAGTGGTTATGGGCCGTTGCAACTGGCATTGGGCTTTGAAAAGTAAATATTACCTGAAATAGCATTTAACATAGGTTCTGACGCTGTTTTTGCAGACAGGAATCCCGATATGTTTATGCAGATTTATTTGATCAAAGTCTTGATAGGCAGAATCAACGCCGGTATTTATAGGTAACAATTGATATCTCCGCCAACTGAAAAATGCACTTTCAATTAAGAACGCTGATCAGCACATTTTTCAAAAAATGTCAAATGTTTGGCAAAGGGCGGGGATTAATAAGGAGTCCCAAAGCCGTTATTTTATAGGCCGAAAGATTCCGAGAAACTTATAACAAGGAGGAAACGATAATGAGAAAAATCAAATTGGGGATATTGGTTGCAGTTAGCTGCATGCTTTTAGGTAGTATGGCGGTTTCTGCGGAAACTAGACAATTTATCTTTTATATTATACCTGGAATGTATGATGCTGGATACTGGACTGCATCAAAGGCCGATAGTGAACAGACTGCATATGTTACCCCTACTTCCATTACCGGAAGTGGTAGAGTTTGGGCCGCTGTATATGGTACAGAAGGCGAAGGGCAGTGTACTGTAGACATTGCAATTGAACCAGGAGATGCGAATGTTAGAAAGACTGCGGCATATTATAAGACAGGATATGCTAATAAAACTTACCAGTTACTTGGTGGTGACAGTGAAGGGGAGGTTACATCAGATGAATTCATAGTTTCAGGAAGATGGACGCCTTAAGGAAACTGAAGCCATTGAAAATAATAATATGATTTAAGGATGATTCTTAAAGCATTTTCAAGAAACATTGTTTGAATCGCTGGGCACATGTAAAATTGTTGTATTTTTATAGACGCTTTGGTAACATAGGAGTGGAATTAGGTAAGTCAGAAGCTTAGTTCCACTTCTATACCTACAATGAAGCAGGAGAGCCATAATAGTACAGATAAGCCATATTGGGTTAGGTATAGTACATTTTGTGAAGTTTAGGAGCACTGATAATGAAAAGTAAGTTATTAAATTATGGGATCATTGGATTATTGGTAATGGGACTTATTGTATTGATCTTTTTTGATAATACCTGGGATATACGCATGCCGGGAAATGTGCCCTCGACGATCACGCCTGAAAATGGCATAGAAACCGAAGAAAAGGAAGTTACCTATGGGATTGAGATTCCTTATAGCTGGGAAGAAATAGTAGACGATAAAATCTATATTAATGCAACGATAGAAGTTCCGGATCTTCTTAGAACGCAAGGGTTTCGGAAGGCTGTGGGAAATGAGAAACAGACATCTCATGATAAAATAATGACAATCGTAGAGGAGTATGTGCCAACATATGACGGGGAAGATGAATATTCCATTCGTTATAACGGAAAGGATGGTATGTTTTTCAGTTTTCAGAAAGTTCAAGGGGTGGCTTACTTGATGACGGAGGCATATCGAAATATAAGGATGGCTTACCGGGATAGCCTAGCAGGGTATAATAGGGATTTGTATGCCGTGGATACTGATCTGGACTCGTTTTCTCTTGCTGAGTGTGATGAGAGATTAGAAATGATGTTTGAGAAGTTTGGTATACAAGGCGATGTGAATGTCACCCGCAGGGCTTTGGATTATCAGATTATGGCGCAAGAGGCTGTAGAACTGCATATGGATGGAACCGAAACGAAACCAAATTATAATTGGAGTGTGTTGGATAATTCCTACCATTGTACGGTATCCCAGGCATGTAATGAGATATCAATTATTCCGGTTCGGCTGCTTATAACACCTGGAGATATTTTGAATGCCGGGTCCCACATCTTTGTTTTAAACAAAGAAAGAGTAGTCGGATTTGATGTAGATGATATTTATGACATAGAGTATCAACAGGAATATGAGAATTTATTAGAGTTTACAGATATTTTAAATAGATTTAAACAGAGTCCTAAGTTACTTGCTATTAGCCGTCAAAAAGAAATAACAGATATTACAATCAGGGTCATAGCAGTAGACAATGGCAGAGGCGAATACACAATGACGCCAGTATGGATTTTTTATGGGTATTGGTTTGATGAGGCGAGTACATTTGAGGCTCCATTTGCTGTTATTTTGAATGCGGTTACAGGAGATGAATTATGACCAAAAAGGATAAGTTGCGGGTACTGATTTTGGATTTGCATAATGCTGTCTTTTCATGGAGATTTATTTTAAGTGTTGTTTTAGGGGCAGCGACTTGTTTTTTTACATTATTGTTTTGTGGACATTATCAGAGTGAAACCATTCATAAATATATTTTATTGCATGACAGAGCACAAAGCTTTCTGGCATATATTGTGGGACTGATTCCGTTTGCTCTTTGTTTTTATGAAGATATTGTATATGGAAATATTCGTAATATCATTGGGAGAATCAGGCTTCGGAATTATGTGTTATCAAAGACGGTTGTAGCATATATATCCACTATTTTGGCATTCGTATGCGGAAAGCTGCTGTTTGTAGCAATACATAGCTTATATAATCCGGTTTGTCTGCCGGACTCATTTGGAAGACTACCGAGTTCAATAATATATTTGGATTTTGCTAGGAATGGAAGGTATTTTACTTATTTTTTATTATCGTCTCTGCAACGATCTTTTTACTGTGCTGTGCTTTGCCAGATAGTTATGCTGATTTCGCTATGGATACGCAGTGTGTCAGTAGTATTCAGCATACCAATAGCTATATTTTATGTGGTGCACTTCTACATTAACAACAAGATTCAGATTGAATTTTTGAATTTTTCACGTGTATTTGACGGGGCTACAAGAATTTGGCCGACAGATACTATGAACTTTTTGTATTCGTTACTATTAATGCTTATATGTGGCAGTATTTTGTACCGAGTGACTTTAAAAGTATTTCAGAGGAAGGTTTATCATGAGTAAGCTACTAATTTATTGTAAATATTTATCGAGAAGAATCTTATTATCTTGGAGAATGTTGACAGTAATTATTGTAACAGTCCTTACAATGGATACTTTTCTTGCTCCAATTCGCTCATATTGCATGGATACGGGTCAAATTATGAGTCAATGGGGCTTTGCGTTGATATGGAATAACAAATATGTAGGCTTATGCTTTCTGTTAATATATATTTTTGCTATTTCTAATTTCCCTGAAAGCAGGGAAAGAGAGCGATACTCAATTGCTAGAATCGGAACATCAAATTGGGTAGGTGCGCAAGCATTATTTTTAATTTTTTTTGGATGGATATATGCAGGTTTTTTATATATTATTCAAAATATTTTATTGTTTGGTGTATTAGAATGGTCAAATGAATGGGGGAGTGGCTGGAGATATCTAGTAAATGGTGATATTACCGCGTATTATGATATTTATATTACAGTGCCGAGAAAAGTAATCTCAAATTTTTCGCCACTTCAGGCTAATATTTTGGTGTTTTTGATTTTAGGTTTACTTTTGGGGATGATTGGAATGCTGATAATGTGGCTGAATTTTTATTTCAAATCAGCCGGTACATTGGCAGCCAGTGCCATCGTTTTTATGAGTCTTGCTGCGCAAAGATACATTCATTTATATCGCTATTCGCCGGCAAACTGGATTCAACTCGAAAATCATTATAGTATTGTGAATACAGAAAGACCCAAGCAAGGATATATTATTTTGATGTTGATATTACTGACGGCAATGTTTTTTATGATGGCAAGAAATCGAGCAAATTATACGCAGGAGAATAATCGGAGGAAAACATAATGCAGGAATATATTTTGAAAGTAGATAATATATCGAAGGTATTCAAAGAAGGTGTTGCATTGGAGGGAATCTCCTTTTCAGCGACTAACGGGACTATTATTGGATTTGTAGGTCATAATGGTTCTGGAAAAACAGTGCTGTTTAAATGTATATGTGGATTTTATTCCGTGACAAGCGGAAAAATCCTGATTAATGACCGGGAGGTTGGTATTGGGGACAATATGCCCAGAAATATTGCTTTTACAATTGAGGAACCGGCCTTTCATGGAGAGTATAACGGAAGAAAGAATCTGGAATTTTTGTATGAACTTAGAAACAAAAAGGATCCGATGCATATTCGTAAGATTATGGAGACCGTAAAGCTTGATTATACCTCTAAAAAGAAGGTTTCAAAATATTCTTTGGGAATGAAGCAGCGACTTGCAATTGCACAGGTACTGATGGAAGATATGCCTATATTAATTATGGACGAACCTATGAATGGGTTAGATAGGAATGGTATCAAGGAAGTCAGGGAATTACTATTGGAAGAGAAGCGTAAAGGAAAGATTATTCTATTGGCAAGCCACAATAGTGCTGATATTGATTACTTATGCGATATGGTGTATGAATTGGAGAATGGAAAGGTGGTTGGAAGGAATGAACCGGTAAAATGATAACTGAGGTGGTATACATGGTAAAATGATTGATGGGAGATGTGTAGTGACCATAAGTGCTAATGATTACGGTTAATAATATTAAAAGATTTCTATTGGTGATTGCTGAATAATAAGTTTACAGTTTGCGTGTTGGATAAAATAGAAACAGGGTGTCGGATTGTGACCGACACCCCATTTTTAGCTACGAAGCTAAGAAGTTATTTCATCTGCTCTTCCTGCTTCTTGATCATACGACGAACCATTTCACCACCGATGGAACCTGCTTCACGGGAAGTTAAGTCGCCGTTGTAACCTTCCTTAAGGTTAACACCTAATTCAGATGCTACTTCTGTTTTAAAACGATCCAATGCTGCTTTCGCTTCTGGAACTTCAACTCTGTTTGAAGATTTGCTTGCCATTTTCTTTCCCTCCTGTCTTTCCGTCATAGACGGTTGTCTCTTGTTTTTTGTTTAAGATAAGTGTAACAGCCACTTATCTTAAACGGAATGTGAAGAGTACTGCTTCCGATTCTGAGCATTTGTCAATAGCGAGGCTTTTGGCTATGTGCTGCAGACGTAAGGTTCTTGTTCACGAAAGTTCAAGTTAAGTTTTTGTTATCACTTATCTTGGTATTAGTATGAACCGCGAAAATAGAAATATGTTGGAAAGTTTTTCAATTCCATTCAACCTTCTTTCGGAAAAGTGTTTTTAAGGCCATATGAAAAAACATATAAGTTTGACTTATCAGGCTGCAGGCATTATAATGAGGAATGCTCATGTGCGAATTTGTGAGCAGTACGAATCGTTTATGGTTGTTTTTTTGCACATAACATTGTGCGTGAGATCAAGGAATGCAGGTATAGGAAAAGCCGTGACTATCGAGAGGATTATAAAAAGGAAACGGATAATGAATTTAAAAAAGAATTTAAAAAAGAATTTAAAAAGCGTATGTTTGCTCTGTCTTGTCTTGTTTTTAGGCATGAGTATACTTGCAGGCTGCAGTACCAAGGCACCGGATCAGGCAGCGGTAAGAGTGGGCGGTCTGAAAGGTCCCACTTCCATGGGACTTTTATTTTTGAAAGATAAAAATGAAAGCGGGGAAGCCGATGAGAATTATGAATTTACTATGGTAACCGCTGCGGACGAGCTGCTTACCATGATGGTAAAGGGCGAGCTGGATATTGTCTTGGTTCCTGCGAATATTGCCGGCGTTTTGTACAATAGAACGGAGGGACAGGTATCGGTTATTGATATCAATACGTTGGGTGTGCTGTATATGGTTTCCGGTGATGCTTCCATTAAGGAACCGGAAGATCTAAAGGGTAGAACCATTTATCTGACCGGTAAGGGAACCACACCGGATTATGTGCTTCATTATATTATGCAGGAAAATGGTCTGACTGATGCAGATTTGACACTGGAATACAAATCGGAAGCTGCCGAGGTGGCAGCAATTCTGGCAGAGAGGCCGGAGGCGGTGGGACTTCTGCCCCAGCCTTTTGTAACAGCAGCATGCGCGCAGAATGAAGCTCTTGGCGTTGTTATGGATATGAATGAGCAGTGGATCGCGTTGCAGGGTCAGGACGGCTGCAGGATGGTTACCGGTGTAACGGTAGTCCGGGATGCATTTTTGGAGGAAAATGAAGAAGCTGTGAAGGTTTTCCTGCTGGAACATAGGAAAAGTACCGAGGCGATCAATGCGGATACGGAAAAAGGCGCACAGTTGGCAGTCGCTGCAGGAATTATTGCAAAAGAGCCGATTGCGCTGAAGGCAATTCCTAAGTGTAATATTACATATATCGATGGGGAAGAAATGAAGCAGACATTGTCCGGATATCTGAATGTGTTGTTTGAGCAGGATGCTAAGGCAGTGGGCGGAGCACTTCCCGGAGATGATTTTTACTACGTGCAATAAAGATTTAGGAATGTATGCTGGTAGAGGGAGATACATAGTTTGAGGAGAGGCATGGAAACTTTTCAGCAGAAAGAAAACAAATGGCTGCGTAAAGCAGTCATCATAGCGGCATGGTTGATAATCTGGCAGCTTGTCAGCATGTGTGTGGACAACTCCATATTGTTAGTGGGTCCGATCGAGACCATTGCTGTTTTGCCGGCAAAGATGGCAGAGGTATCTTTCTGGCAAACCATTTTCTTTTCGCTTCTGCGGATTCTGGCAGGGTTTCTGGCAGGATGGATATTAGGGCTGCTGCTGGCAGCGTCCGGTGCAGGCTGTGAATGGGTGGAAGAAGCCCTAAGGCCGGTCATGACGTTGATGAAGACAGTACCGGTGGCTTCTTTTGTGGTGTTGTTCCTAATCTGGTTTCGGACAGACATATTGGCGGTGGTAATCAGTTTGTGTGTGGTTTTGCCCAACGTGTATCTGAATACTTTGGAAGGCATCAAAAGTACGGATGGGAAGCTGCTGGAAATGGCTAAGGTCCATAGGCTTCACCCATTGGACAGATTCTTCTATATTGACAGACCGGCGCTGAAGCCTTTCTGGGACAGCTGTATGAAGCTTTCTATCGGCATGAGCTGGAAGTCCGGAGTGGCGGCGGAGGTTATCGGAATGCCGGATTTCTCTATCGGGGAACAGTTGTATATGTCCAAGATTTATCTGGATACAGCGGGCGTGTTGGCTTGGACGGCGGTAATCATATTGCTCAGTACACTTTGCGAAAAGGGATTCCTTAAGCTGTGGCAAAGCTTTATGGAGTGGCAGCCGGAGTGCAGAGGTGCAGTGGAAAATGCAATTCCAAATGAAGGCGATAAAACGATCGCCAGAGGTGTGTTGAAAGAGAAGGCAGCAGAAGCATTGGAAGGGCAAGATTCCGTGTCAACTACGGTATTAGCTTTGCATAACATATCAAAATCCTACGCAGCAAATCCTTTGTTTGACCATATGAGTGCAGAGTATAAAAAGGGCCGGATTTATTATTTAAAAACCCCTTCGGGAAGCGGGAAGACGACGTTGTTTCGCATGATTGCAGGACTGGAAAAGCCGGACAGTGGTGTGATAAAAGCCCAGACTTCCCTGGCATTTGCTTTTCAGGAAGATCGACTGTGTGAAGACTACAGTGCCTTGAAAAATGTGGAATTGATTACCGGCAGCAGGGAGAAAGCTCGCAGATATCTGCTTCCGCTGCTGACGCAAGAGGAGCTCCACAGGCCCTGTGCACAGTTAAGCGGCGGCATGAAGCGCCGGGTGGCAGTAGCAAGAGCTTTTGCGGCGGAGCATGATATTGTGCTGCTGGACGAGCCATTTGCAGGGTTGGACGAGAAAAACAGAAAACGGATGCAGGAGTATATTGCAGAATTTGGCGGGGATAAAGCCGTTTTGATTGCGACACATATGTGAAATGAATTTCTCATAAGGTTTTTTGCATAACTTTCCAAAAACATTTGCAGAAAAGCAATTCATATGCTATAATCGTAAAATGACTGTGAGTATGTCTATTCTGGTTATTTTTAAGCCGGATATAGCAGAAGGACATACCTGAAGATAGAAAAGTTTCGGTTCAGCTCCTTTAGCCCATTGCAAATATATTTGCATGGCCTCTCGGAACGGATTTTGCCCCATGGCTGAACTGTGAGCACAAACAGTAACAAGGAGGAAATATAACAAATGAGTTTACAGGTAGAAAAATTAGAGAAAAACATGGCTAAGCTGACAATTGAAGTTGCAGCTGAAGAATTGGAAAAAGCGATTGAAAGTGCATACCAGAAAAACAAAAATAAAATCAACATTCCCGGATTCCGCAAGGGCAAAGCGCCTCGTAAGATGATAGAACAGGTGTATGGCAAAGCTGTATTTTATGAGGATGCTGCAAACGAACTGATTCCGGACGCATATGACAAGGCGTTAGAGGAGTGTGCAGAAGAGATCGTTTCTTCTCCTAAGATTGACGTTGTTCAGTTAGAAGCCGGCAGGCCGTTCATCTTTACAGCAGAGGTTGCATTAAAGCCGGAAGTGACCTTAGGAAAATACAAAGGTGTTAAGGTTGAAAAAGCAGAGGTAACGGTTACGGAAGAGGAAGTAGATGCTGAAATCGCTAAGGAAAGAGAGAACAGTGCAAGAACCATTACGGTGGAAGACAGACCTGTTAAGGACGGCGATGAGACAGTAATTGATTTCGAAGGATTTGTTGACGGTGTTGCTTTTGAAGGTGGCAAGGGTGAGAATTATCCTCTTACCATCGGTTCCGGTGCATTCATCCCCGGCTTTGAGGAAGCACTGATCGGTGCCCAGATCGGTGTGGAGACGGATGTTAATGTAACCTTCCCTGAGGATTATCAGGCAGCAGAGCTGGCTGGCAAGGCAGCAGTATTCAAATGCACCGTAAAGGAAATCAAAGAGAAGGAACTTCCTGAGTTGGATGATGAATTTGCAAGTGAAGTTTCAGAATTTGAAACATTTGCTGAATATAAAGAGGATATGAAGGCTAAAATAGCTGCTAGAAAAGAAGAAGCTGCTAAGAGTGCCAAGGAAGAAGCTGTAATCGATGCAGTTATTGCAGATGCACAGATGGAAATTCCGGAAGCGATGATTGAGACCCAGCAGAGACAGATGATGGATGATTTTGCACAGAGAATCCAGTCTCAGGGCATCTCCATGGAACAGTATATGCAGTTTACCGGTCTGGATGTTCAGACACTCCTTGCACAGGTTAAGCCTCAGGCTGAAAAGAGAATCAAGTCCCGTCTGGTGCTGGAAGCAGTGGTAAAGGCAGAAGGAATTGAAGCAAGCGAGGAGGAGCTGAATGTAGAAGTTCAGAAGATGGCAGAGGCTTATAAGCTGGATGTAGAGAAGGTTCTCGAGCTTCTTGGTGCAAACGGAAAGAAGCAGGTTTCTGAAGACATCTGTGTGAACAAGGCTGTAGAGTTCCTGGTAGCAAATGCAAAGGAAGCTAAGGCTGCAAAGAAGACCAAGAAGGCAAAAGAAGAAGCGGAAGATGCTGAATAAGTGTTGATGGAATGGACAGAGGATGGCGGCGAATATCCATCCTCTGTTTGTAATTGTAGTTTTAGAGATATGCAATTATTAGTGCAGTATCGCAGGAGAACCTGGGATATGCAGGAAAGGGGTAAATTATGAGTTTAGTGCCTTATGTCCTTGAACAGACCAGCAAGGGTGAAAGAACCTATGATATATATTCAAGGCTTTTAAAGGATAGAATTATTTTTTTGGGGGAAGAGGTAAATGATGTGACTGCCAGCCTGGTAGTGGCTCAGCTGTTATTCTTGGAATCAGAGGATCCGGAGAAAGACATTCATTTGTATATCAACAGTCCGGGTGGTAGCGTGACCGCAGGTATGGCAATTTATGATACCATGCAGTACATCAAGTGCGACGTATCCACGGTTTGTATCGGTATGGCGGCCAGCATGGGAGCATTCCTGTTGGCAGGCGGCGCAAGGGGTAAGAGATTTGCACTTCCCAATGCGGAAATCATGATTCATCAGCCGCTTGGCGGAACTCAGGGTCAGGCTACGGAAATCGAGATTGCTGCAAGACATATCTTAAAGACAAAAGAGAAGTTAAACCGTATGCTGGCAGAGAACACCGGCAAGGATTATGAAGTGATCTGTGCGGATACAGAGCGTGATAATTGGAAGAGTGCTCAGGAAGCTTGTGAGTATGGCCTGATTGACAAGGTTATTGCCTCTCATGCCAGCGTGTAAGGATTCACGATAGCGTAGTCTGAACGGAATAATGACGGAAATGTATATAAATATAACAGAGTATAAGATTGAAAATAAATGTTCAACCTACTCATTAGTGCAGTATCACAAGCCAGCTTGTGATATGCATGGAAAGGAAAAGTATGGCAGGAAAAATTCCCGGTAATGACGTCAGATGTTCCTTTTGCGGTAAGTCCCAGGGACAGGTACGCCGTCTTCTGGCAGGTCCGAATGGGGTCTTTATCTGTGACGAGTGTATTGAGCTCTGTGCGGATATTCTGGATGAAGAACTGGAAGATTATGATGAGGAAGAATCCTCTCGTCAGGAAATCAATTTGTTAAAACCTAAGGAAATCAAGAGCTTTCTGGATGATTATGTAATCGGTCAGGAACAGGCAAAAAAAGTCCTCTCAGTGGCTGTATACAATCATTATAAGCGAGTGACTGCACCAAAGGATCTGGATGATGTGGAGCTGCAGAAGAGTAATATTATCATGATCGGACCCACTGGTTCCGGCAAAACCTATCTTGCTCAGACCTTGGCCAAGATCATTAATGTACCCTTTGCTATTGCAGATGCTACTTCTCTGACAGAAGCCGGTTATGTAGGAGAGGATGTGGAAAATATCCTTCTGAAGCTGATTCAGGCGGCTGATTATGATGTGGAGAGAGCCCAGTATGGTATCATATATATTGATGAGATAGATAAAATTACCAAGAAGAGTGAAAATGTGTCCATTACCAGAGATGTTTCCGGTGAAGGTGTGCAGCAGGCTCTTTTAAAGATTGTGGAAGGCACTACTGCAAGCGTACCGCCCCAGGGTGGACGTAAGCATCCACATCAGGAATTGATCCAGATTGATACTACCAATATTTTATTTATCTGCGGCGGTGCCTTTGATGGCTTGGAGAAGATTATCGAGGCACGTCTGGATCGTAAAGCAATTGGTTTTAATACAGAGCCGGCTCAGAAAAGCAATAAGGAGATCAGCGATCTGTTGGCAGAAGCAACACCCCAGGACCTGGTAAAGTTTGGACTGATTCCGGAGTTTGTAGGTCGTGTGCCCATCAATGTATCCCTGCAGGGATTGGATAAGGAAGCCCTGATCAGGATTCTGAAAGAGCCGAAGAGTGCATTGATCAAGCAGTATCAGAAGCTGTTTGATTTTGACAATGTAAAGCTGAAGATTGAGGAGGAGGCTGTTGAGGCAATTGCGCAGCAGGCATTTGAACGCAAGACCGGTGCAAGAGGTCTTCGTTCCATTATGGAAAATGTGATGATGGATATGATGTATCAGATTCCGTCCGACGACACCATCGAAACCTGTATTATTACAAAGGATGCAGTAGAGGGCAAAGCGGAGCCGATCATCGTCAACAGGAAGTAGTGGAATTACAGTGGCCAAGACCGCAATGTCTCATAAGGATGACATAAGATAGAGAGATTACTTAGGACGCCGCTCTTTTTTGGGAGCGGCGTTGTGTAGTTGTGTCCGGTAAGAAGATGCGGCCAGCTCACGGCGGGAGGAATTCGCCTGACAGTGGATTGAGAGAACAGGGCTACATTTCACCCAACATTAAGTTTAGAAAAGAGGATGCAAATGATTATAAAGAAAGTCGGCTTGGAAACCGTATGCGGTATTACCAGCAAATTGCCTGAAAATGATAAACCGGAGGTTGCTTTTGCGGGAAAGAGTAATGTGGGGAAGTCCTCCCTGATCAATGGTCTGATGAACCGAAAGTCTCTGGCCAGAACCAGTGCCCAGCCGGGTAAGACCCAGACCATCAATTTTTACAATGTGAATGATGCAATCTACTATGTGGATCTGCCCGGATATGGTTATGCCCAGGCAAACGAAAGGGTCAAAGCGGAGTGGGGGAAAATGATTGAAAATTACCTTTACCAGTCCAAGATGCTGAAAATCGTATTTTTGCTGATAGATATCCGCCATAAGCCTTCCGGTAATGACTGTCTGATGTACGATTGGATTTTGAATCATGGATATAAACCGATCATTATTGCTACCAAGCTGGACAAGATTAACAGAAGTCAGGTGCAGAAGCAGTTAAAGCTGATCAGAGAGACCTTAGATGTGGAGAAAGGCACTATTATGATTCCCTATTCTGCCCAGACTAAGCAGGGCAGGGAAGAGATTTATGAGATCATTGATAAGGTGATTGAGGATTGTCAGGTGTCTGCAGAGGAGCTGTGAGTGTTAATTCGAAACAAACTTACTGTTGAATGATAGTAGAGGGAGTAAAACACCATGAGAAACATTAAGTGCAGGGTTACCTACGAGGGTACCCGCTATCAGGGCTGGCAGCGTCAGGAATCCTCTGACAATACGATTCAAGGAAAGCTGGAGCGGCTGATCAGCCGTATGTGTGATGAGAGGATTGAAATACAGGGCAGCGGAAGAACCGATGCGGGTGTACATTCGCTGGGACAGATTATCAACTTCCACACCCATTCAGAGAAAACAGTGGAAGAGATGCTGGCTTACATGAATCAGTTTCTGCCGGAGGATATTGCGGTAGTGGAGATGGAGGAGGTGTCAGAGCGCTTTCACAGCAGACTGAATGCAAAGGGCAAGCAATACAGTTATCACGTCTGGAACAGCAGCATTCCGAATGTGTTCTGGCGGCGCTATGCACACATGGTGGAGCAGCCGCTGGATGTGGATGCCATGAAGCAGGCAGCAAAGCATTTGCTGGGAGAACATGATTTCAAGTCCTTTACATCGGCCGGGAAGGGCAAAAAGTCTACCGTGCGCAATATCGAGAGTATTCAGATCGTACGAGATGGCGATTTGCTTACCTTTACGTTTCGGGGAGATGGCTTCCTGTATCATATGATCCGTATCCTCATGGGAACCTTGTTGGAGGTTGGACTGGGTACGAGAAGTGCTGACAGTATCCCGGATGTGATTGAGGCGAAAAATCGGGAAAAAGCCGGTGCATTGGTGCCCGGAAAAGGCCTGATTCTGGAAGAAGTTTTTTATTGAATAGATTTCTGAAATAGTTTTTCAAAATTTTGTATGTGAAAGGTTTTGGATACAAAATTTATAAGAAACCTTTTTATACTATTTACTGTCTATATATTATGAGAAGATTGTGGATTGGGTATTTGTGTTTCGAAAGGTATGAATAACTATGCAGAAAAATATTATTATTTTTAATAATAAAACAGAAATGATAAAAGGAATGGAACCTTTGCTGAAAGGCGAAGGGTTTCGGGTACTGGTGGCAGATTGCTTTGAACAGCTGAAGCGATATTTAAGAACTGCCGGCATTCATTTGATGATCACAGACATAATGAAGGATAAGATGGATATGTCTGCAGGTCTGGATTGGATCAGGAGAATCAGGGAGATTACCAATGCTCCGCTGATGATTCTCTCCGAGAAGCAGGATGAGAGCTTGAAGATCATGGCATTTGATGCAGGGGCGGATGATTATGTGGCTACAAGTTGTAATCCTTTGGAAATATTAGCCAGGGTTAAGGCCCATATTCGCAGATACATGCAGCTGGTAGATATCTGCAGTAGCTGTAATAAAATATATCGTATTGATGCATTGGTAATGGATGACAATACCAGAAAGGTTACGGTGAATCAGGTGGAGGTGCGGCTGACACCTATTGAGTACAAGATTCTGAGGCTTTTGGTTCAGGAGAAGGGCAAGGTCTTATCCAACTCCCAGATTTATGAATCCATCTGGAATATGGCACCCATCGGCGCAGATAACACAGTGGCTGTACATATCCGTCACATCCGGGAAAAGATTGAGAAGAATCCCAAAGAGCCCCAGTATCTTAAGGTAGTATGGGGAACCGGGTATAAGGTAGGCTAGTGTATCGCCGATGGTAGATGGCAGCATATGCTGATAGACTCAAAAAGTAGGAAGTCTGGCAGCATATACGCAAAACAGTAAGAAGCCTGGCGGTATATATGGATGAGCCGAAAGCAGTAGGAAGCCTTGTAGTATTGGAAAGGCATATATTATGGAAGATTTACGGGAACGAATGGGTTTGAACGGCAGTACATTAAAAATGATCGCGGCAGTCACTATGCTGATAGATCATATTGCTGCAGTACTGCTTGTAAAGATATTAATCGATAGAGGTGTGTTGGAAATAACCACCTATGGTGGTGAGAGAGTGATGCTGCTTCTGACGTCGGAGAACAGTGGGCTGCTCAGCGTATATCAGACTATGCGGAATATCGGCAGGCTTGCATTTCCAATATACTGCTTTATGCTGGTGGAAGGATTTAAGCGAACCGGGAATATGGGGAAGTATCTGGGAAGAATATTTTTCTTTGCATGGATTTCCGAGGTGCCCTTTGATCTGGCTTTTGCCGCAAGGCCCATATACTGGGGGTATCAGAATGTGATGTTTACCTTGTTTCTGGGACTTCTGGCCATGTACATCAGTGGTTTGATAAAGCAGAAGGTTCCGAAATGGTTTGTCCGGTGGCCGTTGACGCTGCTGATATGGCTGACGGGGATGCAGCTGGCGGAGCTGATGGGGGCAGATTATGGAGCAAAGGGTGTATTTTGTATCGGTGTATTATATCTCTTTCGTTATGCAAAAGGCCTGCAGCTTTTGGGCGGGGCACTTTCCTTTATCTGGGAGCTGCCGGCTTCATTGTCTTTTGTATTCATAGCGCTGTACAACGGCAGGAAAGGAAAAAGCTTTAAGCGTTTCTTCTATGCATTTTATCCGGTGCATCTGGCAGTTTTGTATTTGAACGCCTTAGCATTGGGATTGGGCAAAATCATGGTTATCTGATATACAAGCTTTTATCGGATATACCCGCTTATATGTGGAAAAAAAGGAGCATCTGGGGATCACAAAATCCCTAGATGCTCTAATAATATTTTCGTTCCCATAATGATCAATAGGATTCCGCCGGCCAGCTCTGCTTTGGACTTGAAACGGCAACCGAAAACATTGCCAATCTTCACACCCAGAGTGGAGAGCAGGAAGGTAATCATCCCGATGAACAGGACGGCAGGAGCAATCTCAACCTGCAGGAATGCAAAGGTAACACCTACAGCCAGGGCGTCAATGCTGGTGGCAACTGCAAGAACAAGCATATCTTTTGCAGCGAGAGAATCGCAGGCCTCTTCCTCTTCCCTGGACAAAGCTTCTTTGATCATATTTGCACCGATCAATCCCAATAAAATAAATGCGATCCAATGGTCAATGTTTACAATATATTGTTCAAATTGACTGCCCAGTATATAGCCGATGGCAGGCATCAGTCCCTGGAAACCACCGAACCATAAGCCTACAAGCATGGCCTTTTTCATGGAAGCTTTCTGCATGGCAAGACCTTTGCAGATAGCTACTGCACAGGCATCCATGGATAAGCCCACGGCGATAATAAAGAGAGAAGCTAAATTCATTGGTAAAACTCCTTTTGTATGATGATATAAAGTTGTCATACAGCAAATAGATCATATGTAACCCCATGATAATAACGTAATTGGAGATATTTGTCAACACAAATAGATTTGGTTTTTTGAAGTCTGAAGTGATAAGCATTTAAAAGGGGAAGAATAAGATAAAGTGATGTTTTGAATTGATGTTTCATAAAAAGTTTATAATTATAGTATTGCAATTTGGAAAACATGTGTTATATTTGATATAGAACAAACAAGGGCGATTATGAAAACGCTAAAATAAAAAGCGGATTTGCAGAATGGAGGTACTATATGAATATTTCCAAATTTACACAAAAGTCCATGCAGGCCGTTCAGGGCTGCGAGAAATTGGCCTATGAATATGGTAATCAGGAAATTGAGCAGGAGCACCTGTTATATAGTCTGTTGACCATAGAGGATAGTCTGATACTGAAGCTGATCGAGAAGATGGAGATTCACAAGGAGCATTTTTTAAACAGAGTGGAGCAGGCCCTGCGGCAGCGTACAAAGGTACAGGGAGGCCAGGTCTATATTGGGCAGTATCTGAACAAGGTGTTGATCAGTGCAGAGGATGAGGCTAAGCAGCTGGGGGATGAGTATGTCTCCGTGGAGCATCTTTTCCTGGCACTTTTAAAGCAGCCCAATAAAGCCATTGGAGAAATCTGGAAGGAGTATGGTATTACCAGAGAGCGGTTCTTGCAGGCTTTATCCCAGGTGCGTGGGAATCAGCGAGTAACCAGCGACAATCCGGAGGCTACCTATGATACGCTGGAGAAATACGGTCAGGATCTGGTGGAGAAGGCAAGAAATGAAAAGCTGGATCCTGTTATCGGGCGTGACGCAGAGATCCGCAATGTGATCCGGATTCTTTCCAGAAAGACCAAGAACAATCCGGTGCTGATCGGTGAGCCGGGCGTAGG
>JAZNXM010000065.1:0-2731 GCA_045593865.1 Acetatifactor sp. | reverse complement strand
TAGGGCGAGCCGGGCAGCATAGATGGATCGGATGGTATAGTAGGTGGTACATTCCACTTCCATGGCATCAAAGTTCCGGTTTTTCCAGAGTTCCGGGAGGATCAGAATCACGAACAGCGGTCCCGCCAGCCCCAGGGCACGGCGGATCAGATAATCTGTCTCCATGTGGCACAGGAATAAGCATACGAAGGCAAGCAGCAGCCCCTGCAGGAACCACCAGCGTTTTTGAATCAGCCTGCTCTGCAGGAAAAGAAATTCACCAGGAGAAACCATTTGCTCCGCTTCTCCGGAAAGGAAAGCGGCTTTGGAAACGGCAATGGTTTCCATCACATTTTCCTCGTTGATAGGCACATTATAGGATAGCTTTCTTCTCATGTTGCATCCTCCTTTCCAATCAATTGCTCCAACAGTTCTTTGGCTCGTCTGATCCGGTATTTCACTAGGGGGAGGCCAATACCCAGGATTTTGGCAATTTCCTTTTGCTTCAGCTCCTGGAAGAAGTACAGGATGGTCACTTCCCGCAGTTCCGGCGGAAGCTTCTCCAATGCCCGGTGGACATCCATCCGAAGATCCAGAGCTTCCGTCTGATATACCGGCTGTTCCGGGAGTTCTTCCATGGGTATTTCCTCCGGCCTCCTGTGATAATCCCGGCAGAGATTACCTGCGATTACATAGAGATAATTGGCAGCCTTGCCGTAATGCTGATACTGGCTGAGAGTGCGGAAAAACCGGGCGAAGGTTTCCTGTGTAAGATCTTCGGCATAGCCTAAATCCTGGATATGTAACTGACAATACCGCAGGATCAGAGGGTAATATTTTCGCACGAAATTTTCAATGGCCTGATCATCGTCATTTCGCATCCGGTGCAAAAGCAAGAAATCTGCGTCCATGTTTTTCCTCCTCTCTTGTAAAATAAAAAGCGCTTTCACTTAGTATAACGGTTTTGGAAAGGAAAAAGATAGTGTGTCAGAAAATTATCAAAAAGAAACTGGCAAGCAATGTCTTTGTACCCACAAACACGAAAAAACACCTGAACCGCAGACTGCGGAACGGGTGCTTTTTTCTGGCTTGTTGGAGCTCTGCCCCAATCCCCGTGCGGACAGAATGTCCTGGGTAACACTGCTGTTGGCAGTGGCTACGCAATTCTGCAAATCACTAATACGGTTAATTTCTTTACATATCTGGGTAATCGGTCTGTCGTCCTTTTACTTTGGGATTTGTGCCGGAGATCATTATGGTAACACCTACGTCATTCCTATACACATACTGACAACACGAAAACAACAATTAGCAGTATACGAAACGCTTTTTCTGCCGTTATTTATCGGGTAATGCAAATTCAGCCAAAGGTCAAGAACGAGAACAAAAGTGTTACTTCTGTCGACAGCTTAACCTCAATTTTGGGGTATGGAATACAAGCAGACAGTGATCTCAAAAAATGGCTCAAAAACCGATTGCGCTGCAACTGAAATTCATTTCAAAATGTCGACGGTCGAGGGGGTAATATATCGTATTGCTGAACAAAAATATGCTGTGCGCAGGAAAAATTAAATATCTGCATATATACTTTTTTAGAATGTGCAGATATTTTTGGTTGCTGCATTGATTTTCTGCATATAATCTGATATAGTAATATGCAGAAAGAGGTGTTAATATGCATAGATTTGATTATTCCTTTTTGAACAATGGACTGCTTCCTGCTGGCCTCGTAAATTTAACAACGAATATTGCTTCGTTAAAAACAATGGCTGGTGTCAGAAAGGAAGAATATCTGCAGGTATTTACGGAACTGGAGGCAGTAGCCAAGATTCAATCTATCAAAAGCTCCAATGCGATAGAAGGGATTGTGACCAGCGATGAACGTATCGCCGCGATTGTCAACCAAAACAGTGCTTCACTAAACCACAACGAAGCAGAAATTGCCGGTTACAGAGATGCACTGAACGAAATCCATCAGGGACATGCTTATATCGATTTTCGGGAGAGGGATATTCTGCGGCTTCATGAAATTATGATGTCTCTTGCAGGCTATGAGTATGGTGGACAGTATAAAACAGATGATAATGTGATTCTGGAAGTGGATGCTGATGGAAATCGACGCGTGCGTTTCCGTCCGACTCCTGCTGCTGAAACAAAGCAGGCAATGGAGCAACTGGAGTTGGCATACTTGGAGGCAAAAAGCGATGCAGCAATCAATCAACTGCTGCTGATTCCGTGTGTTATTTTGGATTTTCTGTGCATTCATCCATTCCGGGATGGCAACGGAAGGATGTCTCGCCTGTTATCGCTGCTTCTTTTGTACAAAAATGGATATGATGCTGGAAAATATGTATCCTTTGAAGAACAGATCAATTACTATAAGGCATATTATTACGAGGCATTACGGCAATCTTCCACAGGTTGGGAAACAAACGAAAATGACTATTTCCCCTTTATGGAAAATTTCCTATCTACACTCTATATGTGCTATAAAGAACTCGATAAACGTTTTGCGGTGGTTCATGGCAAAAAGGTAACCAAGAAAGCAAGAATTGAGGCAACTGTACTGAATAGCCTGACTCCGGTCTCTAAATCTGACATCTGCCATATTCTCCCGGATGTTAGTCCTACAACTGTGGAAGCTGTTCTGGGTGCAATGGTCAAAGCAGGTACAATCCGCAAAATTGGGCAAGGCCGTGCCTCCAGATATATCGCAAGCTGATGGAGATATCATATGCAAAAGAACTTGAAG
>JAZNXM010000064.1:0-2050 GCA_045593865.1 Acetatifactor sp. | reverse complement strand
GGTAAATCTGGTTCGAGATTCCGATTCCCAGGAAGGTATCATGAAAATGATTGCAGCCGGCGGTTTTAAGGATATTACCCGTATTGCATCCTCTTGTGCTACGATGTGGCAACAGATCTGCCTGGCGAATACGGAGAATATTTCCTCTCTTTTGGGCGACTATATTCAGGCATTACAGTCCGTCAAGCAGGAAATCGACGCAAAAAATGAGGCGAACCTTTACAACTTTTTTGATGGGGCCAGAATCTACCGCGATTCCTTTGCCAACGCCTCCAGCGGCCCAATTAAGCGCTGTTACGAATTTACTGTGGATATTGCTGACCAGACCGGTGCGCTTGCCTCAATCACTACTATACTGGCAGTAAACGGTGTCAGCATCAAGAATATCGGCATTACCCATAACCGTGAGCAACAGGCTGGTGCGCTCCGGCTTGAATTTGAGGATGAGAGGGCTGTAGAGAAGGCGAAGGCATTGTTGGCTGCAAGAAGTTATACGATATATGAGAAAAAGCTGTAAGTAAATCCTAAAACAAAGCACAGACCTCACGGCCTGTGCTTTCCCCATGTCTACATATTTCCTGCATTTCTCCTGCAATCTCAATCTGCTCTGAAAACCTCTGCTGTTCCACCATCATACACTATGGTGAATTTCTTTATGGAAAATTGTTTTCATATCCGGATGATATTCTTTACATACAATATGCATCAGTAATTCCTCCAATGTGGCGGTACTGACTATAATACCCAATAAAGTACAATATTCAACCCCGATAGCCTGCTTGATAAAATATGGCATCAAAAATGCCGAAAAACCCGACACTTTATTCATATATGTATGATGTGATGCAAAACGCTTGTATCTTATCGCAGCGATCACATAAGATAATATACGAACAAAAACCACACCAAAGAACATATACCAAATATACACCGGCAGTACTTCAATCAATACCGGCAATATTATTAGAATCATTACTGCATAATATAGAATATCCGCAATACTGTCCAGTCTTGCTCCCAACTCACTGATTAAATTGTGTTTTCTGGCAATGTAGCCATCCAGAATATCCGTAAATCCGCAAAAAGTATATAATGCATAAAAACCTATTGTAAAAGGTTCCATAAACAGCATTATGAATGTACCTGCAATACGTAACGCAGTTATAAAATTCGGAATCTGCTTTATCGTCATAATCTTACTCTACACCTCTTTGTACCTGACATTTCACTTTGCCATTTACCTGTCATCATTCGTACATGAACCATTTAACCTACCGTTGTTATGATTCATTTGTTACGAACATGGCATCACCAAAACTAAAAAATCTGTAACGTTCCTTAATCGCTTCCTCATAAGCCGCCAGTACATTCTCCCTACCTGCAAGTGCGGAAACCAACATTACCAATGTAGATTCCGGCAGATGAAAGTTTGTAATCAGACAGTCCAGCATCTTGAACTTATAACCGGGATAAATAAATATCTCCGTGTTATCACAACCTGCATGGATCACTCCATCCGGTGTGGACGCACTTTCCACCGTACGGCAGCTTGTTGTACCTACACAGATGATTCTGCCGCCCTTTTGCTTGGTCTCATTTATCAATTGCGCTGCCTCCCCGGACACCTGATAATACTCCGAATGCATGTGGTGTTTCAGAATATTCTCCTCCTTGACCGGGCGGAATGTTCCCAGACCCACGTGTAAGGTTACATAAGCGATTTTAACGCCCTTTTGAGCAATCCTGTCCAATAACTTCCGGGTAAAGTGTAAACCGGCTGTAGGAGCCGCTGCAGAGCCCTCATACTTGGCATAAACTGTCTGGTAACGATTCCTATCCTGGAGTTTGTGAGTAATGTAAGGCGGCAGGGGCATTTCCCCAAGCTTGTCCAATACTTCCTCAAATATACCATCATATTCAAAATGAATCAAACGGTTACCTTCTTCTACGACCTCCAACACTTGCGCTTTCAGCAAACCGTTACCAAAGGAT
Source organism: Acetatifactor sp. (assembly GCA_045593865.1). Taxonomy (GTDB): domain Bacteria; phylum Bacillota; class Clostridia; order Lachnospirales; family Lachnospiraceae; genus Acetatifactor. The sequence goes on along the minus strand of JAZNXM010000064.1, from coordinate 58 downwards.
AATCTGCTCCCAGGTCTGCACTTCTTACCGGGCTAAGTCGGATCGTAGCCATGTCGTT